>NZ_CACSJM010000128.1 GCF_902706185.1 Roseomonas sp. 18066 | reverse complement strand
GCGCCGCGCCCCCGCGTCCCACCCTCGCCGCGCGATTGAGAGAGTTCCTGGCGCCCGAGATCGCGCAAGGCCTGGTCACCGTCACCGGCGATGTCCAGCGCACCCTGGTCCGCATCAAGGGCAGCGGCATATATGCCTCGGGCTCGGCCACGCTGAACGACCGCTTCGCCCCGCTGCTGGCCCGCATCGGCCAGGCCATCGCCGAGGAGGATGCCAGCCGCACCCAGATCCTCGGCCATTCCGACAACCAGCCGATCCGCACCGTCCGCTTTCCGTCCAACTTCCACCTGTCCCAGGCCCGGGCCGAGGCGGCGCTGGAAGAAATCCGCCGCGCCTCGGCGCTGGATGCCGCGCGCTTCACCGCCGAGGGCCGCGGCGAGAGCGAGCCGGTCGCCGACAACCGCACCGCCGAGGGCCGCGAGGCCAATCGCCGCATCGAGGTGCTGGTGCTGAACCGGCGGGAGAACTGAGATGGAGACGCTGATCTCCGCCTTCGCCAGCATCCCGGCGCTGGCCGGGCTGGCGGCGGTGCTGGTGCTGCTGCCGGTCATCTGGATGTTCATGCCGCTGCTGGGCTTCGGCAGCACCCGCCCCTTCGAGGACCCCTGGTCCCGCGCCGTCATTTGTCTGTTGGTTGTCGCCATCTATCTCGCCCTGACCTGGTGGCGGGCGCGGCAGCGGCGGGCGCGCGACCGCGCCTTGACCGATGCGGTGGCCTCCGCCGCCCCGGACGAGGACCGCAGCGCCGAAGAGACCGCGGCGCTGAAGGACAACCTCGAGAAGGCGCTTTCGACGCTCCGCCGCAGCGCGGCGAAGCAGGGAAACTTCCTTTACGAGCTGCCCTGGTACGTGCTGATCGGCCCGCCCGGCAGCGGCAAGACCACGGCCATCGCCCGCTCTGGCCTGGAATTCCCCACCGCCGAGGGCAAGCTGCCCGGCATCGGCGGCACGCGGCATTGCGACTGGTGGTTGTCCGACCGCGCCGTGCTGCTGGACACCGCCGGCCGCTACACCACGCAGGATTCGGACGCCGCCGCCGACAAGGCCGGCTGGGATTCTTTCCTGTCGATCCTGAAGAAGACCCGGCCGCGGCAGCCGCTGAACGGTGTCATGGTGGCCTTCGGCGTCGACACCCTGGCCTCGCTGACCGCCGAGCAGCGCGAGCAGCATGCCCGCACCATCCGCCGCCGCGTGCGCGAGCTGGAAGAAAAGCTGGGCCAGCGCCTGCCGGTCTATCTGCTGGTGACCAAGGCCGACCTGCTGCCCGGCTTCACCGAGACCTTCGACGACCTCGACCGCGAGACCCGCGCCCAGGTCTGGGGCTTCACCTTCCCGCTGGAGCATGGCCCGGAAGGCGCTACCCCGCGCTTCGGGGCCGAATTCCGCGCCCTGCTCGACCGGCTGCAGGCGCGGCTGCTGGAACGGCTGCAGGCCGAGCGCGGCCCGGCGCAGCGCGCCGCCATCGCCGGCTTCCCCGACCAGCTGGCCTCGCTGGAGGCGCCGCTGGCCGCCTTCGCCCAGGCCGCCTTCGCCGGCACGCGGCTGGACCCGGCGCTGCTGCTGCGCGGCGTCTACCTGACCTCGGGAACCCAGGAAGGCTCGCCGATCGACCGGCTGACCGGGGCCATGGCGCGCAGCTTCGGCCTCGATGCCCGCCGCGTCGCCCAGGTCTCAGGGCAGCAGGGGCGCAGCTTCTTCCTCGGCCGCCTGCTGCGCGATGTTGTCTTCAATGAGGCGCGGCTGGCGGCGCGTGACCGGGGTGCCGAACGCCGTCGCCGCTGGATCACCGCCGGCGCCTGGGCCCTGGCGCTGCTGCTGGTGTTGGGCGGCGGCGCCTGGGGCTGGACCATCCGCTCCGGCGAGATCGCCCGCGCCGAGGCCATGGAGGCCGCCATCGCCCGCGCCGAGGCCGCGGCGCAGGGCATCCCCTTCGACCCGGTCACCGATGGCGAGCTGCTGCGCGTGCTGCCCTATCTGGACGCCGCCCGCGACCTGCCGCCCGCCGCCGGCATCGCCGCCGCCACCGGCATCGGCCTCGACCAGGCGGAAAAGCTGCTGGCCGGCGGCAAGCTGGCCTATCGCCATGCGCTCGATCGCACCCTGCTGCCGCGGCTGCTGGCCCGGCTGGAGCAGCAGATCCGCGCCGAGCTGCAACGCCCGGAGGTGCTCTACCAGGCGACCCGCGCCTATCTGATGCTGGGCCGCCAGGGGCCGATGGATGCCGGGCTCCTCCGCGGCTGGATCGCCGCCGACTTCGCCCGCGCCTATCCCGGCGCCCTGCACCAGCCGCAGCGCGAGGCGCTGCTCGGCCATCTCGACGCGCTGCTCGCCCAGGACTTCCACCAGTATCCCGTCGACGGCGCCCTGGTGGACACGGCGCGGCGCGTCTTCTCCCGCCTGCCCATGGCCGAGCGCGTCTGGTCGCGCCTGGCCGCCGCTGGCGCGGAGGTCGCGCCCTGGCGCCCGGCCGATGCGCTGGGGGCGGGGGGGCAGCGCTTCTTCACCCGCGCCTCGGGCAAGCCGCTGACTGAGGGCGTGCCGGGCCTCTACACGCTCGCGGGCCTGCAGCAGAAGCTGCTGCCGGCGCTGCCCGGCGCCGTCCGCGCCGCCGCCGCCGAGGGCTGGGTCCTGGGCCCCGAGGCCGCCGCCGCCGGCGCCGAGGACCCGGCGCAGCTCGAGGCCGCGGTGCTCGCCCTTTATGCCCGCGACTATGGCGATGCCTGGCAGGCGATGCTGGACGAGCTGGTGCTGCCGCCCTTCGCCGGCCTGCCGGCCGCGGCCGAGGGGCTGAACATCCTGGGCGCGCCCAATTCGCCGCTGCGCGACATCCTGCGCGCCATCTCGCGCGAGCTGACGCCGAGCGCGGTGGCCGAGAAGGTCGCCCCCCAGGGCGGCGGCGTGCCGGTCCCGACCGGCCCCGCCGCCGAGATCGGTCGTCTGGTGGAAACCCGGTTCGCCGCGCTGCTGTCCGCCTCCGGCGCGCCACTCGAAGACATCCTGAAGACGGTGAGCGAGCTTTACGTCCAGGTCGCGCGGCTGGCCTCGCTGCCGCCGGGCACCGCGCTGCCGCCGCCATCCCCTGGGATGCTCGACCCCGGCCAGCGCCTGCTGGCCGAGGCCGCGCGCCAGCCCGAGCCGCTGGCCAAATGGCTGCGGGCGCTGGCGCAGTCGACCCAGGCGGCGCGGGCCGGCGGCGCCAAGGCCGCCATCGCCGCCGCCGCCGCGCAGCAGCTGGCGCCGCTCTGCCGCGCCATCGAGGGCCGCTTCCCGCTGCGCCGCGACGGCGCCGATATCCCGGTCGACGACTTTGCCCGCCTCTTCGCCCCGGGCGGCGCGCTGGACCAGTTCTTCGCCCAGAATGTCCGCCCCTATGCCGATACCAGCCAGGATCCCTGGCGGCCGATGGCGACCGACGGGCTGGCGCCGCCGGTCAGCGCGGCCGACCTGGCGCAGTTCCAGCGCGCCCAGGCGATCCGCGACGCCTTTTTCCCCGGCATGGCCGGCGGGGGCCTGCGCTTCGAGCTGATCCCACAGGGGCTCGACATGGGCTCGACCAGCGCAATCCTGGAGGCCGAAGGCGTCCGCAACGAGCTGCCTTCCGGCGGCGGCGGGCGGCCGGTGCTGCTGTCCTGGCCGTCGCGCGGCAACACGACGCTGGCCTTCGAGCCGCCGGCGATGGCCGGGCCGCTGGCGCTGGATGGCGGCTGGTCGGCGCTGCGGCTGGTGCTGGGGCGGCAGAGCTCGCTGCAACGCCTGGCCGGCGAGCGCTATCGCCTGACCGTCAGCCAGGGCGACCGCGCCGCCGTCTTCGAGCTGCGTGCCGGCAGCAGCATCAACCCTTTCAACCTGCCGGAGCTGTCGCGTTTCCGCTGCCCGAGCCTGGCGCCATGACCGGGCTGTTCGGCAAGCTCCCCGCGCATGGCGACTTCGTCCGCCGCCACCTGCCGAGCGAGCTGGTCGCTGGCTTCGACGGCTGGGCCGCCGCCGGGCTGCAGGCCGCCGAGGAACGGCTCGGCGCCGAGGCTTTCGCCGCGCGCTACGACGCCACGCCCTGCTGGTGCCTGGCGCTGCCCGCCGGCGCCTGCGGCGCGCTGCCGGTCAGCGGCGTCATGGCCCCCGGCCGCGACGCCGTCGGCCGGCGGTTTTTTGTGCTGTTGGCGGCGCCGGTGCCGCCGCCCGGCGCCGAATGGTTCGCCGATCTGCAGGAGTTGGCGCGCCGCGCGCTGACGGAAGTCTGGGACGCCGACCGGCTGGCCGCCGCCTTGCCGGAGCCGTCGGGCGAAAACCTCGCCAGCGGCTGGTGGCACGCGGCGCAGGACTGGCCGGTGCCGAGGCTGATCCCGCCGCAGCACGTCTTCCAGCTGCTGGGGCCGGCATGAGCGGCTTCCGCTCCGACGCCTGCACCCATGCCGGCACGCTGCGCAGCCGCAACGAGGATGCGGTGGTGCAGCGGCCCGATCTCGGCCTGTGGGCGGTGGCCGATGGCGCTGGCGGGCATGGCGGCGGCGATGTCGCGGCCGCTGCCGCCGCCGCCGCGCTGGAAGGCGTGCCGCCCGGATTGTCGGCCGTCGAGATGCTGGCGCAGATCCGCCTGCGCCTGGGTGCGGCCGATGCCGAGCTGCGCCGTCGCGCCGCCGCGCTGGGCCCCGGGCGGGTGATGGCGACGACGGTGGTGGCGCTGCTGCTGCGCCAGGCGCATTTCGCCTGTCTCTGGGCCGGGGACAGCCGCGCCTACCGGTTGCGCGACGGCGTGCTGAAGCCGCTGACCCGCGACCACAGCCTGGTGCAGCAGATGGTCGATGCCGGTGAGCTGGCGGCCGGTGACGCCGAGCGCCATCCGCAGGCCAATGTCATCCTGCGCGCGATCGGCGGCGGCGAGTCCGGGGCGGAGCTGGAGAAAATCTCCGGCGCGGTGCAGCCCGGCGATCTTTTCCTGCTGTGCAGCGACGGGCTGTTCAAGGCGGTGCCCGAGGCGTCGCTTGCCCTGCTGCTGCGGCAGGGCGCCGATGCGCGGGCGCTGATCGAGGCGGCGCTGAAGGCCGGCGCGCGCGACAACGTCAGCGCCGTGGTGCTGCGCCCGTCATCCAACGGCCTCGCCGAGGACACCGTCCAGCCGCATCGCTGAAGCACCGCGGAGGCCTTGCGGCCTCCGCGGCAAGGCCGCTTACGAGCGCTTGGCGGTCGCCAGGTCGTAGGTGCTCGACGAGTTGCTGCCGGACTGGTCGTCGCCGATGGTGCCGTAGCTCATCTCGATCTTGTCGAAGTTCAGGCTGACCGTCTCGTTCGGCCGGTCGCCGCCGGAGCTCAGCGTGAAGCCGCTGACGCCGGCGCCGGTCAGGGTGTAGCGCAGATAGGGCTGCACGCCGCCGCCGGTCTGGGTGCGCACGAAGGTGATGACCACCTCATGGTCCAGCTTGCCGTAGAGCGATTCCTCGAACAGCTTGATCGAGGCGCCGTCGGTCAGCTTGGTCAGGGTGATCTCGCTGACGCTGGCTTCCGAGGATTCGCGGGTCGAGGTGCCGCGGGCGGTGGAGATGCCGCGGCCGACGCCGAGCTGGAAGGACTGCAGCTCGATCTGCTTCTCGAAGCCCTGGGTGGTGCTCTCGCCGTCCACGCCCTGATACTTCATGTAGATCGCCATGTTGGACTCCTTGACCTTCTTTGTCCGGGATCCGCGGCGTCAGGCCGCGTCAGCGCCGATGTCGTAGTCGAACTGCCCGTCCGCCCCCATGCCGAGATGGACATGCGTCAGGGTCTTGCCTTCCATCAGCCGCGCGAGGATGCGCGACGACAGCTCGGGCAACAGGGTGCGCGTCAGGATCGTCTCGATGTTGCGCGCACCGCTGTCCACTTCGGTGCAACGTGCCGCGATGGTGTCGAGCACGCTGTCATCCACCCGCAGCGCGACGCCATAGGCCTCGCGCAGCCGCCGCTCGATCCGCCGGAAGTTCAGCGCCACGATCTGGCGCAGCACGGCGGGCGCGAGGGGGTAGTAGGTCACGACATTGCAGCGACCGAGGAAGGCCGGCTTGAACCACGACAGCAGGTCGGGCCGCAGCGCTTCCGTCAGGGCTGCCGGCTCCGGCGCCAGGTCGGGATCGGCGCAGAGCTTGGCGATGGTGTCGGTGCCGGCATTCGAGGTCATGATGATGATGGTGTTGCGGAAGTCGATGTCGCGACCCTCGCCGTCCTTCATCTGCCCCTTGTCGAAGACCTGGTAGAAGACGTCCTGCACGCCGGGATGGGCCTTCTCCATCTCGTCGAGCAGCACGACCGAATAGGGTCGGCGGCGAACCGCCTCGGTGAGGACGCCGCCTTCGCCGTAGCCGACATAGCCCGGCGGCGCGCCCATCAGGAGGGAGACCTTATGCTCCTCCTTGAACTCGCTCATGTTGATGACGGTGAGGTTCTGCTCGCCGCCATACAGAAGGTCGGCCAGGGCCAGCGCCGTCTCGGTCTTGCCGACGCCGGAGGTGCCGGCCATCAGGAAGACGCCGACCGGCTTGCGCGGATCGGTGAGCCCCGCGCGATGCGTGCGCACCGCCTGGGCGATCGCCTCCAGCGCATGCGGCTGGCCGATCACCCGCTGCTCCAGCTGCGCCTTCAGGTCGAGGACGTTGCGGATCTCGTCGCCCATCATCCGGCCGACGGGAATCCCGGTCCAGGTCTCGACCACCTCGGCCACCGCCTGGGCATCGACCACCGGATGCACCAGCGGGTTTTCTTTCTGGATATCGCGCAGCGTGGCGGAAGTGGTCGCCAGCTCGGCGCGCGCCTCCCCGTCGTCGGCCTCGGCGCGGGCGCGCAGGTCGCGCAAGGTCGTGATCAGCGCGCGCTCCTCGTCCCAGCGCTGCTGCAACGCGGCCAGCTCTTGTTCCAGCGTCGCGCGCTCTTCCTCCAGCGCCTGCAGCCGCGCCGCGTGGTTGGCGCCGCTCGCCGCCTCGCGGGCCAGCGCGCCGCTTTCCGTCGCGATCAGCGACAGGCGGCGCTGGCGGTCCTCGAGCGGGGCGGGAAGGGCGCTCTGGCTCATCGCGACGCGGGCGCAGGCGGTGTCGAGGAGAGAGACACCCTTGTCGGGCAATTGCCGCGCCGGGATGTAGCGCGCCGAGAGCCGCACCGCCTCGGCCACCGCCTCGTCGAGGATGCGCACGCCGTGATGCTTCTCCAGCACCGCGACCAGCCCGCGCAGCATGGCGGCGGCCAGCGGCTCCGACGGCTCGGCCACCTGCACCACCTGGAAGCGCCGGGTCAGCGCCGCGTCCTTCTCGAAATACTTCTTGTACTCGGCCCAGGTGGTGGCGGCGAGGCAGCGCAGCTCGCCGCGCGCCAGGGCCGGCTTCAGCAGATTGGCGGCGTCGTTCTGCCCCTGCTGCCCGCCGGCGCCGATCAGCGTATGCGCCTCGTCGATGAACAGCACGATCGGCTTCGGGCTGGATTTGACGCCATCGATGACGCCGCGCAGGCGGTTCTCGAACTCGCCCTTCATCCCCGCGCCCGCCTGCAGCAGGCCGAGATCGAGCGACAGCAGCCGCACGCCGGCAAGCGCCTCCGGCACGTCGCCGGCGGCGATGCGCAGCGCCAGGCCTTCGGCGACCGCCGTCTTGCCGACGCCGGGCTCGCCGGTGAGGATCGGGTTGTTCTGCCGCCGCCGCGTCAGGATATCGATGGCCTGGCGGATTTCCGCGTCACGGCCAAGGATCGGATCGATCTTTCCGCTCTCCGCCTGCGCGGTGAGGTCGGTGCAATATTGCTCCAGCGCGCCGCCGCTGGCGGGCGCCGCCGCGGCCGGCGCATCGCCGGGAGCATTGGCAGCGGCCTGCGCCTCCTCGCTGCCGGCGGTGAGCGCCGCGAGATCGCGCCGCAGCGCCTCGGGGGACAGCTTGGCGAGGGCCGGCGCGCCGTCGAGGATGGCGCGGCGCAGCGTGTCTTCCGACAGCAGCGCGGCGAGCAGATGCCCGGAACGGATTCGCGAGGCCTGGTCTTCAAGCGAGGCGATCAGCCAGGCCTCGCGCAGCAGGGTCACGATATCGGGAGACAGCGCCGGCGCGCGGCTGTTGCCGGTGCGCATCCTGTCCAGCGCGCGTGTCAGCTCCGTGACCACGCGCCCGGCATCGATGCCGCTGGCGGAAAGGATCGCGGAAATGTCAGAACCCGGCTGCTCGACGATGCGCAGCAGCAGGTGCTCGACCTCGACATTGTAGTGGCTGCGCGACAGCGTCAGGCCTGCCGCGGATTCCAGCTGGCGACGGCAGAGTTCGTCGAGCCGCCCGACGAGCGACTTCAGATCCAACGACACCATGCCTGTTCGCGCCTCCGTTGCTGGGCACTCTCCATATGCACAAGACTGAGGCGGGGCAACTGACCCGATGCGCTTGCGCGTCGTTCCGGGCGTTGCCTCACGCGCTCTTGCATGACAAGAAAGTGGGCGACAGCGAAGACGGGGAATGGCGTCGGCGATGAAGACGGTGATCGACCTGGCGCAAATGCTGGCGCCACTGCGGCAAGGCGAGGGCGGCGTCGGCCGCGACCTGCGCGAGGACTACTCGCCGAGCTCGCCCTATCAGAAGCTGCGCGACGCGCGGGCGGAGGCGCGCGCCGAGGAGCGGGCGCAGGACGCCGCCGAAGGCGAGGAGGGCGTGCCGCAGCCCTGGCGCGAGGTGAAGCGGCTGGGCACGCTGTGCGTGGCCGAGCAGTCGCGCGACCTGGAGATCGCCGCCTGGTTGGCCGAGGCGCTGGTGCGGCTCGACGGGCTGGAAGGGCTGCGCGACGCCGCCGCGCTGCTCTCCGGCCTGCTGGAGGGCTATTGGGACGCCGCCTACCCGCTGCCCGACGAGGATGGGCTGGAGGGCCGCGCCGCGCCGCTGGCGGGCCTTGCCGGGCAGTCGGCGGATGGCACGTTGATGCAGCCGCTGCGCCGCCTGCCGATGTTCCGCCGCGCCGATGGCAGCGCGGTCTCTCTCTATCTCTGGAACCTGGCGGAGGACACGGCGGCGCTGGCCGATGCCAAGCGGCGCGAGGCGCGCCATGCCAGCGGCATCCCGATTCTCTCCGTGCTGGAGCAGGAGGCCGCCGCCGCCGGCGCGCAATGGCGCGCGCTGGGCGATGCGGCGCGCGCCGCGGCCGAGGCCTGGGACGGCTTCGACGCGCAGCTCACCGCGCGTTTCGGCGATGCGGCGCCGCCGGCGCGGCGTGTGACGGATGTGCTGGCGCGCCTCGTCGCGCTCGCCACGCGATTCGGCGGCAAGGCCGCGCCCGTCATGGAGGCCGCGCCGCCGCCGCCTGTCGCCGCGCCGGAAGTCGTGACCGCGACACCGGCCGTCATCGCCGCGCCACCCGTTGCGGCGCTCAATCGCGAAAGCGCGATCCGCCAGCTGGAAAGCCTCGCCGTCTTCTTCCGCCAGACCGAGCCGCATTCGCCGCTGGCCTATGCGATCGAGACGCTGGCGCGGCGCGCGCGCATGCCGCTGCCGGCGCTGCTGGAGGAGGTGCTGCCCGATGCGGCGGTCCGTCACGCAATGTTGAGCATGCTCGGCATCAGGCCCGGCCCCGCCGTTTCGCCGCCTTTGCCGATGCAGACGCAGGAAAATCCGACGCCTGCGCCGGAAGCGGCGCCGGTTTCCGAGCCGAAGGGCATCGTCTGGTAGCGGCTTCGTCAGCTTGCTCTCGGCCGCGGCTTCGATCATCGTCACGCGCGAATATCGCATAGACGGAACGAAGCGGCACGGGGCGCCTCGCGCGCCCTGACCCTGACCAGAGGAAGATCGCCTGCATGAGCGGTAGCGTTCACGACAAGCTGGCGCGCGTCCGCAAGCCGCGCGTCCATATCACCTATCAGGTGGAGACCGAGGGCGCCGAGATCGAGCGCGAGCTGCCCTTCGTCGTCGGCGTGATGGGCGATTTCGCCGGCGACCCGGCCGAGCCGCTGAAGCCGCTGGCCGAGCGCAAGTTCGTCCAGATCGACCGTGACAACTTCGATGACGTCATGGCCCGCGTGCAGCCGGGGCTGAAGCTGAAGGTCGACAACACGCTGGCGGGCGATGGCAGCCAGATGGCGGTGGACCTGAAGTTCCGCTCGATGGAGGATTTCTCGCCCGCCCGCGTCGCCGACCAGGTGCCGGCGCTGAAAGCGCTGCTCGAGACCCGCGCCAAGCTGCGCGACCTGATGAGCAAGGTCGATCGCTCGGAAGAGCTTGAAGGCTTGCTCGAGGAAGTCCTGCAGGACCAGGCGAAGCTGCAGAAGCTGTCCGGCGAGCTTGGCTTGGGCCAGCAGGAGCCCAAGGCATGAGCGGCACGCAGAAGGGCAGCGCCGCTGCCGCCGCGACCAGCGAGACGGAAGCCGGCGCCGGCCTGCTCGACCAGGTGCTGGGCGCCACGCGCCAGACCGAGCGCGACCGCGCGCAGGAGCTGATCAAGGCGCTGACCGAGGAGGCGCTGAAGGGCACCGTCACCTTCAGCCGCAACCTGCAGCAGACCTTCGACCGCGCCATCGCCGAGATCGACCGCAAGGTCAGCGAGCAGCTGAACGCGGTGATGCACAATGAGCGCTTCCTGAAGCTGGAAGGCTCCTGGCGCGGGCTGCAGTATCTGGTGAAGAACAGCGAGACCGGCACCTCGCTGAAGCTGCGGCTGCTGCAGGCCTCGAAGCGCGAGCTGTCGCGCGACCTGCAGCGCGCGACGGAGTTCGACCAGTCGCAGCTGTTCAAGAAGCTCTATGAGAACGAGTTCGGCATGCCGGGCGGCGAGCCCTATGGCGCGCTGATCGGCGACTACGAATGGACCAACCATCCGGACGATGTCGAGACGCTGCGCCTGGTCTCCAACGTCGCTGCCGCCTCCTTCGCGCCCTTCATCTCGGCCGCCGGCGCCGGCATGTTCGGCTTCGACGACTGGCGCGACCTGTCGAAGCCGCGCGACCTGGCCAAGGTCTTCGAGACCGCCGAATACACCAAGTGGCGCGCCTTCCGCGAGACCGAGGACAGCCGCTTCGTCAACCTGGTGATGCCGCGCGTCATCGCCCGCCTGCCCTATGGCGAGGGCACCGTGCCGGTCGACGATTTCGGCTATGAGGAAGCGCCAGCCGATGCCGCCGGTCGCCCGCAGCAGATGTCGCATGACAACTATTGCTGGATGAACGCCGCCTATGTGATGGGCGCGCGGCTGACCGACGCCTTCGCGCAGAACGGCTTCTGCGTCGCCATCCGCGGCGCCGAGGGTGGCGGCAAGGTCTCCAACCTGCCGACCCACACCTTCGTCTCCGACGATGGCGACACCGACGCCAAATGCCCGACCGAGATCGGCATCACCGACCGGCGCGAGGCGGAGCTGTCGGCGCTCGGCTTTCTTCCCCTTTGCCACTACAAGAACACGGATCACGCCGTCTTCTTCGGGGCGCAGTCGGTCCAGAAGCCGAAGAAGTATGATCGACCGGAAGCCACGGCCAATGCCGCCATCTCGGCGCGGCTGCCCTATCTGATGGCGACCGGCCGCTTCGCGCATTTCCTCAAGGTGATGGCGCGCGACAAGATCGGCTCCTTCATGGAGGCGAGCGATTGCGAGGTCTGGCTCAACCGCTGGATCAAGAACTATGTCAACGCCAACGAGAATGCCGGCCCGGAGAGCAAGGCGAAATACCCGCTGCGCGAGGCGAAGGTCGAGGTGAAGGAAGTGCCGGGCAAGCCGGGCGTCTACAACGCCGTCGCCTATATGCGCCCCTGGCTGCAGATGGAGGAGCTGACCACCTCCATGCGGATGGTGGCGCGGATCCCGCACAAGGCGTGACCATGACGGCCGGCATCGCGCTGCGCGAGGCGGTGCTGGCCGGCCGTTTCCTCGGGACGGCGGCGGCGGAAGCGGCTGCCGATCTCGCGGCCTTCGCCATTGAGGGCCGGCTCGCCGACTGGTTCGGCGCGCAGCGCTTCCCGGATGCAGAAACGCTGTGCGAGGCGATCGATCGCGATGTCGCGGCGCTGGACGCGATGATCGACGCGCAGCTCGCGGCGCTTCTCGAATCGCCGCGCCTGCAGCAGCTGGAAGGCTCCTGGCGTGGGCTGCATTGGCTGGCCGGGCGGCTGCCCTATGGCGCGCGGGTGCGGCTGCGCCTGCTGGTGGTGCGCTGGCCGGAGCTGTGCCGCGACTTCCAGCGCGCCGCGGAATTCGACCAGTCCGCGCTGTTCCGTGCTGTCTACGAAGAGGAATTCGGCAAGCCGGGCGGCGAGCCCTTCGGCCTGCTGCTGGCCGATTACGCGCTGCGCCACGCGCCGGGCCCGGGCAGCCCGAGCGACGACATGGCTGGGCTCGATGCGCTGGCCGCCGTCGCCGCCGCCGCCTTCGCCCCCACCGCCATCGCTGCGCATCCGGCCTTGTTCGGCCTGGACGACTATAGCGAGGCCAATCCCGCCCTCGACCTCACCGAAGCCCTGCGCGACGAGGCGCATCGTCGCTGGCGCGGCCTGCAGCAGCGCGAGGACACGCGCTTCCTGGCGCTGCTGCTGCCGCGCATGCTGGCGCGCAGCCCCTGGGCCGATGACGGCGTCCGCGCCGATGGTTTCCGGCCGCGCGGCGATCTGGGCGGTCGCGTCTGGACCAGCCCGGTCTATGCCATGGGCGCCGTCGTGCTGCGCGCCTTCGCCCGCTATGGCTGGCCGGCCGATCTGCGCGGCGCCGCGGTGGCAGAGGATGCCATGGGCGGCGTCGTCGATGCGCTGCCGGTCGACCGCCTGTCCGGCGATGCGCCGGGCAAGCCGCCGCGTCCGCCGGTGGAGCTTGCCTTGACCGACCTGCAGGAACGGCAATTGGTCGAGGCCGGCATCCTTCCCTTGCTGGGGCTCGAATCCCTGCCGGAGCTGACCTTCGCCGCCGCCCCCGCGCTGCACCGTCCGCCGCGCATGACCGGCGAGGCGGCCGAGGCCAATCAGCGGCTGTCGGCGCAGTTCAACGCCATCCTCTGCGTCAGCCGCTTCGCGCATTGCATCAAGGTGATGGGCCGCGACATGGTCGGCGCCTTCCGCACGCCGGAGGAGGTGGAGCGGCAGCTGCAGCGCTGGCTCACCGGCTTCACCAATTCCTCCGGCAGCGCGCTGGGCGAAAGTGCCGCGCGCTATCCGCTGCGCAACGCCCGCGTCAGCGTGCAGGAGCAGCCCGGGCGCCCCGGCGTCTATGGCTGCGTGCTGCATCTGAAGCCACATTATCAGCTGGACGAGGTCGGCGCCGCCTTCCGTCTGGTGACCGATCTCCAGGCGCCGGGAGCCGCCGCGGCATGAGCACCACCCAGGACCCCGCCAGCCTCGCCTTCCAGGCCGGCGATCTTTCCGGCGCGCTGGCCGCCACCATCGCTGCCGTCCGCGGCAATCCGCGCGACTCCGGCCTGCGCTGGCTGCTCGCCGAATTTTTTCTGCTCAATGGCGAGGTCGATCGCGCCGACAAGGCGCTCGACGCGGTGCTTCAGGCCGAGCCCTCGCCGGCGGTGCTGGAATTCCGCCATCTGCTGCGCGGCGAGCAGCAGCGCCATGCCTTCTTCGCCAGCGGCGCCCTGCCGAGATTCCAGGGCGACGATCCGACGCCGGCGCAGCGGGCGGCGCTGCGCGCGCTGACCCTGGCCCGCGCCGGCGATGCCGAGGGCGCCACCGTCGCGGCGGAAGAGGCCGAGACGCTGCGCCCGCGCATCGCCGGGAGCGCCGACGGCACCGCTTTCGACGATTTCCGCGATGCCGACGACATCTTCGCGCCGCAGCTCGAGGTGCTGACCAGCGGCGGCGACGCGATGTGGGTGCCGCTGGAGCGCATCGCCCAGCTCGCTTTCGAACCGATCCGCCGCGCCCGCGACCTGGCCTGGCGCCGCGCCACGCTGGTGCTGAAGGACGGCACCGAGGGGCTGGTCTTCGTGCCGATGCTCTACCCGCAGAAGGCTGACAACGACGCGCAGAAGCTGGGCCGCGAAACCGTCTGGAGCGAGACGCCCGGCCCGGTGCGCGGCACCGGGCTGCGGCTCTGGCTGGCCGGGGAGGGCGCGCTGACCCCGGCGGAGATCACCCGGCTCGACTTCGCATGAGCGAGGCGCGGCGCATCCATCTGCCGCTGCTCGACCGGCTGCTGGATGCCGATCCGGCGGCGCCGGCCGATCCGACGCCGACCCAGCCCATGGCGATCGAAGCCATGCGCCAGGCGGTGCGCCGCGATGTCGAGGCGCTGCTCAATGCGCGCCGCCGCCGCCTGCCGCTGCCGCCCGGGCTGACGGAGCTGGCGGTGTCGCCGCTCGGCTATGGCGTGCCCGACCCCACCGCCGGCAGCTTCACCACCGAGGAGGCGCGGCTGGCCCTGGCCCGCGAGGTCGAGGTCAGCCTGCGCCGCTTCGAGCCGCGGCTGGCCGCCGTCAGCGTGCAGATCGACGACCGCCAGCGCGACCAGCTCGACCGCGTGCTGCGGCTGCGGGTCGAGGCCGTGCTGCGCACCGATCCGGCGCCGGAGCAGATCGCCTTCGAGACGGTGCTACGCCCGGCGACGCTCGACGTCACCGTCCGCCCCTCATGAGTGATGCTCTGCTGCCTTTCTACAACCGGGAACTCGCCGCGCTGCGGCGGGAGGCGGGGGAGTTCGCCGAGGCCTATCCCAAGGTCGCAGGCAGGCTGCGTCTTTCCGGCGACACCGCCGACGATCCTTATGTCGAGCGGCTTCTCGAAGGCGTCGCCTTCCTCGCTGCCCGCGCGCAGCAGCGCCTCGACGACGAGCTGCCCGAAATCTCCGATGCGCTGCTGGAAATGCTGTCGCCGCAGATGCTGGCGCCGGTGCCGTCGATGACCACGCTGCGGCTGCGCCCCGGCGCCGAGCTGCGCGGCCCCGTCGCCATCCCGCGCGGGCTGGCGGTGGAAACCGAGCCGGTGCGCGGCGAGCCGGTGCGCTTCCGCACCTGCCATGACGTCACCCTCTGGCCGCTGGTGCTGGAGCAGGCGCGGCTGACCGGGTTGCCGATCGCCGCGCCGCTGAACCGCGCGGCGGCCGGCGCCGCGGCCTGCCTGCGACTGAGTTTCCGCACGCTGACCCCCGACCTGCCGATGGCCGAGCTCGGCCTCGACAAGCTGCGGCTGCATCTGCGCGGCGCCGGCTCCCAGGCGGCGCTGCTGCACGAGGTGTTGAGCCAGTCGGTGCTGTCCATCGCGCTGGCCGACGGGCCCTCCGACCCGTCGCCCACCATCCTCGACGCCTCGCGGCTGCGCCCTGTCGGCTTCGACCGGGCGGAGGCGGCGCTGCCCTGGCCCAACCGCGCCTTCGACGGCTACCGCCTGCTCACCGAGTACTTCGCCTTCCCGGAGAAGTTTTTGTACCTCGAGCTGGACGGGCTGGAAGCGCGCAGCCTGATGCAGCGGGGCGACCGGCTGGAAATATTCATCTGGCTGTCGCGCGCGGTGCCGGAGCTGGAGCGCTCGGTCACCGCCGACAGCTTCGCCCTCGGCTGCACCCCGGCGATCAACCTGTTCCCGCAGCGCTGCGAGCCCATCGCGCTGGACGGCACCCGCAGCGAATGGCAGGTCATGCCCGATGCGCGGCGCCCGGCGGCGCTGGAAGTCCATTCGCTCACCCGCCTGCGCGAAAGCCGCCCCGATGGCAGCCGGCGCGAGGTGCTGCCGTTTCATCGCCTCGGCCGTGTCGAGCCGGACGAGACGGCGGGCGACATCCACTACCTGGCGCTGCGCCGCCCGGCCGCGGCGCCGCTCGGCGGCACGCAGACGCATCTGGCGCTGCGCGACCCGGGTTTCGATCCGGCGCGGCCGGCCGATGCGGTGCTCAGCATCGATGCGCTCTGCTGCAACCGCGACCTTCCCTCGATGCTGCCCTTCGGCGGTGGCCAGCCACGGCTGCGCGTCGCCGATGGCGGCGTCTCGCTCGACGGCGCCGAATGTCTGTCGGCGCCGACGCCAACGCTCCGCCCCGGGCTGCAGGAACGCAGCGCCTGGAAGCTGATTTCCCATCTGGCCCTGAACCACCTGGGCATCACCGGCGGCGAGCAGGGCGCGCTGGCGCTGAAGGAAATGCTGCGGCTGCACGACCTGCGCGACACGCCGGAAAACCGTGCGGCGATTGCTGCCCTCGTCGCCGTCGAGGCGCGGCCCGGCGTCGCGCGGCTGCCGGGCGGAAGGGCAGGGGCCTTTGTCCGTGGCCTGGACGTCACCCTGGCTTTCGACCCGGCGGGCTGGCAGGCCGGCGGGCTGCATCTGCTGGCCGCCGTGCTGGAGCGCTTCCTGGCGCTGCAGGTGTCTGTGAACGCCTTCACCCGCTGCCAGGTGGTGCTGCGCGGGCGGGCCGGGATCGCCGCGCGCTGGACGCCGCGCAGCGGCACGCGCGTGCTGCTGTGACGCCGCTCGAACGCCTGGTCAGGACGCCGCAGCGCTTCGAGCTCGACCAGGCGATCGACATCGTCAGCGGCCAGGGCGATCCGCGAAGCCTGCGCTACCGCTCCACCGCGCGGCTGTTGCATCCGACCGCCGCCGTCGTCGCGGCCGATCCGGCGAAGCGGCAGCTGACGCTGGGCGCCTTCGGGCTGATCGGCCCGGGCGGCGTGCTGCCGCGCCACCACACCGCGACGGTGGCCCAGGAGAAGCGCAAGCGCTCCGAGGCGCTGCATGCCTTCGTCGACCTGCTGGGTGGCCGTTTCGCCGGGCTCTGGGCCTCGGCCGGGCGCAAGTACCGGCCGACGCGGGACCCGCTGCCGGCGGAGCGCGCCTTGGCGGCGGCGATCGGCCTCGGCACGCCGGGCCTGGCGCCGCGCGCTGGGGTGCCGGCGGCCGCGCTGCTGTTCCATGCCGGCAACCTGGCGCCGCGGATGCGCTCGGCCGAGCGGCTGCGCGCGCTGCTGCAGGAGGAGGTCGGCTTCCCGGTCGAATTGGAGGAATTCGCCGGCGGCTGGCTGCGGCTGCCGGAGACCGAGCGCTCGCGCCTCGGCGCCGGGCGGCAGCACAATGCGCTGGGGCTGAGCACGGCGCTGGGCGCCCAGGTCTGGGACGCGCAGTCGCGCTTCGTCATCCGCATCGGCCCGCTGCCGCGCGATCACTTCGAGGCGCTTCTGCCCGGCACGCAGCGGCATCACCGTCTCGTGGCCTTGACCCGGCTGCATGTCGGGCTGGATACCGGCTTCGCGGTCAACCTGGTGCTGGCCGCCGCCGCCGTGCCGGCCGTGGCGCTGGGGGGTGGCGGGCGGCTGGGCTGGACCAGCTGGATGGGCCAGGCCGCGCCGCGCCGGCGCGACGCGCGCGAGGCGATCTTCGAGGCGGCGGACCATCCCGCCGCGATGCAGGAGGAGGCTGGGCGATGACCCGTGGCGCGAGGATGATGCTGCTGGCCCCGCTGCTGGGCGTGCCGATGCTGCTGCCGCTCTCGGCGCCGCGCGCCGCCGGCGAGGCCGAGGCCGGCGCCGCGGCGCAGAGCCTGATCGAGCAGCTGCGACCGCGCACCCGCGGCATCCGCATCCCCGGCGCCGAGGCCCCCGCGGAGGCCCCCGTGGAGGCCCCTGCGGAGGCCCCGC
>NZ_CACSJM010000127.1 GCF_902706185.1 Roseomonas sp. 18066 | reverse complement strand
GCCCCCGCCACCACGACCGCCGCCGTGCAGGCCGGCCGCGGCGCCTATGCCCGCGCCGCCCAGCCGCAGGTCGCCGCCAATGCGCTGCGCGACGGGCTGGCCGCCGCCGAAGGCACCGCCGGCGAGCCCTGCCGCGGCTACACCGTGCGCAACGATCGCTCGGGCGCGCTCGGCCGCTACCAGCTGCTGCCCGTGGCGCTGACCGATATCGGCTGGAAGGACGGGGCCGGCCGCTGGACCGACCGCGCCGCCGCCGCCGGCGTGCAGAGCGAGGCCGATTTCCTGGCCCGCCCCGCCGCCCAGGAAGCCGCCATGGCCGCCTATCTGCAGCGCACCAACCAGCAGCTGAAGGCGAACGGCGCCCTGGCCCAGGCCGGGCGCAACCTGACCGGCATCGATGGCCGGCCGATCACCCTGACCGAAGGCGGCCTGGTCGCCGCCGCCCACCGCCAGGGGGCCGGCGCCGTGGCCCGCTGGCTGGAACACCGGACGGAACGCCCGGACGCGCCGCTGACCCCGGCGCAGCGCACGCTGTTCCAGACGATCGAAGCCCGGCTGCGGAACTTCGCGTCGGTGCCGGTCAGTGGGAACAGGGTGGCCTGACGGGAAGACAGGGGTAGGCCAGGGGAATGAATTCCCCTGGACCCCATCTTTTTTCTGTCAGTGCTGCCGCGCGCTGCCGACCAGGCGGGACGCTGCACTCATAAAAAATGCGCCCCGCCGTGATGCCCTGGTGCGGGCAACGACGAAGCGCAGGTCACTCAACGGCCGGTGATAGAAAAGAATGATGGGGGTCTGGGGGAAGAATTCATTCTTCCCCCAGCCTTCAAAATCCTACCCTGGCTTCTCTTCAGGCCGTCCGATCTGACCCACCGGCCAGGGCCGCCTGCGCCGCGGCCAGCCGGGCGACCGGGACGCGGTAGGGGGAGCAGGACACGTAATCCAGCCCCGTCGCCTCGCAGAACTGGATCGAGGCCGGGTCGCCGCCGTGCTCGCCGCAGATGCCCAGCTTCAGTTCCGGCTTCACGCTGCGGCCCTTGTCCTTCGCGATCTGCACCAGGGCGCCGACGCCTTCCGGGTCGATCGACACGAAGGGGTCCTTCGGCAGGATGCCCTTCTCGACGTAGTAGGGCAGGAACTTGCCGGCATCGTCGCGCGACAGGCCGAAGGTGGTCTGCGTCAGGTCGTTGGTGCCGAAGCTGAAGAAGTCGGCGACGCCGGCGATGGCGTCGGCCGTCAGGCAGGCGCGCGGCAGCTCGATCATGGTGCCGACCAGGTATTCGATCTCCTGGCCCGCCTCGGCGAAGACCTCCTTGGCGACCTTGTCGATCTGGGCGCGGGTGATCTCCAGCTCGCGCTTGGCCGCGACCAGCGGGATCATGATCTCCGGCACCGGGGCCCTGCCGGTTTCCAGGGCGATGGCGACGGCGGCCTCGAAGATGGCGCGCGCCTGCATCTCGTAGATCTCGGGATAGGTCACGCCCAGGCGGCAGCCGCGATGGCCGAGCATCGGATTGGCTTCCGACAGGTCGGCGGCGCGGCGTTGCATGGTGGCCAGGTCCGCGCCCAGGCTGCGCGCCACCTCGGCCAGCTCCTCCTCCTTGTGGGGCAGGAACTCGTGCAGCGGCGGGTCGAGCAGGCGGATGGTCACCGGCAGGCCGGCCATGATGCGGAACAGCTCGACGAAATCGTCGCGCTGGAAGGGCAGCAGCTTGGCCAGGGCGTCGCGGCGGCCGCCTTCCGATTCGGACATGATCATCTGGCGCACGGCGCCGATGCGGGCCGGGTCGAAGAACATGTGCTCGGTGCGGCACAACCCGATGCCCTCGGCGCCGAACTTCTTGGCGGTGTCGGCGTCGAGCGGGGTCTCGGCATTGGCGCGCACCTTCAGGCGGCGGACCTTGTCGGCCCAGCCCATCAGGGTCGCGAAGTCGCCGGACAGCTTCGGCTCCACCATGGCCACGGCGCCGAGGAAGATCTCGCCGGTGGCGCCGTCGAGGGTGATGGTCTCGCCGGCCTGCACGGTCTTGCCGCCGGCGCGCAGCTGCTGGCTGTTGTAGTCGACGACCACCCCGCCGGCGCCGGCGACGCAGGGCCGGCCCATGCCGCGGGCGACCACCGCCGCGTGGCTGGTCATGCCGCCTCGGGTGGTCAGGATGCCCTTGGCGGCGTGCATGCCGTGGATGTCCTCGGGCGAGGTCTCGATGCGGACCAGGATGACGCTCTCGCCCTTGGCGGCGCGGGTCTCGGCCTCGTCGGCGGAGAAGACGACCGTGCCGCAAGCGGCGCCCGGCGAGGCCGGCAGGCCCTTGGACAGGGCGCTGCGCTTGGCGTTGGGGTCCAGCGTCGGGTGCAGCAGCTGGTCGAGCGAGCCGGGGGCGACGCGCTTGACCGCCTCGCGCTCGTCGATCAGGCCTTCGCGGGCCATGTCGACGGCGATCTTCAGGCTGGCGGCGGCGGTGCGCTTCCCGTTGCGGGTCTGCAGCATGTACAGCTTGTTCTGCTGCACGGTGAACTCGATGTCCTGCATGTCCGTGTAGTGCTTCTCGAGCGTCCCACGGACCTTGACCAGCTCGCCATAGGCGGCGGGCATGGCGGCTTCCATGCTGCGCTCGCCCGGCTTGGCGCGGCCTTCCGACATCGGCTGCGGCGTGCGGATGCCCGCCACCACGTCCTCGCCCTGCGCGTTGATCAGGTACTCGCCGTAGAAGATGTTCTCGCCGGTCGAGGGGTCGCGGGTGAAGCAGACGCCGGTCGCGCAGTCGTCGCCCATGTTGCCGAAGACCATGGCCTGGACATTGACGGCGGTGCCCCAGCTGGCCGGGATCTCGTGCAGGCGGCGATAGGTGTTGGCGCGCTGGTTCATCCAGCTGCCGAAGACCGCGCCGATGGCGCCCCAGAGCTGGCCCTCGGGGTCCTGCGGGAAGGGGGTGCCCAGCACCTCCTGCACCATCGCCTTGTAGTGGGTGACGACCTGCTTCCAGTCCTCGGCGGTCAGCGCCGTGTCCTCGGAGACGCCGCGATCCAGCTTGGCGTCCTCGATGATCTCCTCGAAGCGGTGGTGGTCGACGCCGAGCACGACCGAGCCATACATCTGGATGAAGCGGCGGTAGCTGTCCCAGGCGAAGCGCTGGTCACCCGAGGCTGCGGCCAGCCCCTCCACCGTGCGGTCGTTCAGGCCGAGGTTGAGGACGGTGTCCATCATGCCCGGCATCGAGACCCGGGCGCCGGAGCGGACCGAGACCAGCAGCGGCTTGGCCTCGTCGCCGAACTTCAGGCCGACGGCGGCCTCGATGCGGGCCAGGCCCTCGGCCACCTGCGCCTGCAGCTCGGCCGGGTACTGCTTGCCGTTGTCGTAGTAGTAGGTGCAGACCTCGGTGGTGATGGTGAAGCCGGGCGGCACCGGCAAGCCGATGGATGCCATCTCCGCCAGGTTGGCGCCCTTGCCCCCCAGCAGGTTGCGCATCTCGGCCTTGCCGTCGTTGCGGCCGGCCCCGAAGCCATACACCCACTTCTGCATGTTGCGTTCCCTCAGCCTTCGATCTTGGAGAAATCGGCCACCTGGTCGATCGCCGCGCGCAGCCGGGCCAGCAGGCCCAGGCGATTGCGGCGCAGCGCCGGATCCGCATCATTGACCACCGTGTCGACGAAGAAAGCGTCGACCGGCGCGCGCAGCCGGGCCAGCGCGGCCATGGCGGTGGTGTCGTCTTCCGCCGCCAGCGCCGCGCGGGCCTCCGGCAGGGCGATGTCCAGCGCCGCCGACAGCGCCTGCTCCGGCGCGGTCTTCAGCAGGCTGTCGTCGGTCGCGGCCGCATGCGGCCCGTCCTTCTTGTCCTCGATCCGCAGGATATTGGCGGCGCGGCGCGAGGCGGCCAGCAGGTTGGCGCCGTCCTCGCCCTCGAGGAAGGCGCGCAGGGCACCAGCGCGCGCCAGCAGGCGGACCAGGTCGGCGCCGCCCCCCGGCAGCACGGCGGCCAGCACGTCATGCCGCTCGCCCTCGGCGCGCAGCTGCACGCGCAGGCGGTCGGCCAGGAAATCGAGCAGCCCGGCGGCGAAGGCGGCCACCATCGGCGGGTGGTCGGACTTGGGGTCGGGCTGGAAGCCGGCCTTCATCGCCTCCTGCGCCACGCCCAGGCCGAATTCCGGATTGGCCGTCGAGCCCACCGCCTGCGGATAGCCGAAGAAGGCTTCGGCCAGGGCATCGCCCAGGTCCAGGCGCAGCCCGTTCTCGCGCAGGATGCGGATGACGCCCAGGGCCGCGCGGCGCAGCGCGAAGGGGTCGCCCGAGCCGGTCGGCCGCTCGTCGGCGGCGAAGAAGCCGGCCAGCTGGTCCAGCTTGTCGGCCAGCGCCACCGCGATCGCCACCGGCTCCGACGGCACGGCGTCGCCCGGGCCGGCCGGGCGGTAATGCGCGGCGATCGCCTCGGCGACGCGCGGGTCCTCGCCATCATGCAGCGCGTAGTAGCGGCCGATGATGCCCTGCAGCTCGGGGAATTCGCCGACCAGGCCGCTGGCGAGATCCGCCTTGGCCAGCTTCGCGGCGCGGCCGGCGAGCTCAGCGTCGGCGCCGAGCTTCTTGGCCAGGAAGCGGGCCAGCCGCTCCAGCCGCGCGACGCGCTGCCCCTGGGTCCCCAGCTTGGCGTGGAAGACCACGGTCGCCAGCTTCGGCAGGAAGGCTTCCAGCTTCTGCTTGCGGTCCAGGTCCCAGAAGAAGCGGGCATCCGACAGGCGGGCGCGCAGCACCCGCTCGTTGCCGGCGGCGACCGCCTTGCCGCCATCGATGGCGGCGATGTTGGAGGCCAGGGCAAAATACGGCGCGGCGCTGCCGTCGGGACGGCGCAGGGCGAAATAGCGCTGGTTGACGCGCATGGTGGTGCGCATCAGCTCGGGCGGCAGGTCCATGAAGGCGTCGTCGATGCGGCCGAGCAGCGGCACCGGCCATTCGACCAGCCCGGCAACCTCGGCCACCAGCCCTTCATCCGGCACCACCTCGACCCCCTCCGCCGCGGCCAGCGCGGCCACGCCCTCGCGCACCAGGCGGGCGCGTTCGACCGGATCGATAACCACATGCTTGGCCGCGAGTTGCGTCGCGTAGTCGCTGAAGTTGTGCACCGCAAAATCACCCGGGGAGAGAATCCGGTGACCCTCGGTGCGGTCCGACGACGCCAGGCGATGCCCGTCATCCTCGCCCAGCGCCAGGCTGAACGGCACCACGGCGCCGTCGAACAGGCAGAGAATCCGCTTCAGCGGCCGCACCCAGACGAAGCTGCTGGTGCCGCCCCAGCGCATCGACTTCGGCCAGGGCATCTTGCGGAGAATTTCGGGGAGGTGCTTCGCCAGGAGCTCGCCAGTCGGGACCGACGGCTTCACAACCTTGGCAAAGAGCTTCTCGCCCTTCTTTTCCTTCCGGACGACCAGCGTGACGCCCGCGCCGTCATGCACGGCGACATCGGCGCCCGCCTCGGCCTTGCCCGCCGCCGCGCGGATCGCCGGCAGCACGCCCTCATCCAGCCCGACCTTCCCCAGGAAGCCAGTCAGCGCGCGCTCGGGGGCCTCGGGGGCGGGGCCGGCCAGCTCTTCCTCGACCGGGGCGGTGGCCGCCGGCAGCTCGGCGACCAGCGCCAGGCGCCGGGGACCGTAGAGGCTCCGCAAACCCTCGGCCTGCAGACCCTTGGCTTGAAGACCGGCCGCCTTCAGCGCCTCCCCCACAAGCCGCGCCAGGTCCTCCGCCGCGCGCGCCTGCATGCGGGCGGGAATTTCCTCGGAGAAGAGTTCGAGCAGAAGTTCGGGCATCGGAGAGGGGCCTTGCGGGCAGAAGGGCCGGACGGAAGCGTGGGCGTGGATCAAGGCGACAGCGTGGCAGCAGGGCCAGGCCGGCAGAGGGGCGTCAGACGCCCGCCAGCCAGACCTCGCAGCAGCGCTTGGCGAGCGCCCGGACACGGCCGATATAGGCAGCCCGCTCGGTCACGCTGATGGCGCCGCGGGCGTCGAGCAGGTTGAAGGCGTGGCTGGCCTTGATGCACTGGTCATAGGCCGGCAGGGCCAGGTTCTTCTCGACGAGCGCCGCGCATTCGCCCTCGGCATCCTTGAAGTGCTGGAACAGCAGCGCGACGTCGGCATGCTCGAAGTTGAAGGCCGAGAACTCCTTCTCGGCGCGCAGGAAGACCTCGCCATAGGTCACGCCCTGGCCGTTGAAATCCAGATCGTAGACGTTCTCGACGCCCTGGATGTACATGGCCAGCCGCTCCAGCCCGTAGGTCAGCTCGGCGCAGGGCTTCTCCACCGGGATGCCGCCGACCTGCTGGAAATAGGTGAACTGGGTCACCTCCATGCCGTCGCACCAGACCTCCCAGCCCAGGCCCCAGGCGCCGAGCGTCGGGCTTTCCCAGTCATCCTCGACGAAGCGGATGTCGTGCAGCGTGGGGTCGATGCCCAGCGCCTTGTAGCTTTCGATCAGCAGCGCCTGCGGGTCGGCCGGGCTCGGCTTCAGGATCACCTGGTACTGGTAGTAATGCTGCAGCCGGTTCGGATTCTGGCCGTAGCGCCCGTCGGACGGGCGGCGCGAAGGCTGCACATAGGCCGCCTTCCAGTCCTTCGGCCCCAGCGCGCGCAGCGTGGTGGCCGGATGGAAGGTGCCGGCGCCCATCTCCATGTCGTAGGGCTGCAGGATCACGCAGCCCTGCGCGCTCCAGAAACGATGCAGCGTCAGGATGATATCCTGGAAGCTGAGGGGTTTGGTCTGGGTGGGCGTCTCGGTCATGATGTCTTGGGCTTGCGGCCGTGTTGCGCGGCGCACCATAAGACCGGCCCCACCCCCCGGCAAGGAAGGGCACAATGCACATGGCCGCCACCGAGACCCTGATCCGCTCCTACTACGCCGCTTTCAATGCCGGGGACGCGGAGGCCATGCTGGCCCTGCTGACCGACGACGTGGCCCACGACATCAACCAGGGCGCGCGCGAGACCGGCAAGGGCGCCTTTCGCAGCTTCCTGGCGCGGATGGCCATCCACTACCGGGAAGAGCTGCGCGACATCGTGGTGCTGTGCGAAAGCTCGGGCCTGCGCGCGGCGGCGGAATTCACCGTCCATGGCACCTACCTGGCGACCGATGCCGGGCTGCCGGAAGCGGTGGGGCAGACCTATGTCCTGCCGGTCGGCGCCTTCTTCGAGGTGCGCGACGGGCTGATCGCCCGGGTCACCAACTATTATAATCTTGAGGACTGGACCGCCCAGGTCAGCTGAAAGAAAGGCCAGGGGAATGAATTCCCCTGGACCCCTTCTTCTTTCTGTCTGTCAGGCCGCGGCGTCGTAGTCGCGTTGGGCGGCCAGGACGGCGCCGATGTGGCGCTCGGACCATAGGCGCAGCCCTTCCAGGGTCTCGGCCAGGTCGGCGCCCAGCGGCGTGATCGAATATTCGACCGTCACCGGGACCGTGGCGAAGACAGCGCGACTCGCGAAGCCGTCACGCTCCAGCCGCCGCAGCGTCTGGGCCAGCACCTTCTGCGAGATGCCGGTGGCCCGCTTCAGCGCGCTGAACCGCATCGGCCCCTGCGACAGCAGCACCAGCAGCATCACCGTCCACTTGTCCGCGATCCGGTCCAGCACCAGCCGGGTCGGGCAGTCAGGGTTGAACAGGTCGCCGCAATCCATCGCCTGGTTTCCTCAACCATACCTGATAGGGAAAAAGTGCCTTCTTCGCAGCCCGGTCAAGCCGGACTATCTGGTTTCCCAAGGTAACCACCCTACCACAGGAATGCAGCCATGAAGATCGCCCTTATCGGTGCCTCCGGCCAGGCCGGCAGCCGGATCCTCGCCGAGCTCTCGGCCCGCGGCCACCACGTCACCGCCATCGCCCGCGACACGTCGAAGATCGCGACCCTGCCGGGCGTGACCAAGGCGGTCGGCGACGCGGCCGAGCCCGAGGCCCTGGCCCCCCTGCTGGCCGGGCATGACGCGGTGATCAGCAGCATCCACTTCCTGGCCAGCGACGTGGAGAAGCTGCTGGCGGCGGTGAAGCAGGCGGGTGTCCCCCGCTACCTGGTGGTCGGCGGCGCCGGCAGCCTGGAGGGCGCGCCGGGCCAGAAGATCTTCGACAGCCCGGGCTTCCCGGCGATCTACCTGGCCGAGGCCAAGGCCGGCGGCGCCTTCCTCGAGCGGCTGAAGCAGGAGGCGGCGCTGGACTGGACCTTCCTGTCGCCGTCGGCCGAATTCCACCCCGGCGAGCGCACCGGCAGCTTCCGCCTGGGCACCGAGCAGCTGCTGGTCTCCGAGGCCGGCCGCAGCCATATCTCCTTCGAGGATTATGCCGTGGCCCTGGCCAATGAGATCGAGGCGCCGCAGCACAGCCGCCGCCGCTTCACCGTCGGGTACTGATGCCGGTTCTCCATTACATCCACGATCCGCTCTGCGGCTGGTGCTACGCGGCCTCCCCTTTGGTGGAGGCCGCGGCGGCGCTGCCGGGGATGACGGTCGCGCTGCATGGCGGGGGGTTGTGGGACCCGCCGACCGGGCTGCCGCCGGCGAAGCGGTCGATGATCGCCTCGGCCGACCAGCGCATCGCGACGCTGACGGGGCAGGCTTTCGGGGCGGCCTATCTCGAAGGGCTGCTGCAGGATCCGGCGACGGTCTTCGATTCGCGGCCGGTGACCGCGGCGCTGCTGGCGGTCGGCGATCTTGGGCTGCCGATGCTGCGGCTGATCCAGACGGCGCATTACGTCGAGGGTCTGCGGGTGGTCGATCCCGAGGTGCTGGCCGGGTTGGCTGGGCGCCTCGGCGTGGTCGACTTTGCCGGCCGGTTTTCCGCCGTGGATGTCGACGGGCATATCCTGGCGACGCGGCGGCTGATGCAGCGGATTGGCGCCGGTGGCTTTCCGACGTTCCTGTTGGAAAGCGAGATGGGCGTGCGCCCTGTATCCCACAGCGACTGCTACGGGGACGTGCCCCGTTTCGTGGAGCGGTTGTCCAACTGATGTGGGGGTCCGGGGGCATTCAATGCCCCCGGGTCTTGCTTTCTTTAAGCCCACTCCCCCTTGCGCATCACCGGCGTCTTCGCGCCATCGAAGCCGATGCCATCGATATCCACCTCCGCCGAGCCGATCATCCAGTCGACATGGATCAGGCTGGAATTGCCGCCGCGGGCCTTGAACTGCTCGTCCGACATCGTCTCCGAATCGGTGAAGCACTTCTTGTAGGCCTGGCCGAGGGCGATGTGGCTGGCGGCGTTCTCATCGAACAGCGTGTTGAAGAAGAGCAGCCCGCTCTGCGCGATCGGGGATGAGTGGGGGACGAGGGCGACCTCGCCGAGCTGGCGGGCGCCTTCGTCGGTGGCGATCATCTTCTGCAGCACGGACTCGCCGGTCGAGGCATGGGCCTCGACGATGCGGCCGGCCTCGAAGCGGACGCGGATGTCGCGGATCAGGGTGCCCTGGTGCGCCAGCGGCTTGGTGGCCGAGACGGTGCCGGAGGTCATGCCGGCATGCGGGGTGGTGAAGACCTCTTCGGTCGGGATGTTGGGGTTGCCGGTGATGCCGTTGCGCGCCTTGGAGGACCCGCCCATCCAGCTGTGCTCGTCGGCCAGGCCCACGGTCAGGTCGGTGCCGGGGCCGGTGAAGTGCAGCGCGCGGAAGCGGCGGGCATCGAGCTGGCGGCGGCGCTGCATCAGGGCGGCGTTGTGCGCGGCCCAGGCGGCCTTGGGGTCGGCCTGGTCGACGCGGGTGGCGGCGTAGAGGGCGTCCCAGAGCTTGGCCACGGCCTGCTCCTCGGACACGTCGGGGAAGACGGTGCGGGCCCAGGCGGCGGAGGCGAAGGGCACCAGGGTCCAGTTGATCGCCGAGGCGGTGATCAGCTCGAGCGCCGGGCGATAGGCCTGGGACCGGGCGCGGTTGGCGCGGGAGACGCGCTCGACGTCCTGGCCGGCCAGCAGGTTGGGGTTCTCGCCGACCACGGCCAGGCGGGCGGCGCCATTGGCGAAGGCGCGGGCCATGCCGTCATAGAGCCAGCCGGCGGCGGCATCGAAGCTGCCTTCGGCGGCGAAGCGGTAGCGGGCGAGCGCGGTCTCGTCGTCGGAGAAGATCGGCGTGACCAGCGAGGCGCCGGCCTTGTAGGCGTGCTCGACGATGCGGCGGACCAGCGGCAGGGCCTCGATGGAGGCGGTCAGCACCAGCTCCTGGCCCGGCTTCAGCCCGCCGAGCCCGACATGGACGGCGATCTCGGCCAGGCGGTCGAGGCGGGGGTCGATCGGCATGGAGCAATCCTTCACTGCGCTTTTCGCGGCTCATTTGGCCCCGAGGCGGCGATGGGCCCAAGGGGCTGGCACGCCCAGGGCTGCATTTTTTCGGGATCAGGCCCGCGCATCGGCAGATTTCACGCTTCTCCGCCCTCGGACAGCCTAAATTCCGCGGCCGCGATTCCCCAGATGCGGGGATGGCACCAGCAGGGCGGCGCGGCCGCGCCAGGGATCAGACAGGAAGCGATGGACGGCAAGGCGGGCAGCCTGCGGCGGGTGCGGATGTCGACCCGGGCCTTCCGGGCCTGGACCGACCTGTGGTCGCGCTCCGGCTGGCTGGTTCAGGCGCATTGCGCCAGCGGCCAGGCGCGGCTGCTCGACCCCTTCGGCGCGGTGCTGGCCAGCGGCACGCCCGAGGATTGCATGGCGCTGGCCGCCCGGGTGGCGCGGCCCGCCGGCTGCCGGCGCGGCGTCGTGCTGCTGCATGGGCTGGGGCACCATCCGGGCGGGCTGGCCCGCGTCGCCGCGGCGCTGGCCGATACCGGCTGGGCGGTGGCCAATCTCGGCTATGCCAGCCTGCGCCAGCCGCTGGCGGCGCATGCCCGCGCCGCCAGCACCGCCGCCCGCGCGCTGTTCGAGGATGGCGCGGCCGAGGTCGCCTTCGTCGGCCACAGCCTGGGCGGGCTGGTGGCGCGCAGCGCCATGGCCCGCGCCGGGGAGGATGGCTGGCGCGCCGGGCGGCTGCTGCTGCTGGGCTCGCCGGCGCGGGGGGCGGGGATCGCGCGCGCCGTGGCCGCGCTGCCGCCCTATCGCGTGCTGACCGGCGATTGCGGCCAGGCGGTGACGCCGGCCAGGGCGGCGCTGGTGCCGGTGCCCGATTGCCGCGGCATCGCCGTGGTGGCGGGCGGCACCGGCGGCCGCGGCTACAACCCGCTGCTGCCCGGCGACAATGACGGCATTGTCACGGTCGCCGAGACGCGGCTGCCGGAGCGCGAGGACGGCTTCGCCCTGGTCCGCGCCCGGCACACGCCGCTGGCGGCCAGCGACGGCGCCATCCGCGCCGCGCTCGGTTTTCTGGAACTGGGCCGCCTCGCCGCTTAAGCGGCCCGGATCCCCTGCAGGAAGCTGCTGACCTGGCCGCGCAGCGCATCGGCGCGGTGGCTCAGCGCCTCGGAGGCGGCATGGACACGGCCGGCGGCCTCGCCGGTGCGGGCCGAGCCCTCGCGCACGCCGCCGGCATGGCGGGAGGCCTCGTCGGTGCCGAGCGCGGCCTCGGCGACGGCGCGGCCGATCTCGCGGGTGGCGCTGGCCTGCTCCTCGGTGGCGGCGGCGACGGCGGCGGTGCTGGCATCGATGGTCTCGATGGTCCGCGCGATGCCGGCGATGGCGTCGACCGTGCGCTGGGTCTCGCCCTGCATGGCGGCGATCTGGGCGCTGATCTCCTCGGTCGCGCGCGCCGTCTGGCTGGCCAGGTTCTTCACCTCGGAGGCGACGACGGCGAAGCCCTTGCCCGCCTCGCCCGCCCGGGCGGCTTCGATCGTGGCGTTCAGCGCCAGCAGGTTGGTCTGGCCGGCGATGTCGCTGATCAGCTTCACCACGTCGCCGATGCGGTTGGCCGCGGCGGCCAGGCCCTGGACGGTGGCGTCCGTCCCGCGGGCCTCCTCGGCGGCGCGGCGGGCGACGTCGGCGCCGCCGCTGACCTGGCGGGCGACCTCGGCGATGCTGGCGGCGAGCTCCTCCGCGGAAGCGGCCACGGTCTGCACGTTGCCGCTGGCCTGCTGCGCGGCGGCGGCGACGGAGGCCGCGCGCTCGCTGCCCTGGCGGGCGGTGTCGCTGAGCTCCCCGGCCGTCGCGTTCAGCTCGGCGGCGGCGCCGGAGACGGCCTGCAGCAGCTCGGTCGATTCCGCCTCGAAGCCACGGATCAGCCCGGCGACGCGGGTGGTCTCGGCATCCTTGGCGGCCTGGCCGGCCCGCTGCTGCTCGGCCAGGTCGTCGGCGCGGCGGAGCCCCGCGCGGCATTCGTCGACGGCGCGCGACATGTCGCCGATCTCGTCGGCCCGCGCCGCGTCGGGCAGGGCGAAGCCGTAGTCGAGCTGGGCCAGCCGGCGCAGCGCGGTGCTCAGCCGGGCCAGCGGCAGCAGCACCCGGCGGCGCACCAGCAGCACGGCGCCGAGGCCCAGCAGGAAGACCAGCAGCGTGCCGGCGCCCAGCAGCCACAGCAGCCGCCCGGCCGCCGCCGCCTCGGCCCGCGCCGCGGTGCCGATATCGGCCAGCGCGGTGTCGGCCACGGCGACCAGGGCGCCGGTGGCCTCGTCGATGCCGCGGTTGATGCCGGCGGCGTCGACGGTGGCCGGCCGCTTGGCGGCGAAGGCCTGCTCCAGCCCGGTGCGCAGCGCGACGAACTGGCCGAAATAGCTGGCCTGGGCGGCGGCGATGGCGGCCTGGGTGGCCGGCGGCGCCTCGCGCGCGACGCCTGTCACCAGCGCCCAGGTGGCACCGGCCCGCGCCCGCAGCGCCGCCACCGCCAGCCGGTCATCGGCCGAGAAGCCGCCGTCGCGCAGCGCATTGACCAGGAAGTCGCGCTCCAGCCCGCCAGCGTCGCGGGTGGCGTAGGCGGCGTCCTTGATCTGGGCGAGCGTCGCGCTCTGGCCGTCGCGGGCGCGGACCTGGGCGGTCAGGGTGGCGCTGAATTCCTCCAGCAGCTCGACCAGGGTGGTGATGGTGGCGTTGTAGCGGTCGGCCATGCCGGCCGGGCGCTGCGCCAGCGGCAGCAGGGCGGCGCGGTCGGCCTCGGGGCGCAGCGCGTCCAGCGCGCGGCGGGCCTGGCGCAGCCGGCCGGGCCCGTCCTGGTCAGCGCAGGTGACCTGGGCGCAGGCGGCGGCCAGGCTGTCCAGCGCCGGCCCGGCCAGGGCGCGGGCAGGGTCGATCGTGGCGCGCAGCCCGGCATCGGCCGGCGCCGCGCCGCGCAGCGCCAGGCGCAGCGGGCCGCGCTCGACCCGGGTGTTCTGCAGCGCGATGAAGGCGGCGCGGGTGGTGTCGGCCAGGGTGATCGCCCGCTCCGCCCGCTGCAGCCCGGTCCAGGCGTCGTACAGAAAAAAGCCGGCGCCGCCGGCGAGAGGGGCGCAGAGCAGGCAGACCAGGGCGGTCACCTGGGTCGAGATGGAGATCTGGCGGCGCATCGGTTCCGTTTCCGTCGATCGCCGCCTCGCGAGGGGCGGCTTGATCGCCACCTTTTCGCAGCTATCCGTGACTCACTTCTGAATGGTTAACGTTCTGCTCGCCGCCGGATCACAGCCCGATCCGGCTCCAGGCCAGGCGTTCCTCGACCACCGCCATGGCGCCGCGCAGCAGCCGCATCGGCAGCGAGGGGCGCTTGGCGCCGAAGCGGACCACCTGGGCCTTCTCGCCGAAGCGGCGGCGGATTTCGCCCTCGGCATCGCCCAACCCGTCCACCAGGCCGAGCGGCAGCGCCTCCCGCCCGGTCCAGAAGCGGCCGTTGAAGATGTCGGCCTCGTCGACCTTCAGGCGGTCGCCGCGGCGGCTGCGCACCCAGCCCTTGAACTCGCCATGCAGCGCGGTCAGCAATTCCTCCAGCCGCGCCTGCTGCCAGGGCTCGACCGGGCGGAAGGGGTCGATGAACGACTTCTGGTCGCCCGCCGTGGCCAGGCGGCGCTCGACGCCGAGCTTCGCCGCCAGCTCCTCCAGGCCGAAGCTGGCGGAAATCACGCCGATCGAGCCGACGATGCTGGAGGGGTCGGCGATGATCTCGTCCGCCGCGCAGGCCAGCCAATAGCCGCCCGACGCCGCCGCATCCTCGCAGCAGGCGATCACCGGCACCTTCTTCTCGGTGGCCAGCTGGCGGATGCGGCTGGCGATCAGGCTGGACTGCACCGGCGACCCGCCCGGCGAGTTCAGCACCAGCACCACCGCCTGCAGCCGCTTCAGGGCGAAGGCGCGGTCGAGCAAGGGCCCGACGCTCTCCAGGCTGAGGCTGCCGCCGGGGCCGATGCCGCCGCGCGCGGCGATGACGCCGGAGAGGCGGAGCAGCGCGACCCGCGGGTGGCGCTTCAGGAAGGGGATTCGCATGGTGGCACAGATGACCACCCTTCCCCGTCGCGACAAGAAGTGCGACGAAGCCGGCGACCTGACCATGGCCCTAGGAGAGAGCCCGATGAAGACCCGCGCCGCCGTCGCCTGGGAAGCCGGCAAGCCGCTGTCGATCGAGGAGGTTGATCTCGAGGGCCCGCGTGACGGCGAGGTCCTGGTGGAGATCAAGGCCACCGGCCTGTGCCACACCGATAAATACACCCTGTCCGGCGCCGATCCGGAGGGCATCTTCCCCGCCATCCTGGGCCATGAGGGCGCCGGCGTGGTGCTGGAGGTCGGCCGCGGCGTGACCTCGCTGAAGCCCGGCGACCATGTCATTCCGCTCTACACGCCGGAATGCCGCGAATGCGACTACTGCCTCAGCCGCAAGACCAACCTGTGCCAGAAGATCCGGATCACCCAGGGCCGCGGCCAGATGCCGGACGGCACCAGCCGTTTTTCTTGCAGAGGCAAGCCTATCCACCACTACATGGGCACCTCGACCTTCGCGAACCACACCGTGGTTCCCGAGATCGCGCTGGCCAAGATCCGGTCCGACGCGCCGTTCGAGAAGGTCTGCTACATCGGCTGCGGCGTGACCACCGGCCTCGGCGCCGTGCTGTTCACCGCCAAGGTCGAGGCTGGCGCCACGGTCGTGGTCTTCGGCCTGGGCGGCATCGGGCTGAACGTCATCCAGGGCGCCAGGATGGTGGGGGCCGACATGATCGTCGGCGTCGACATCAACCCCGAGCGCGAGGAAATGGCCCGCCGCTTCGGCATGACGCATTTCGTCAATCCGAAGGAGGTCCAGGGCGACCTGGTCGGCCACCTGGTCGAGCTGACCCGCGGCGGCGCGGATTATTCCTTCGAATGCGTCGGCAACACCACGCTGATGCGCCAGGCGCTGGAATGCTGCCACAAGGGCTGGGGCGTCTCGACCATCATCGGCGTCGCGGCGGCCGGGCAGGAGATTTCCACCCGCCCCTTCCAGCTGGTCACCGGCCGGCGCTGGATCGGCTCGGCCTTCGGCGGCGCCCGCGGCCGCAGCGACGTGCCGCGCATCGTCGACTGGTACATGGACAAGAAGATCAACATCGACGAGCTGATCACCCACACCATGCCGCTCGAGAAGATCAACGAGGGCTTCGACCTGATGACCCGCGGCGAATCCATCCGCGGCGTCGTCGTCTACTGATCCGCGGTGCGCGCGGCCGCCATAGGGGGTCTCCCCCGCGGCGGCCGCGCCCCTGCCATGCGGCGCACCCCTGCCACGCGGTCCTGGCGGGAACCACATACCAAGGCAGCGTGTTTGCATCGCATGCAGCCGAGGAGCAGCCCGATGTCCGCCTTCCGTCATCTGCTTGCCGTCATGCTGCTGGTCCCCAGCCTGGCCTTCGCCCAGGCCACCGCCGAACGCCCGCCCAGCGAGGCCGAGCGCGGCCGGCTGGAACAGGCGCTGCGCGACCAGGGGTTTCGCGATTGGGGAAAAATTCAGCTCGACCGGGGGATCTGGGAGGTCGAGGACGCCATGGACCGCCAGGGCGCCCGGCGCGACCTGCGCATCCTCCCGGGCGAGCTGCGCATCGTCGCCACCGACATCGACGACCGCCTGGCCAATACCGAGGAGACGATGCGGATCGAGGCCTCGCTGCGCCGCCTGGGCTATCGTGAATTCGGCCGCATCAAGCTCGATGACGGGCTGTGGAACGTGGACCGCGCGCTGGCCGCCGATGGCCAGCGCTATGACCTGACGCTGGAGCGCGAGACGCTGCGCGTCCTCTATCGCGAGCGGGAGGGTTGAGCGCCATGGCGACGATCGACGGGCTGAGCGATGCGGAGATCCGCGCCATCCTGCTGAACACCCGCCACATCGCCGTGGTCGGCGCCTCGGCCAATCCGGCGCGGGCCTCGCATGGGGTGGCGGGCTTCCTGGTCGGCCGCGGCTTCGCGGTGACCCCGGTCAATCCCGGCCTGGCCGGGCAGCAGATCCATGGCGCGACCGTCGCCGCCTCGCTGGCCGAAGCCGGGACGCTGGAGATGGTCGATATCTTCCGCCGCAGCGAGGAAGCCGGCGCCGTGGTCGACGAGGCCATCCGGCTGGGCGCGAAGGTGGTCTGGATGCAGCTGGGCGTCGTCGACGAGGCGGCCGCGGCGCGTGCCCGCGCCGCCGGGCTGACCGCGGTGATGGACCGCTGCCCGGTGATCGAATGGCAGCGGCTGGGCCTGGCCAGCGGCGCCTGACCCGGCGGCCGGCAGGTCCCCGGTGAATTTCATGGCCAGTTTTTAATCTCGAGCTTGAAAGCCGGCCGCGGCTGAGCCAGATGCCATTCTCGCTGCCTGCGCCTGGTCCCTTGCCGGGCGCGTCGCAGCGCTGACAACCAGTCTGGGAAAGGCCCCCACCGGGGATCTGACATGACCGAAGAAGAACGCCGCATCATTTCCGCCTTCGTGGAGCGCATGGCCGGGGTCCAGGCCCCGCAGCCGGCCGCCTCCCCCTGGGGCGGCAGCAGCGTGCCGGCCACCCAGTCGCGCCCGCCCCTGCCCCCCGTCGACCCTGAGTCCGACCGGCTGATCGGCGACCTCTTCGCCCGCTATCCGGAGGCGCGCTACCGCCTGACGCAGACCGCCTTCGTGCAGGAGCATGCGCTGGTCCAGGCGCAGAACCGCATCCAGGAGCTGGAGTGGCAGCTGGAGAACACCCAGCGCCAGGCCCAGGCCCAGGCGCAGGCCCCGCGCAGCGGCGGGCTGTTCGGCGGCATGTTCGGTGGCGGCCAGCAGCAGCAGCGCCCGGTGCAGATGGCGCCGCCGCCGCAGCCGATCCAGCCGCCCGGCGGCTATCCGCAGCAGGGCATGATGCAGCAGGGCCGCGGCGGCTCCGGCTTCCTCGGCTCGGCGCTGACCACCGCGGCCGGCGTCGCCGGCGGCATGGTGCTGGGCAACATGCTGATGAACGCCTTCTCCGGCGGCGGCGCGGCGCATGCGGCGACCGAGGCCGCGGGCGCGGCGGGCGATGCCGCGGGGGCCGCGGGCGGCTTCGGCCAGGAGGCGGTGCCGACCAGCAGCCCCTGGACCGATCCGGGCGCCGGCCAGCAGGACGCCATGCCGGCCGACAACAGCTTCGGCAATGACAGCTTCGGCAACGACGACGGCTTCGCCGATGATGGCGGCGGCTTCGACGACGATATCTGAGCCTGGGCGTCGTTGAGCAGGGGCCAGGGTGGCGCGCGCCGCCCTGGCCCTTTTTTCATGCGTCATGCCGGCTTTCTCGCGCGGCCGGCGCCGCCGCGCTGGCGCTTGTCCCGATCGCGTGGCGGTGGCGTGCTGCGCCGCAACCGGGCATGGCCAAGGCCCCCAGGCCAGCGCGCCGCACCAATGATGCAAGAAGTTTACTTCCAGGTTGAAAGAATTTCTTCTGCGGCTCGCTCGGAATCGCAGGGCGAATACCGGAAAAATCGTCAGTTTTATTGAAAAAATTCTTGCCGACACGTCATTAATCGCTCAGGCTGCCGGGCATGAACACCTTGTCCCTGAGCATGCGGCTGACCCCGCCATAGAGACCGGCCCCCGTGGCCGGTGTCGCCGCGCGCCCCTGTCCGGGGGTGGGTGGTCCCGGCTGCGCGCCTGATCTCCGCGCCCTTCGCGGCCGATGGATGCCTGCGCCTGCCCGGCGCATCCCTGGCATCCGGCCTGCCGCGATGATCGCGTCTGCTCTGGAAGGCCGGGGCCCTGCCGCATGCATTGCGGCGGCCCGCTGCCATCGATCGTGCAAGGTTTCCCCATGTCCTGGATGACGAGCGCCACCGCCCGGCCGCGCAAGCCTGGCTGCCGCCCCGCCCTTCCCCCG
>NZ_CACSJM010000126.1 GCF_902706185.1 Roseomonas sp. 18066 | reverse complement strand
GGGAGGCGCTGCCGCGCCGCCGCCGTCACCTGCACCACGCCGCCGCGCGGCAGCGCCTCCCCGGCCAGCATGGCGGCGACCAGCAGCAGCTGCGCCACCGGCGCCGGCAGCGCCGCGTTGGCCGGCAGCGCCGCGATGTCCAGCGTGGCGCGGCCGCCGGCCAGCATCCCCTCCAGCAGCGCCTCGACCTCCGCCACCGCCAGCGGCCCGGTCCCGGCGCCGCAGGCGGCGCGCCAGAATTTCAGCCGGCGGCGCAGCTCGGCGGCGGCGTCGCGCGCCAGCTCGCCCGCCTCGGGCTCCTCCGCCAGCAGGTCGATGGCGCCTGCCACCGTCCCCAGCGGCCCCACCAGGTCGTGGCACAACCGGGCGCAGAGGTCCTGCGCCAGCATCGCTTCCGCATCCATCGCCAGGTTCGCTCCGCTGTCCCGCCGCGCCCTAGCCCGCCAGCGCTTCACGGGGGGTTAACATCACGCTTCCGTGATTGAATCGCAGCATGGCGCGGGCTGGCCGGCGCCGCCAGCCTCCGTCACCTTCGCCCCCACCAACGAGGCCAGAACCCCGCCAATGACCACGCTCGAGCCCGGCATGCTGGTGCGCCACCCGACCCGGCCGGAATGGGGCGTCGGCCAGGTGCAATCGGTGGTCGGCCCCCGCGTCACCGTCAATTTCGAGCATGCCGGCAAGCTGCTGATCAACGCCGCCCAGGTCGCCCTCGACGTGGTCGACGCGCCGTGATGGCGGCCCTCGCCGAGGCCTGGGCCCAGCTCGGCTGGGGCGCCCTGGCCGTGGCCGCGCTGGCGACGCTGATCGCCGGCCTGATGCGCGGCTATTCCGGCTTCGGCACCGCCATCCTGCTGGCGCCGGTCTATTCGACGCTGTGGGGCCCGCGCGCCGGCGTGCCCGTCATGCTGCTGATGGAGCTCTTCGTCTCCGCCTACCTGCTGCCGCGCGCCTTCGCCCAGGCCAACCAGCGGGTGATCTTCTCGATGGGCGGCGCCGCCATCCTGGCCACCCCCTTCGGCGCCTATATTCTTTTCGTCGCCGATGGCGCGGTGCTGCGCCAGGCGATCGGCGGCTTCGTCCTGATCTTCGGCCTGCTGCTGATGTCGCCCTGGCGCTACCACGGCAGCCGCCCGCTCGGGCTGAACCTGGTGATCGGCACCCTGTCCGGCCTGCTGAAGGGCGCCACCGGCATGTCCGGCCCGCCGGTCATCCTCTACCTGCTCTCGGGGCCGGAGGCGGCGGCGCAGCACCGGGCCAACCTGATCCTCTATTTCGGGCTGATCGGCATCGTCGCCGTCATCCCGCCGCTCTGGGGCGGGCTGATCGGCTGGCCGGTGCTGCTGCTGACCGCGCTGATGCTGCCCGTGCTGCTGGCCGCCGTCCCGGTCGGCGCCCGGCTGTTCCACATCCTGCCCATCGCCTGGTACCGGCGCCTCGCCCTGCTGGCGCTGCTCGCCGCCGGCAGCTTTGCTCTGCTGGGCTGAGCCGACCCCTGGAGCCGCCACCCATGCGGCGCCCCTTGCATGCCGCCCCCCGGACCGCCCAAATGACAGGTCGTCGTATCCCGTCAGGAACTGCCCCATGATCGATCCGTTCGGCCGGCGGATCAGCTATCTCCGCGTCTCCGTCACCGATCGCTGCGACCTGCGCTGCGTCTACTGCATGGCGGAGGACATGAGCTTCCTGCCCAAGGCGGAGATCCTCAGCCTGGAGGAGCTCGAGCGCCTCTGCGCCGCCTTCATCGGCCTGGGCGTCGACAGGCTGCGCCTGACCGGCGGCGAGCCCCTGGTGCGCCGCGACGTCATGCGGCTGATCCACAATCTGGGCCAGCGCCTGGGCCCGGGGGGCCTGCGCGAGCTGACGCTGACCACCAACGGCACCCAGCTGACCAAATATGCCGAGGGCCTCTTTGCCGCCGGCGTCCGCCGCATCAATGTCTCGCTCGATTCGCTGGACCCTGCCGTCTTCAAGGCGCTGACCCGCTGGGGCGAGATCGGCAAGACGCTGGACGGCATCTTCGCCGCCAAGGCCGCCGGCCTGGCGGTCAAGATCAACGCCGTCGCCATGAAGGGCGTGAACGAGCAGGAATTCGACCGGATGATCGCCTGGTGCGGCGAGCACGGCTTCGACCTGACCCTGATCGAGACCATGCCGCTGGGCGAGATCACCGGCGAGCGCACCGACCAGTACCTGCCGCTGTCCCTGGTCCGCCGCGACCTGCGCCAGCGCTGGACCCTGGAGGACAGCGACCACGCCACTGGCGGCCCCGCCCGCTACATGACCATCGCCGAGACCGGCCGCCGCCTGGGCTTCATCACGCCCATGACCCATAATTTCTGCGAAAGCTGCAACCGGGTGCGTCTCACCTGCACCGGAACCCTGTATATGTGCCTGGGCCAGGAGGATGCCGCGGATCTGCGCGCCGTCCTGCGCGACCCCGGCATCGACGAGGACGGGTTGCGGGCGGCGATCGAGGCGGCCATCGCCCGCAAGCCGCTGGGCCATGACTTCGTCATCGACCGGCGTCGCTCCCGCCCCGCGGTGGCCCGCCACATGAGCGTGACAGGCGGCTGAGGCATGGAAATGGACGGTGTGCGGAATATCGTGGCGTCATTGTCCATCCCCGGCATGCCGGAATGGACCGGCCTGCTGCTGCTCTGCCTGGGACTGCTCTGCGCCGCCGCCTTCCTGCTGATGCCCTTCAGCGTCTTCGGCGTGAAGGCGCGGCTGGAGGCGCTGGAAGTGCAGCTGGACGAGATCCAGGGCGAGCTGCGCGAGATGGCGCTGCGGCTGCAGGAGCCCGCCCTGAGCCGGCGGCCGGCCGCCTCCACCGAGGAATGGGCGGAGCCGCCGACCCGCGGGCTGCCGGCCATGACGGCGCCACGGGAATCGCGGATCACCCCGCCAGTGCCGCCGCCGGCCGCCTGGCCGGAAGCCGGGCAGCCGCGGCGGGCGGAGCCGCGGCTCGATTGGCCGCGGCAGAAGTAAGACAAAAAGGCCAGGGGAAGGAATTCCCCTGGACCCCTTCTTTTCTCTGTCCGTTTAGCCGCGGGCGGCCTGGGCAATGCTCCGCGTGAAGGCGTCGGCATCCATTTCCGTCAGCAAGGCCTTCTGCCGCGCGGGCACGGCCACGAAGACCTTCAGGAAACGGCCGGCAGCCACGCCCACGCAAACCTGCTGCCACATCGCGCTGCGGCCATAGGTGCCCTCGATCACGGCGCATTGCATCGCAGCACCCCCGGGGACCTCCAGCACGTGGCGCGCGGTCTCGGCCATGCGGCGGCCAGGGGCGGGGCTGGTGGCCTCGGCCACGCCCTCCTCCAGCTTGCCGGTGACCACCGCGGCCGGGGTCGCCGGGGTCAGCACCGGCTGGCCATGCTCATACAGGATCACCGAGGCGATCGCGGCCCGCGCCGCCACCCCCGTCCGCGCCGGCGTGGCGTAATCCACCGCTCGGCCCTGGCCCGGGGCGCTGGCCTCCATGTCCGTCGTCATGCCGCGGCTGAACCCGCCCGCCTGTTCCGGCAGCCGGGCCAGCACGATGTCGTAGCTGGGCCGCTGCTGCGCGGCCCGGGCAGCGCCGGTCGCGGCCTCGTCGCCCGGCGCCACGCAGCCGGCCAGCAGGCCGGAAGCGGTCAGCGCCAGCCACAGGCCGGGGCCGGCCGCCTTCAATGCGCGGCCTCCGGTGCCGGCACGGGCAGTCCCAGCTGCAGAGCTGCATTCGCCATGATCACGCCCTCCCAAAGCAATTCAAAGCCGATATAGGCAATCAGCGCGACGCCGACATAGGCGATGATCTTGTAGCGATCCAGCAGCTTTGCCAGCAGCCCGCCCGCCAGGCCCATCATCACGATGGAGATGGCCAGGCCCACGACCAGCAGCGTCAGGTTGGAACGCGCGACGCCGGCCACCGCCAGCACGTTGTCCAGGCTCATCGAGACATCGGCCAGGATGATCTGCCACAGCGCCTGCAGCAGGCTCTTCTCCTCGGCCTCGCCCTTCGCCGACCCCTCCTCGCCGCCGCCATGGCGCAGCTCGCGGAAGAAGGTGAAGGCGATGTAGAGCAGCGCGGCGCCGCCCACCAGGTCGACCCACCACAGCGACAGCAGCAGCGTGGCGAAGATCGAGAAGACGATGCGCAGCACCGCCGCGGCCACCACGCCGAACAGCACCGCCTTGCCACGCTGATGCGCCGGCAGCCCCGCCGCCGCCAGCCCGATCACCACGGCGTTGTCGCCCGACAGGATGACATTCAGCCAGATGATCTCGGCCAGCGGGCCGAGCATGCCAGTCAGACTTTCCATCAAGGAATCCCCCGCTCACCAAAGCGCCAAGCCGCGCCGAAAAGGGCCGTTCTGGCCCCGCATTCCGGCGGCACGCTCTGACGGCGGGACCGCCCCGTCAAGGCGGCGCCCGGACCGCCCCGCGGCGGCCAGGTGACGGATTTGCAATGCGAATCCGGGGCGGGACCGGTTCCCGGCGTGGCCATGAAAAAGGGCCCGGCAGCCTGGCTGCCGGACCCCTTTTCGGGCGGGTCGTGTCGCGCGGCCGGTCAGCCCGCGGGGCGGCTGCCGCCGGTCAGGTAGGGCAGCACCTCGCCGCCGCCGGTCCACATCATCTGCAGCGCCACGTAGAGGATGACCAGCAGGCCAACCCAGGCGATCCAGCGATGCCGCTCGAGCAGCCGCGCGATGAAGGTCGCGGCGACGCCCATCAGCACCACCGAGATGGCCAGGCCGACCACCAGCACCCACAGGTGGTCCTTGGCGGCGCCGGCGACGGCCAGGACATTGTCCAGGCTCATCGAGACGTCGGCCACCAGGATCTGGATGATGGCGCTGCGCAGCGTCTTGCGCTCGCCCGGCTGCTGCGCCGCCAGCTCGGCCTCGGAAACCTCCGGCTGATGGCCACGCTGCAGCTCGCGGAACATCTTGTAGCAGACCCAGAGCAGCAGCACGCCACCGGCCAGCGTCAGGCCGACGATGGCCAGCAGCTGCGTGGTGATGGCGGCGAAGCCGATCCGCATGATGGTGGCGGCGGCGATGCCCCAGAAGATCGCCTTGCGGCGCTGGTCGGTGGGCAGGCCGGCCGCGGCCATGCCCACGACGATGGCATTGTCGCCTGCCAGCACGAGGTCGATCAGCAGGACCTGTCCGAGAGCGATCAGCTCCGGCATGAAAGCCGCCAAATCCATGAACGCTTGTCCCATTCCCGATGGTGAGCCCGGCGCATAAAGCCGTCGTCTCCATTGCACAACAGTCATGTCGGGGAAATGTCAACTTTGACACGTTTGGACGGTTGACGCAGGCAGGCCCGGCGGCCATTCCCCGCCCTCCCGGGCCGCGCGCGTGCCGGCCTCGCTAGCCCCCCGCGCAGGAGATCGGCCCATGGTGCCGCGCTATTCCCGTCCCGAAATGGCCGCCATCTGGTCCCCCGAGGCCCGCTACAAGATCTGGTTCGAGATCGAGGCCCTGGCCGCCGAGGCGATGGGCGAGCTCGGCACCATCCCCGCCGAGGCCGCCGCCCTCATCCGTCAGAAGGGCGGCCCGCGCGCCGCCGGCATCTCGGACGCCGATCTCGCGCGAATCGACGAGATCGAGCGCGAGACCCGGCACGACGTCATCGCCTTCCTGACCTGGCTGGGCGAGGGAATCGGCCCCGAGGCCCGCTTCATGCACCAGGGCCTGACCAGCTCCGACGTGCTGGACACCTGCCTGTCGGTGCAGATGGCCCGCGCGGCCGACCTGCTGATCGCCGACCTGGACGCCCTGCTGGCCGCGCTGAAGCGCCGCGCCATCGAGCACAAGCTGACGCCGACCATCGGCCGCAGCCACGGCATCCATGCCGAGCCCACCACCTTCGGCCTGAAGCTGGCCGGCCATTACGCCGAGTTCAGCCGCAACCGCGCCCGCCTGGTGGTGGCGCGTGAAGAAATTGCCACCTGCGCCATTTCCGGCGCCGTCGGCACCTTCGCCGCCGTCGACCCGAAGGTGGAAGAGTTCGTGGCCGAGAAGCTGGGCCTGGCCGTCGAGCCGGTCTCCACCCAGGTCATCCCGCGCGACCGCCACGCCGCCTTCTTCGCGACGCTGGCCGTCATCGCCTCCGGCATCGAGCGGCTGGCGACCGAGGTGCGGCACCTGCAGCGCTCCGAGGTGCGGGAGGCGGAAGAATACTTCCACCCCGGCCAGAAGGGGTCGTCCGCCATGCCGCACAAGCGCAACCCGGTGCTGTCCGAGAACCTGACGGGCCTGGCCCGCCTGGTGCGCGGCTACGCCCTGCCGGCGCTGGAGAACGTGGCGCTGTGGCACGAGCGCGACATCAGCCACTCCTCGGTCGAGCGCGTCATCGGCCCGGACGCCACCATCGCCCTCGACTTCGCCCTGTCCCGCCTGACCGGCATGATCGACAAGCTGACCGTCTATCCGGAGCGGATGAACGCCAATCTGGAAAGCCTCGGCGGCGTCGCCCACAGCCAGAAGGTGCTGCTGGCCCTGACCCAGGCCGGCCTGTCCCGCGAAGGCGCCTACCGCGCCGTGCAGCGCGCGGCCATGGCGACCTGGACGGCCCTCGGCTCGGAAGACGCCAAGACCTTCCGCGACAACCTGCTGCTCGACGCCGAGGTCTCCGAGAAGTTCGACGTGGCCACCATCGACCAGATCATCGATCCGCAGCGGGACTTCCGGCACGTGGAGACGATCTTTAAGCGGGTGTTTGGCTGACACGCCAAAAGTAAAGGCTGGGGGAAGGAATTCCCCCAGGCCCTCTTCTTTTTTCTGCTCTATTACAACTACTTATCGGGTTACCTGACACGCGGCTGTGAAGGCTCGGCCATGAAGCGGCCGGGTGTCCGCCACGGTTCTGCCTTACGGCGTGGCCATGTTTGGTGTCATGTCGAGGAGGAACCCAACCATGCCCGGCTTCCGCAATCTGGCGTTGATTGGCATGGCCGCGGTCGGCCTGGCGCTGGGGATCACCGCGCTGCCGGCTCAGGCCCAGGCGAATGACGGGGTCGTGCTGGTGCACGATCACTGGCGCCGTGGTGGCGGCCACGGCTACGGCCGGCCGCATTACTACCGCCCGCCCCCGCCGCCGCGCTATTACGGCTATGACCGCCCGCGGTACTACCAGCCGCCGCCGCGGGTCTACTATCCGCCGCCGCCGCGTTACTACCGCCCGCCGCCGCCCGTGTATTACGGCTACTGACAGACAGAAAAAAGAAGGGGTCCAGGGGAATTCCTTCCCCTGGCCTTGCTTTTGTTCAGACGGGCGCCCCCGGCGCAGCGTCCGTGGTCTTCTCGTTCAGCTTGGCCTCGAGCTTGGCGACCCGCTCCGCGAGGGCCGAGCTTTCCTCCCGCGCCCGCCGCGCCACTTCCAGCGCCGCGTCCAGGTCTTCGCGCCGGACCAGCTCCAGCTTCTGCACCATGATCTCGACCTGGGACTTGGCCATGGCTTCCACCTCGGCGCGGAGTCCCGCGACCACCGAGAAGGCGCCGCCGGCCATGCCGGCCAGGTCGTCGAAGAACTTGCCCCGGCGACCCGCGCCGCCTTCGGAACCGCTATCCATCTGCTGAACCCTCCATTTGCGGCGCAACTTGCCCGGCCCCGCGCCCGGCGCCTATACCCGGCGCGCCCGGCGGGCGACCATGCCCTCCCGCTCGCATTCTCGCGGAAGGTCTCCACGGATGTATCTGGTCACTGGCGGCGCCGGTTTCATCGGCTCCAACCTGGTCGCGGCGCTTTGTGAGCGGGGCGCCGAGGTGATGGTCTGCGACCGGCTGCGTTCGGGCGAGGAGGGGCGCGAGAAGTGGCGCAACCTGGCGCGCCACGACATCGCCGGCGTGCTGCCGCCGGAGCGGCTGTGGGACTGGCTGGCGGGCAACAAGCCCGAGGTCATCTTCCACCTGGGCGCGATCAGCGCCACCACGGTGCGCGACGGCGACCTGGTGGCCGAGAACAACCTGACCCTGACCCTGGCCTTGCACGATTGGTGCGCCCGCCACGGGGTGCGGCTGGTCTATGCCTCCTCGGCGGCGACCTATGGCGACGGGGCGGAGGGGTTCGACGACGACCCGGCGCAGGACGGGCTGGCCCGGCTGCGGCCGCTGAACCTCTATGGCTGGTCGAAGCACCAGACCGACCGGCGGATCGCGGCGCTGCAGGCGCGGGCGCAGCCGATGCCGCCGCAATGCGCCGGGCTGAAGTTCTTCAACGTCTACGGGCCGAATGAATTCCATAAAGGTCGCATGGCCAGCGTGGTGCTGCACAAGTTCCGCCAGATCATGACCGGGGCGCCGGCGACCCTGTTCAAGTCCGACCGCGACGGCATCGCCGATGGCGAGCAGCTGCGCGACTTCGTCCATGTCGACGATTGCGTCGAGGTGATGCTCTGGCTGCTCGACCACCCGGCGGCCAGCGGGCTGTTCAATGTCGGCACCGGCACCGCGCGCAGCTTCCTCGACCTGACGCGGGCGATCTATGCGGCGCTGGGCCGCACGCCGGAGATCGCCTTCGTCGAGATGCCGGTCGATCTGGTGGGCAAGTACCAGTATTATACCCAGGCGCGGATGGAACGGCTGCGCGCCGCCGGCTTCGACGGCAGCGCCACCAGCCTCGAGGATGGGGTGCGCCGCTACGTTCAGGACTTCCTGACCCAGCCCGATCCCTACCGCTAAGGCGCCTCTGATGCTCTTCGCCATCCCCTTCCCCGCGATCGACCCGGTGCTGGTCGAGATCGGGCCCTTCGCCATCCGCTGGTACGCCCTGGCCTATATCGCCGGCATCATCCTGGGCTGGCGGCTGATGCGGCGGCTGGTGGCGATGGCGCCGGTGGCGGCCAGCGCCGAGCAGATCGACGACTTCGTCACCTGGGCGGTGCTGGGCGTCATCCTGGGCGGGCGGCTGGGCTATGTGCTGTTCTACCAGACCGACCACTATCTCTCGGCGCCGTGGGAGGCGCTGTACCTGTGGAAGGGCGGCATGTCCTTCCATGGCGGGGCGGCCGGCGTCATCGTCGCCATCTTCCTGTTCTGCCGGCGCCAGGGGCTGAACGTGCGGCTGTTCGGCGACCGGCTGACCGCGGTGGTGCCGATCGGGCTGCTGTTCGGGCGGCTGGCCAACTTCATCAATGGCGAGCTCTGGGGCCGCACCAGCGACGTGCCCTGGGCCATGGTCTTCCCGCATGGCGGGCCGGAGCCGCGCCACCCCAGCCAGCTCTACCAGGCCTTCCTCGAGGGTTTCTGCCTGCTGGTCATCCTGCAGGTGCTGGTCCGGATCCCCGCCATCCGGGAACGCCAGGGCTTCGTCGCCGGCGCCTTCCTGGCCGGCTACGGCATCGCCCGCATCATCGGCGAGGTGTTCCGCCAGCCCGACGCCCAGTTGGGCTTCCTCTGGGGCGGCGCCACCATGGGGCAGCTGCTGTCGATCCCGATGGTGCTGGTCGGCGCCGGGCTGATGCTGGCGGCCCGCCGCCCGCAGCCGGCGGTGGCCTGACCATGGCCCGGCCATGAACCAGGACCCTCCCGAGAGGCTGGACCACTTCATGGCCCGCGCGGCGGCCGCCTATTACGCCGGCCGCGACCCCTTCGGCGCGTCGGGGGACTTCACCACCTCGCCCGAGATCTCCCAGGCCTTCGGCGAATGCCTCGGGCTGTGGTGCGCCGTGGTCTGGCGCGCCATGGGCCAGCCCGACCCGGTGCTGCTGGTCGAGCTCGGCCCCGGCCGCGGCACGCTGATGGCCGATGCGCTGCGGGCGGTGGCCACCGTCATGCCGGAATTCCGCGAATCGCTGCAGGTCCACCTGGTCGAGCAAAGCCCGTCGCTGCGGCTGACCCAGGCGCGCACCCTGCTGCCCACCGGCGCCGCGCCCTTCTGGCACGACAGCATCGACACCCTGCCCGAGGGCCCGGCGCTGATCCTGGCCAACGAGTTCCTGGACGCCCTGCCGATCCGCCAGTTCATCCGCCGCGGCGATGGCTGGATGGAGCGCTATGTCGCCGCCGGCGCCTTCGTCGAGCTGCAGGCCGAGGGCGCCCCGGCCTTGCCCGGGGACGCCCCCGAGGGCGCCGTGCAGGAGACCTGCGAGGCCGGCCTCGGCCTCGCCCGCCAGCTGGCGGCGCGAATCGCCGATCAGGGCGGCGCCGCGCTGTTCATCGATTACGGCCCGGGGCGCAGCGGCCCCGGCGACTCGCTGCAGGCGCTGCGCCAGCACCAGAGCGCCGACCCGCTGGGCCCGGCCGGCAGCGCCGACCTGACCGCGCATGTCGACTTCCAGGCCATCGCCACGGCCGCCCGGGCCGGCGGCGCCCGCGCCGAGGGCCCGCTGCCGCAGGGCATCTTCCTGCAGGGGCTCGGGCTGATCACCCGCGCCAGCATGCTGGCCCGCAGCCATCCGGCCAGCGCCGGCATGCAGCTTTCCGCCGCCCAGCGCCTGATCGCCCCCGAAGGCATGGGGCGGCTGTTCAAGGCGCTGGGGCTTTGCCACCCTGACCTGCCCACACTGCCGGGGTTCGAGACCGCATGACCGCCGAATTCCTGACCGCCGACCCGCTGGCCGGCCTGCCGCATGGCTTCTTCACCCGCCGCGGCGGCGTCTCCAGCGGCGGCTTCGCCTCGCTGAACTGCTCGCTGTCCGGCAAGGACGATGCCGGCGACGTCGCCACCAACCGGGCGCGCGCCATGGCCGCCCTCGGCCTGCCGCCCGAGGCGCTGTGCGGCCTGACCCAGGTGCATGGCATCGAGGTCGCGGTGCTGACCGGCCCCCTGCCGGACGGGTCCCGCCCGACGGCGGATGCCATGGTGACAAAGGTGCCGGGCCTGGCGCTGGGCATCGTCACCGCCGATTGCGGGCCGGTGCTGTTCGCCGACCGCGAGGCCGGCGTCGTCGGCGCCGCCCATGCCGGCTGGCGCGGCGCGGTGGCCGGCATGCTGGAGGCCACGCTCGACGCCATGGAGGGCCTCGGCGCCACCCGCAAGAAGATCACCGCGGTGGTGGGGCCCTGCATCCGGCAGGATTCCTACGAGGTCGGCGCCGATCTGCGCGACGCCGTGCTGGCGCGCGCGGCGGCCGATGCCCGCTTCCTGATCGCCGGCCGGCGCGACGACCACTGGCAGTTCGACCTGGCCGGCTATTGCGCCGCGCGGCTGGTCGCGGCCGGGGCCGGCACCGTCGCGGTGATCCCGGCCGATACTTTCGCCGAGCCGCAACGCTTCTTCAGCCATCGCCGGCGTATGCTGAACGGCGAGGGGCCGATCGGCCACCAGCTCTCGGCCATCGCGCTGCCGGGTTGAGCGCGGCCGCCCATGCCCTATCTGGTGATGTTCTGTCTGATGGTGATGCTGACCATGCTGGTTTCCTGTTTTGCGCTTATCTGACGTCTTGCGGCGTGTCCTGCTGCCGCTGGCCATGCTGGGCCTGCTCTCGGGCTGCGGCAGCTACTATTCCTACTGGGGCAATCCGGGCGGCGATTCGCCGCGGCTGATCCGGCCGCCGGCCTATCGCATCGCCGTGCCGCTGCCGACCCAGGCGCTGCTGACCGATGCCGGGGCGGAGCGCTTCTCCAACACCCTGGCGGAAGCCCTGCGGGTGGCCGAGGTGCCGGCGGTGGCCATCGCCGCGCCCTATCCGCTGGACTGGCCGCTGCGCGTCTCCGCCGAGCGGCGCGGCGACCGGCTGGTGCCGCGCTACGAGCTGCTGGATGCCGATGGCGAGTCGCTCGGCTCGGCCGATGGCGCGCCGGTGCCGCTGCGTGGCTGGGGGCTGGAGGAGGAGGCCGCCTTCAAGCAGGTGGCCGAGCGCGATGCCAGGCTGGTGGTGCAGCTGCTGGAACGCGTCGAGGCGGCGCGCAAGGCGAGCGACCCGGCGGCGCTGGCCGGCCAGGGCATCATCCGCATCCGGCTGGCCGGCGTGCGCGGCGCGCCGGGCGACGGCAACCGCAGCCTGAACGACCAGATGCGGAACTTCCTGACCCGGCTCGCCTATCTGCCGCAGGACAATGCCGAGGGCGCGACCTATGCCGTGCAGGGCCAGGTCGAGGCGGTCACCACCGGCGACAAGCAGCGGATCGAGCTGCAATGGATCGTGACGCGGCGGGATGGCTATGAGCTCGGCCGGGTGGTGCAGCTGAACGAAGTGCCGCGCGGCTCGCTGAACGGGCTGTGGGGCGATGTCGCCTATGTGGTGGCGGAGCAGGCGGCCAATGGCATCCGCGAGGTGCTGCGCAACGCCGCCCAGCCCCCCGAGATCACCAACCCGCAGACACCCCAGGCCACGGTGGTGCGGCCGTAGAGAAAAAAGGCCGGGGACCCTCGCGGATCCCCGGCCTTTTTTGTTCGCGGGCCTCAGCTCAGGTCGAGCGGTTCGAAACGCCAGGCCGTCTCGCCCTCGGCGGGGGGCGTCACCCACATCGGCAGGGCGTTGGGGGTGCGGATATTGGCCGGCAGCCCGGCCTCGGCGCGGAAGGCGCGCCACAGCGCGCCATGCGCCACCACCAGCACCGGCCCCGGCTGCGCCAGGCAGTGGTTGATGGCGGACACCGTCCGCGCGCGCAGCTGCAGGAAGCTCTCGGCCCCCTCGGGCGTGAAGCGGCCCTCGACCCAGTCGTCGAACCAGCCGGCCATGGGCTGGCCTTCCTGGACGCCGAAGGACACCTCGTGCAGCGGGCCGTGGATGGCGACCGGCAGGCCGAGGGCGGCGGCCGCCGTCTCGGCCGTGGCCTTGGCCCGGCCCAGCGGCGAGGCCACCACCGTGGCGATCTTCCGCCCGTCCACCGCCTGGGCGGCAAGCGCCGCGGCGGCGCGCCCGGCCTGGGCGATGCCGACCGCGTTCAGCGGGATGTCGACATTGCCCTGGGACAGGCCTTGGGCGTTCCAGTCGGTCTCGCCGTGGCGGAGGAACCAGAAAGGCTTTTGGATCAGCGCCTCGGGCATCAGGCGGCGAGGCCTTCGGCGGCCAGCGCGCGCTGCACGGCGGGGCGCGCCAGCATGCGGGCGAAGTGGGCGGCGACCTTGGGCGGCAGGGTCATGCTCATGCGCTTCACCGCCCAGTAGCTGACGAAGAACAGCGCCGGATCGGCCACCGAATAGCCGGAGGGCAGCAGCCAGTCGCCGCCCGCCCACTGCTTCTCGATGACGGCGAAACCCTTCTCGGCGAGGGTCTTGCCCTGCTCGATGACCTTGGGCGCATCGGCCTCGCTGGGCGCGAAGCGGGCCTGGTTGAACAGCCGGGAGAAGCCCTGCGGGTGGATGGTGCCGCAGACGAAGTCCATCAGGCTCAGCGCCTGGGTCTGCTCGTCCAGCGCCGCCGGCCACAGCTTGCTGCCCGGGTTGCTGTTGGCCAGCCAGAAGGCGATGGCCGGCCATTCGGTCAGCGCCGTGCCGTCGTCGCGGGTCAGCGCCGGCACCTTGCCCTTGGGGTTGATCGCCTGGAATTCCGGCTTGTTCTGCGCGCCTTCCTTCAGCAGGGTCGGCACCGCCTCATAGGGCGCGCCGATCTCTTCCAGGAGGACATGGATGCCGAGCGAGCAGGCACCGGGGGAGAAATAGAGCTTCATGGCGTGTTCCCGTGGTCGCGGCCGGCTTGGAGCGCGTGATTCACGCCTGTCGGCGAGTCCGTCGCAGACGATCACGCATCAAGGGCGGCCAGGATGCTGGGCGCCGAGCATCGGCGCCGCGGCGACAGGGCGCAACCCGGCCTCCGTGAATTTCTGGGCGCGGTCGCGACGGGGCGCCGGGCACAAAAAAAGGGGCCCACCGGGCCCCTTCTCGACGTCTGGCGATGGCCAGGAACATCAGGCGGCGCGCAGCGCCCGCGGCAGGTCGGCGACCGCCGCATCGATCAGCTTGGCGTCGCCGGCGGCGTCCAGCTGGCTGGCGATGACGTCGCGGGCGGCGGCGGTCGCGATGGTGGCGGCAGCCTGGCGGACCTCGGCGAGCGCCCCGCTCTCGGCGGCCTGGATGCGCTCCATGGCCATCCGCTCGCGGCGGCGGGCGGCGGCCTCGGCCTCGGCGGCGGTGGCGGCGGACAGGCGCTCGGCCTCGGCCTTGGCGCGGGCGATCAGCGCCTCGCCCTCGGCCAGCGCCGCGGCGCGGTCGGCCTCGGCCTGGCGGCGCAGCGCCTCGGCCTCGGCGCGCAGGCGGGCGGCCTCATCCAGCTCGGCGCGGATCTTGTCGGCGCGGGCGTCGAGGGCCTCGGTCGCCTTGGCCCAGACCAGCTTCGCGACAAGGGCCGCGAAGATGACGAAGGAGACGGCGACCCAGAACTTCGGGTCCAGCCAGAAATGCTCGTAATGGTGCATGGTGACCTCCCTTACGCCTTGCCCTGGGCCGCCAGCGCGCGCTCGACGGCGCTGGAGACGGCAGCCTCGTTGCGGATGCCGGTCAGGCGGGCCACCAGCGCGTTGGTGGTGTCGGTGGCCACCTCGCGCAGCGCGCCCATGGCGGCGTCGCGGGCGGTGTTGATGCGGGCCTCGGCGCTCGCGATCTGCTCGTTCAGCTTCGCGTTCAGCGTGGCGGCGCGGGCGGCGGCCTCGGCCTGGGCGGCGGCGCCGGCGGCGGCGATGGCGGCCTGGCTCTCGGCGCGGGCCTTGGCGGTGGCGGCCTGGTGCGCCAGCAGCGCGACATCGGCCTCGGCCTTGGCGGCGCGGGCGGCCTCGAGGTCGCCCTCGATGCGGTTGCGGCGCTCATCCAGCACGGCGGTGGCGCGCGGCAGCACGATGGCGGACAGCACGTAGTAGAAGACGCCGAAGATGATCAGCAGCCAGATCACCTGGGCCAGCATCAGCGGGTTGCCGAAATCCAGCTGCGGCATGCCCCCCTCGGCCGCCATGGCGGCGGTGGAGACGGCGGTCATGGCCAGCGCGGCGAGGCTGAGCCTGGTGGCTTTGGTGGTCGCGGACTTCATCTTCTGCATCCTCAGGCCGTTCACCCTGTAGTCGATCGGCGCGCCGGCCTTGCGGGCCAGCGCGCCGGCCGGGATCAGGTGAACAGGATCAGGAAGGCGATCAGCAGCGCGAACAGCGCCACGGCTTCCGTCAGGGCGAAGCCCAGGATGCCGATCGGGAAGACGGTGTCGCGCGAGGCCGGGTTGCGGGCAACCGAAGCGATCAGCGTCGAGAAGATGTTGCCGAGCGCCAGGCCCACGCCGAACAGGGCGAGGACGGCGATGCCGGCACCAATGGCCTTAGCAGCAAGCACGATTTCCATCAGAGTAATCCCTTCGCTGATCTGATGTTGGTCCGCCGAGCGCGGGTCCCGTAGCGACGTGGCCCCCTTGTGGGGACTGGCCCCGTCAGTGCAGGTGCACCGCGTCGTGCAGGTAGATGCTGGTCAGGATGGCGAACACATAGGCCTGCAGGAATGCGACCAGGAGCTCGAAGCCGACCAGGAGAACGTTCACGGACAGGGGCAGCAGCGCCACCACCGGGCCGAACCAGCTGAGGCCGCCCAGCAGCACCACGAAGGTGGCGAACACCTTCAGCAGCACGTGGCCGGCCACCATGTTGGCGAAAAGACGAACCGAGAGGCTGATCGGGCGCGAGAGGTAGGAGACCACCTCGACCGGCACGATGATCGGCGCCAGCCACAGCGGCGCGCCCTCGGGGAAGAAGTAGCCGAAGAACTTCTTGCCGTGCAGGGCCAGCGCCACGACCGTCGTCACCAGGAACACCAGGAAGGCCAGACCGAAGGTCACGGCGATATGGCTGGTATAGGTGAAGGCGAAGGGCAGCAGGCCGATCACGTTGCCGAACAGCACGAACATGAACAGGGCGAAGACGAAGGGGAAGTAGCGCTTCCCCTCGTGGCCCACCTGTCCGGCGACAAGGTTCTCGACGAATTCGTAGAAGGTCTCGGCCAGGGCCTGGAAGCGGCCCGGCACCACGGCGCGCGGCGCCATGCCCCAGGCCATCAGCGCCACGATCACCACGCAGGCGGCGAGCATATGGGCGTTGGACTGGGTGAAGTTCACCGCCGCGCCAATCGGCCCGAAGGCGTGCGTCAGCTCGAACTGGCTCAGCGCGTCGATCGTCTTGCCTTCGGCGGCCACTGCGGCTCTCCCGTATCCGGTGCTTATCTCGGAGCGCCATTCCGCGGGTTGAACAGCCGATAGACGTTCAACACCCCAGCCGCGCCGCCCACCACGAAGAACAGCATGAAGAGCCAGGGAAACGTGCCAAGGCTCCGATCCAGCAGCCAGCCGAGGCCCGCGCCCGCGATCAATGCGGACACCACCTCGACACCGGCACGCATGCCGACCCGCAGCGCACTGCCGGCCAGTCCCGAGGAACCGCCCGCCGCTGCATCGGCATCCGCCTTGTCCAGTCCCCGCTTCTGCCGGGCCTGGCGCAGGCGCGCATCGAAATCGTTTTGCTCGTTCACCCTTGCTCCCGCTGCGGTTTCCCCCGCCGGAAGGCTGGACGGCTCGTAAGGGGGCGTTCATGTGGTGTCAAGTGCGCGAGGCCGGCGAGGCGGGTGAAACCCCTGTCGCCGACGGGGTTTCGGGCCAGCCAGCCGCTGGTCCCGCCAGGCCCGACCCGGTCATGACAGGATGCAGGTTACCCCCGCCCCCGCCCCCGCCGAAGCGTTATTTTCAGTCGTTCCGCGCTCGATGGGGCGGGACGGCGCGTCAGGCCAGGCTGGAGTCGGCGGTGGCCAGGGTGCCGGACTGCGCCAGCTGGGTCAGCGCCTCCGCCGTCATCGGCCGCCCCAGCAGGAAGCCCTGGGCGGCGTCGCAGCCCAGGCGGCGCAGCGCCGCCAGCTGCTCCGGCGTCTCGACGCCCTCGGCCACCACCTTGGCCCCCAGCCCATGCGCCAGGCGCAGGATGGTCTCGACGATCCAGCTGCTGTTGTCGTCCTCGGCGCGCAGGTCGTGGACGAAGGCGCGGTCCACCTTCAGCACGTCGAAGGGCAGGTGCTGCAGATAGGCCAGCGACGAGTATCCGGTGCCGAAATCATCCAGCGCCACCCGCACCCCCAGCCGGTGCAGCGCCTGCAGCGCCGCCTGGGCGGCCTCGGCGTTGCGGATGAAGACGCCCTCGGTCAGCTCGATCTCCAGCAGCTGCGGCGGCAGGCCGCTGCCCGCCAGCGCCTCCGCCACCAGCTCCACCGCCTGGTCGGAGGCGAAGAGCGCGGCCGAGAGATTGACCGCCACCGCCATCTCCACCCCCGCCGTCCGCCAGGCCAGCGCCTGGGCGCAGGCGGCGCGCAGCACGTAGCGGCCCAGGGTGGCGGCCATGCCGGCCTCCTCGGCGACGGGGACGAACAGCGCCGGCGGGATGGCGCCGCGCGCCGCGTGGTTCCAGCGCAGCAGCGCCTCGCAGCCGATCGGCGCGCCGGAGGTCAGGCTGAACTTCGGCTGGTACAGCAGGTGCAGCGCATTGCCGTCCAGCCCCTCGCGCAGCTCCGCCTCCATCTGGCGGCGCTCCTGCAGGGCGGTCTCCATGCCGGGGTCGAACAGCATGGCGCGGCCCCGCCCCTCGGCCTTGGCGCGGTAGAGGGCGACATCGGCGCGCTGCTGCAGCAGCTCCACCGTCTGGCCATGCGCCGGGCCCATCGAGGTGCCGACGCTGACCCCGCTCTCGATGGTGCAGCCCTCGATCTTGAAGGGATGCGCCATGGCGCGGACCAGCCGGTCGCCCATGCGGGCGGCATCCCCCGGGCCGGTGACATCGGCCTGGATGATGGCGAACTCGTCGCCGCCGATCCGCGCCAGCGTGTCGGAGCGGCGCAGGCACCCGCGCATCCGCTCGACGGCGGCCAGCAGCAGCTTGTCGCCCAGCGGATGGCCCAGGCTGTCGTTGATCGCCTTGAAGCGGTCGATATCGACGCAGTGCAGCGCGAAGCCATGCCCCATCCCGGCGCGCGACTTGGCCAGCATGGTGTTCAGCCGCACGGCGAAGAGCAGCCGGTTCGGCAGGTCGGTCAGCGGGTCGTGCTCGGCGAGATGCCGCACCCGCTCCTCGGCCAGCTTGCGGTCGGTGATGTCGAGGGCGATGAACACCACCCGGCCGGCCGCCCCGCTGCCATCGGGCACGGCCACCGCGGTGGTCAGCAGGGTGCGCTCCTCGCCCTCCTGGTTCTGCAGCGCGCGCTCCTGGAACGGCAGCGGCCCGGCGCTGGCCAGCGCCAGCTCCAGCCGGCCATGCTCGCCGGGCGGCACGTGGCGGGCGGCGGCGCCGTGGAAGCGCGCATGCGCCTCGTTCATGAACAGGTGGCGGCCGAAGCGGTCGAAGGCGCTGATCATCGCCGGCAGGCTGTCGATCAGGGCGCGCAGCGTCCGCTCCGCCTCCGACTGGCGCTCGGCCGCGGCCTTGGCCGAGCCCAGCGAGCGCCGCGCCCGCCGCGTCTCGGCGATCAGCAACACCACCAGCAGCCCGACCGAGACCAGCATGCCGGCGCCCGAGGCCAGGAAGGTCCAGTTCAGCCGGCGCATGCCGCCCACCGCGATATCGGCGGCCTGCAGCCGGTCCTGGTGCATGTGCAGGTTGGCGATGCGCAGCCGTTCCTGCACCACGCCGATCTGCGGCAGGATGCGGCGATAGGCGTCGCGCTCGCCGGCGAAGAGCAGCACCATCTCGCGCTCGATCGCCGCCATCGCCTGCAGCATGGCCGGCAGGTTGTTGCGGATCCGCTCGAGCTGGGCATATTCGCTGGGCCGGTCGCCGCTGCCCAGCAGCAGGACGCGGCTATAGACGACCTCGAACTGCTCCTCGAGCTGGGTCGGGCCGATCTCGCCCATCATGTAGGTGCGCAGCGACGCGTCGAACAGCGCCGCCTCCACCCCCGCATGGCTCGACATCCACAGGCCGGAGCGCTGCATCCGCGCCTCCAGCCGGTACTGCGCCGCGGCGTTGAACATCGACACGCCGAGCGAGACGAAGAACAGCAGCGCCGCGATGCCGAGGCCGAGCTGCACCGAGCGCCGGCCATGCCGGGCGGCCGCCAGCAGCCGGGCCAGCGACTGCCGCAGGCGCGGCCGCTCGGGCGCCGGGGCCGAGCATGGCGCCGAGCCTGGCGCCTGGGCGGCGTGGGGGGCGGCGTGG
>NZ_CACSJM010000125.1 GCF_902706185.1 Roseomonas sp. 18066 | reverse complement strand
AGACGTGTATAAGAGACAGCCTTGGGGCCGCGCAGCCCGGCGAGCGCCAGCGGCTGCAGCCCGTGGTGGCGCGCGAGAAAGCGCAGGAAGCCGCGGATCGCCGCCAGCTGCCGGGCGCGGGTGGCGTTGCCGACGCCGTCGCGGGTGGCGCGCTCGGCCAGGAAGCTGCGCAGATCGGCCGGGCGCAGCGCCTGCAGCGCGTCGAGGTCGGGCTCGGCGCCGAGATGCCGGGTCAGGAAGCCCAGGAAATCGGCCAGGTCGGCGCCATAGGCGGACAAAGTGTGGCGGCTGGCGCGGCGCTCGCGCTCCAGCCAGTCGAGCCACAGCTGGCGGGCGGCGATGCCGGTCAGGCGCGGCGCGGTCATCGGGCCAGCGCCGCGGCCAAAGCGTGGGCCAGGAATTGCAGATGCGGCGTGGCGCCGCGCGCCGGCAGGTCGCGCGCCAGCCGGGCGCCCAGCACCAGCAGCGCCGGGGGGCCGGGCAGCGGCAGCAGGGCCAGGGCGTCGCAGCAGACCAGGGGGGCGGCCTCGGCGTGGAGGAGCGCCAGCTCGGTCGGCGCGGTGCGCAGCAGGGCCTCGCGCCCGGCGGGCAGCAGGCTGGCGACGCTGCCGGGCGGCAGGGTCAGGCGGTGGTGGGCCGGGGTGCCTTCGTCGGCGATGGCGCAATGCGCCAGGCCCAGCAGGTCGGGCCATTCCTGGCGGACGGTCTCGGCCGGGTCGTGGCTGGGGATCAGGGCCAGGACGGCGGCGCGGGTGCGGGCGGCGAAGCCATCGCTCTCGCGCGCGGTGTCGGCCAGGTCGCGGGAGGCGGCGCGCTCGGCGGCCAGCATCGCGGCCATGTGGTCGGCCAGCCCCTCGCCATGGATGCGGCGGGGCGGGCTGAGCATCCGGTACAGCTCCGGCTGCCCGGCCAGGAAATCGGGGTGCTCGCGCAGCCAGGCGGCAACCGTGTCGCCGTCCATCACGATCTCTTCCAGAAAAAAGTGGCCGGGGCGAGAAATCCGCCCCGGTCCCGTTCCTATCAGAGGATGCTCTGCCCCGTCTTCTTCCAATCGGCCAGGAAGGCTTCCAGGCCACGATCGGTCAGCGGGTGCTTGATCAGCTGGCGGATCACCGCCGGCGGCAGGGTGGCGACATCGGCGCCGATCTTGGCGGCCTGGGCCATGTGCAGCGGGTGGCGGATCGAGGCGACCAGCACCTCGGTCTTCAGGTTCGGATAATTGCCGTAGATCTGCACGATGTCGGCGATCAGCTGCATGCCGTCCTGCGCCAGGTCGTCGAGCCGGCCGACGAAGGGCGAGATGTAGGTGGCGCCGGCCTTGGCGGCCAGCAGCGCCTGCACCGGCGAGAAGCACAGGGTCACGTTGACCGGGGTGCCTTCGTCGGACAGGGCGCGGCAGGTGCGCAGCCCGGCCTCGGTCAGCGGCACCTTGACGCAGACATTCTCGGCGATGCCGCGCAGGAAGCGGCCCTCGGCCAGCATGCCCTCATAGTCGGTGGCGGTGACCTCGGCCGAGACATGGCCCGTGGTCACGGTGCAGATCTCGGCGATGACCTCGGCCATGTTGCGGCCGGACTTGGCGATCAGCGACGGGTTGGTGGTGACGCCATCGACCATGCCGAGCTCGGCAAGCGCGCGGATTTCGGACACCTCGGCGGTGTCGACGAAGAACTTCATGTCGGGATTCCCCTGCGGCGGCACGGCGCGGGCGCCGTGACGATGACCTGCGAGGCCCCCCTTCTAGCGGAGAGAGGGTGTTGAACGAAAGGCCGCGCCGCCCGACAACTGCGGCATGGCCCGTCTGCGTGTCCTGCTGCCCCTGCCGCTCGCCGGCGCCTATGACTACCGCGTGCCCGCCGGCTGGCCGGCGCCGCCGGTGGCCGGCAGCTTCGTCGAGGTGCCGCTGGCCGGGCGCAGCATGATCGGCGTGGTCTGGGACGGCGAGGCCGACCCGGACCTGCCGGAGAAGAAGCTGCGCGACATCCGGGAGGTCCTGGACGTGCCGCCGATGACGGCGAGCCTGCGCAAATTCGTCGACTGGGTCGCCGCCTACACGCTGCATCCGCCGGGTGCCGTGCTGCGCATGGCGATGAGCGCGCCCTCGGCGCTGGAGCCGCCGGCATCCAAGGCCGGCTGGCGCCTCTCCGCCGCCGGGCAGCGCGCCAAGCGGGGCGAGGGGAGGCTGACAGAAACCCGGCGCCGGGTGCTGGACGCGATCGAGCCGGGCGACGTCCAGTCGGGCTCGGCGCTGGCCGCCGAGGCCGGGGTCTCGTCCGGCGTGGTGCGCGGCATGGCGGAGGCCGGGCTGCTCGAATCGGCGCTGATGCCGGCCGGCGAGGCCTTCCCCGCCCCCGATCTGAGCCGCCCGGGACCGGTGCTGGGCGGCGAGCAGCAGGGCGCGGCCCAGGCGCTGCGCGCGGCGACGGCGGCGCATCGCTTCGGGGTGACGCTGCTGACCGGCGTCACCGGCTCCGGCAAGACCGAGGTCTATCTGGACGCGGTGGCCGAATGCCTTTCCATGGGACGGCAGGCGCTGGTGCTGCTGCCGGAGATCGCGCTGTCGACCCAGTGGCTGGAGCGTTTCGAGCGCCGCTTCGGCGTCCCCCCCGCGCTGTGGCATTCGGAGCTCGGCGCCCGGCGGCGGCGCGACACCTGGCGGGCCCTGGCCGAGGGCCGCATCCAGGTGCTGGTCGGCGCCCGCTCGGCGCTGTTCCTGCCCTATCCGGATCTCGGCCTGATCGTCGTCGACGAGGAGCACGAGACCGCCTTCAAGCAGGAGGAGGGCGTGGTCTACCACGCCCGCGACATGGCGGTGGTGCGCGCCCGCCTGGCCCAGGCGGCCTGCGTGCTGGTCTCGGCGACGCCCAGCCTGGAGACGCTGAACAATGCCGAGAGCGGCCGCTACGCCGCCCTGCACCTGCCGGTGCGGCATGGCGGCGCCTCGATGCCGGCGGTCAGCATCATCGACCAGCGGGCGACGCCGCCGGAGCGCGGCCGCTTCCTCAGCCCGCCGCTGGTCGACGCCGTGCAGGCGACGCTGGCGGCCGGGCAGCAGGCCATGCTGTTCCTCAACCGCCGCGGCTATGCCCCCCTGACGCTGTGCCGCAGCTGCGGCCACCGCATGCGCTGCCCCAATTGCAGCGCCTGGCTGGTCGAGCACCGGGTGCGCCGCTGCCTGCAATGCCACCATTGCGGCCATGCCGAGCCGATCCCGCAGAACTGCCCGGAATGCGCCGCCGAATCGAGCCTGACCCCGCTCGGCCCGGGCGTGGAGCGGGTGCAGGAGGAGGCGGCGCTGCTGTTCCCCGACGCCCGCCGGCTGGTCATGGCCTCCGACACCATCGCCGGCCCCGCCGCCGCGGCGGAGGCGGCGCGGGCCATCGAGGCGCGCGAGGTCGACCTGATCATCGGCACGCAGATCGTCGCCAAGGGCTGGCATTTCCCGCACCTGACCCTGGTCGGCGTGGTCGATGCCGATCTGGGCCTGGCCGGCGGCGACCTGCGGGCGGCCGAGCGCACCGTGCAGCTGCTGCACCAGGTGGCGGGGCGTGCGGGCCGCGCCGAGGCGCCGGGCCGGGTGCTGCTGCAGAGCTGGAGCCCCGAGCACCCGGTGCTGGAGGCGCTGGTCGGCGGCGACCTGGACGCCTTCATGGCGGCCGAGGCGGAAAGCCGCCGCCCCGGCCACTGGCCACCTTTCGGGCGCCTGGCCGCGCTGATCGTCAGCGCCGATGACGAGCGCGAGGCCGACCGGGTGGCGCGCGATCTGGGCCTGACCGGGCCGGAGGGGGAGGGGGTGCAGGTGCTGGGGCCCGCGCCCGCCCCCCTGGCGCTGCTGCGGGGGAAGCACCGGCGGCGGCTGCTGCTGAAGGCGCGGCGCGACATCGCCGTGCAGCCGCTGCTGCGCGAATGGCTGGCGCGGGTGCATATTCCGGCCTCGGTCCGCGTCCAGGTCGATGTGGACCCGGTCAGCTTTTTGTAAGTCGCTGTTTTCCGCGGCGGCGTGGCGCGGCCCGGGTAGCGCCTGGCGATTTCTCGGGGCCGGGTGTTGAAAGCGCGGGCGGGCGCCCGAGATCAGGCGCTGGCCCAAATCGGGGTCCGGGCAACGAAATGTGCCCATCCGGTGAAAGAGCGGTAACGAATCCGCCGCCGCCCCCGTTGCCGCCAAGCAATCCCCTGTGTTAATGCCGGGCCGCCGCAGCGGGCCTCGTCCGCTCGCGTCGAAATCATGTCCATCCGCCGCCAGACCGTCGAGTCGGTCGCGCGCGCGGCAGGACGCCGGGAAAGCAAGAGAACGGGATCCTCCGTGGCCTCCGAAGCGACCAACGTCTCGCCGAACGCGACCCACCCCTCCGGCCTTGCCCAGCGCTACGCGTTGGCCTTGCTGGAGCTGGCGAAGGACAAGAAGGCGGTCGACACCGTCGCTGCCGAGCTGGATAAGCTCGCTGTGCTTGTCGCCCGGGACGCGGCCTTCGCCGCCTTCATCCACGACCCGCGGCTGGACAGCGTGGCGCAAAGGCGCGGCGCCTTCGCCGTGCTGGAGCGCGCCGGGGTTTCCGGCGATGTCCGGAACCTGGTCGGCGTGCTGATCGCCAACCGCCGTCTGTCGACGCTGCCGCAGGTGCTCAGCGCCTTCGGCGTGCTGCTGGCGGAACAGCGTGGCCAGCAGACCGCCGAGGTCACCACCGCCCATCCGCTGACCGACGTCCAGCGCACGCAGCTCGCGGCGCGCCTGACCGAGGCCGGCTATTCCAACGTGAAGCTGGTCGAGCGCCTCGATCCCACCCTGCTGGGTGGCCTGGTCGTGCGCCTCGGGTCCCGCCTCTACGACAGCTCGATCCAGTCCAAGCTGCAGCGTCTGCAGTACGCCATGAAGGGGGCCGCCTGATGGAAATCCGTCCCGCCGAGATCTCGGAGATCCTGAAGCAGCAGATCGCCGGCTTCGACGCCGAAGCGAATGTTGCCGAAGTCGGCACCGTCCTGACCGTGGGTGACGGCATTGCCCGCGTCTACGGCCTGCAGAATGTCATGGCCGGCGAGCTGGTGGAGTTTCCCTCCGCCGGCCTCAAGGGCATGGCGCTGAACCTCGAGACCGACAATGTCGGCGTCGTCATCTTCGGTGACGACAGCGGCATCCGCGAGGGTGACAGCGTCTCGCGCACCGGCGACATCGTCTCGGTGCCGGTCGGCAAGGGTCTGCTCGGCCGCGTGGTCGACGGTCTCGGCAATCCGATCGACGGCAAGGGCCCGCTGGTCGACGTGACCAGCACCCAGGTCGAGGTGAAGGCGCCGGGCATCATCCCGCGCAAGTCGGTGCACGAGCCGATGCAGACCGGCATCAAGGCGATCGACGCCCTGATCCCGATCGGCCGCGGCCAGCGCGAGCTGGTCATCGGCGACCGCCAGACGGGCAAGACGGCTGTCATCATCGACACCATCCTGAACCAGAAGGCGATCAACGCCGGCGACGACGAGAGCAAGAAGCTCTACTGCATCTACGTCGCAGTGGGTCAGAAGCGCTCGACGGTCGCCCAGCTGGTCCGCACCCTGGAAGAGAACGGCGCGCTCGAGTATTCGATCGTCGTCGCCGCCACCGCGTCCGACCCGGCGCCGATGCAGTTCCTGGCGCCCTATACCGGCTGCGCCATGGGCGAGTTCTTCCGCGACAGCGGCCGCCACGCCGTCATCTTCTACGACGATCTGTCGAAGCAGGCGGTCGCCTATCGCCAGATGTCGCTGCTGCTGCGCCGCCCGCCGGGCCGCGAAGCCTATCCGGGCGACGTCTTCTACCTGCATTCCCGCCTGCTCGAGCGCGCGGCGAAGATGGGCGAGGCCGCCGGCCTCGGCTCGCTGACCGCGCTGCCGGTCATCGAGACGCAGGCGGGCGACGTTTCCGCCTACATTCCGACCAACGTGATCTCGATCACCGACGGCCAGATCTTCCTGGAGACCGAGCTGTTCTTCAAGGGCATCCGCCCTGCGGTGAACGTCGGCCTCTCGGTCTCCCGCGTCGGCTCCGCTGCCCAGGTCAAGGCGATGAAGCAGGTCGCCGGCAAGATCAAGCTGGAGCTGGCGCAGTACCGCGAGATGGCGGCCTTCGCCCAGTTCGCCTCCGACCTCGACGCCTCGACCCAGGCGCTGCTGGCCCGTGGCGCGCGCCTGACGGAGCTGCTGAAGCAGCCCCAGTTCAAGCCGGTCTCGATCGAGGAGCAGGTGATCTCGCTCTTCGCCGGCGTTCGCGGCTACCTGGACAAGGTGCCGGTGAACAAGGTCGGTGCCTTCGAGGCGCAGCTGCTGTCGTCGATCCGCGCCAACGCGCCGGAGATCGCCGAGAGCATCCGCGACAAGAAGGAGATCACCAAGGAGAACGAGGCCAAGCTGGTGTCCTTCATGGACGGCTTCGCCAAGTCCTTCGCGGCCTGAAGGCAGGCTCGGGGGAGTAATCCATGGCCAACCTGAAGGAGCTCCGGGGGCGCATCAACAGCGTCAAGTCGACCCGGAAGATCACCCAGGCGATGAAGATGGTCGCGGCGGCGAAGCTCCGCCGCGCCCAGTCCCAGGCGGAAGCGGCACGCCCCTATGCCGAGCGGATGGCGCGCATGCTCGCCTCCCTCGGCCAGGCGGTGGCCGGCAACCCTGACGCGCCGAAGCTGCTGGTCGGCACCGGCGCCGACCAGGTCCACCTGCTGGTCGTGGTGACCGCCGATCGCGGTCTGGCCGGGCCCTTCAACACCAATGTGGGGCGCCATGCGCGCGCCCACATCCGCAAGCTCGAAGCCGCCGGCAAGACCGTCAAGGTCCTGACGGTCGGCCGCAAGGGCGCGACCTACCTGAAGCGTGAATTCGCCAGCCGCATGGCCGGCGAGATCACCTTCCAGGGCAAGAAGCGCGTCGGCTTCGAGGATGCGAACGCCATCGCGCTGCGCCTGACCGGCATGCTCGAGGCCGGCGAGTTCGACGTCTGCACGCTGATCTACAACCGCTTCCGTAGCGTCATCCTGCAGATCCCGACCGACCAGCAGCTGATCCCGGCCGAGCTGCCGGAAGCGGCGGCGGTGCCGGCGGCGTCGGGCGAGGCCGCCGGGGAAGCCCAGGCCTGGTACGAATACGAGCCGGACGAAGCGACCATCCTGGCGCAGCTGCTGCCGAAGAACCTCGCGATCCAGATCTATCGCGCGATCCTCGAAAGCGCTGCCGGCGAGCATGGCGCGCGGATGAACGCGATGGACAACGCGACCCGCAACGCCGGCGACATGATCAACAAGCTGACCCTGACCTACAACCGTACGCGTCAGGCGAACATCACCCGCGAGCTGATCGAGATCATCTCGGGTGCGGAAGCCCTCTGAGGGGAATGAGCACAGCCATGAAGAACAACGTTGGCAAGGTCACGCAGGTCCTCGGCGCTGTCGTGGACGTGCAGTTCCCCGCTGAACTGCCGCGCATGCAGAACGCGCTGAAGGTGATGATCGGCGGCCGCACCCTGGTGCTGGAAGTCGCGCAGCACCTCGGCGAGCGGACCGTCCGCACCATCGCCATGGACACGACCGACGGTCTGGTCCGTGGGTCCGAGGTGGTCGACACCGGGGCCGGCATCTCGGTCCCCGTCGGCGAAGGCACGCTGGGCCGCATCCTGAACGTCATCGGCGAGCCGATCGACGAGCGGGGCCCGGTGAAGGCCGACAAGAGCTACACCATCCACCGCCAGGCCCCCTCCTTCGAGGACCAGGCGACCTCGGCCGAGATCCTGGTCACGGGCATCAAGGTCGTCGACCTGATGTGCCCCTACCTGAAGGGCGGCAAGATCGGCCTGTTCGGCGGCGCCGGCGTCGGCAAGACCGTCACCATCCAGGAACTGATCAACAACATCGCCAAGGGCCATGGCGGCGTCTCCGTCTTCGCCGGCGTCGGCGAGCGGACCCGCGAGGGCAACGATCTCTATCACGAGATGATCGATGCCGGCGTCATCAAGCTGGGCGAGAACGGCTCCACCGAGGGTTCCAAGGTGGCCCTGGTCTATGGCCAGATGAACGAGCCGCCGGGCGCGCGCGCCCGCGTCGCCCTCTCGGGCCTGTCCATGGCGGAATACTTCCGCGATGAGCAGGGCCAGGACGTGCTGTTCTTCATCGACAACATCTTCCGGTTCACGCAGGCCGGCGCCGAGGTTTCGGCGCTGCTGGGCCGCATCCCGTCCGCCGTGGGTTACCAGCCGACGCTGGCCACCGACATGGGCGCGCTGCAGGAGCGGATCACCTCGACGAAGAAGGGCTCGATCACCTCGGTCCAGGCCATCTACGTGCCCGCGGACGATCTGACCGACCCGGCGCCCGCCGCCTCCTTCGCCCACCTGGACGCGACCACGGTGCTGTCGCGCTCGATCGCCGAGCAGGCCATCTTCCCGGCCGTCGACCCGCTGGACTCCACCAGCCGTGCGATGGACCCGCGGATCCTGGGCGACGAGCACTACAACACCGCCCGCGAGGTGCAGCGCATCCTGCAGACCTACAAGTCGCTGCAGGACATCATTGCCATCCTGGGCATGGACGAGCTGTCCGAGGACGACAAGCTGGTCGTGGCGCGCGCGCGCAAGATCCAGCGCTTCCTCAGCCAGCCCTTCCACGTCGCCGAGGTCTTCACCGGCTCCCCGGGCGTCTTCGTCAAGATCGAGGACACCGTCCGGTCGTTCGCCGCCATCTGCAAGGGCGAGTACGACCACCTGCCGGAAGCCGCCTTCTACATGGTCGGCACCATCGAGGACGCGGTGAAGAAGGCCGAAGGCCTCAAGGCCGCGGCCTGAGGATCGATAGGGAGCTGACCCATGGCGACCTTCGACCTTGAGCTGGTAAGCCCGGAGAAGCTGCTCCTCTCCCGCCCCGTCGAGATGGCGATCATCCCGGCGGCGGAAGGCGAGATGGGCGTGCTGCCCGGCATGGCGCCGATGATCGTGGCCCTCAAGGGCGGCGTCATCCGCGTGCAGGAAAACGGCGCGATCACCGAGAAGCTGTTCGTCATGGGCGGCTTCGCGGAAATCACGCCGACCCGGGTGACGGTGCTGGCGGACGAAGCCACGCCGCTGGCCGAGCTGTCGCGCGGCGACGCCCAGGCGCGGGTGAAGCAGGCCGAGGCCGACTACGAGGCCGCCGCCGCCTCCGCGACGCCCGAGGAACGCGAAGCCGCCATGGACCGGCTGCTCGCCGCCCGTGAGATGGAGCAGGCCGCGGAAGCCGCCTGATCCCGCCTTCGGGATGGATCGATTGAGCCCCGGGCCGGAAGGTCCGGGGCTTTTTCGTTGTCAGGGCAGGGGTAGAGGCAGGCCAGGGGAATGAATTCCCCTGGACCCCATCTTTTTTCTGTCCATTGGCCGTGTCACGCGCCGTCTCCACCTGGACACGGCAGTCACCGCAGAAAAAAGAAGGGGGCCTGGGGGAATTCATTCCCCCAGCCTTCCCTGTCTTTCAGACGTTCCGCCGCACATGCCCACGCACGGCCGCCTCGATCTGCCCCAGGTCGTTCGGCAGCACCGAGAAGCGTTCCTCGCGGTCATAGAGGTCGGCCATCCGCGCCGGCAGCGGCGGGCGGAAGCCGGTGGCTTTTTCCACCGCGTCCGGGAATTTCGCCGGATGCGCCGTCGCGGCCACGATCACCGGGATACCCTTGTCCTCGGGCAGGTGGGCGCGGCCGGCGGCGATGCCGATGGCGGTATGCGGGTCGGCGAGATACCCGCAATCGCGGTGCAGGCGGCGGATTTCCTCCAGCGTGCCCTCGTCGCTCAGGGTGAAGCCCTGGATCAGCCGGGTGGCCTGCTGCCAGGCGGCGTCGGGCACCGGCATGCGCCCTTCGGCGCGGAAGCGCTGCATGGTGCTGGCGGTGGCGGCGGCGTCGCGGCCGAGCAGCTCGAACAGCAGGCGCTCGAAATTGGAAGAGACCTGGATGTCCATGCTGGGCGACAGCGACGGCGCCACCGCCTGCATCGACATGTCGTTGCCGGACAGGAAGCGCGTCATGATGTCGTTGCGGTTGGCGCCGATGATCAGCCGCTCGATCGGCAGGCCCATGCGGCGGGCGACCCAGGCGGCCAGGACATTGCCGAAATTGCCGGTGGGCACGGCCACCGCCACGGGGCGGTCGGGGGCGCCCAGCGCCAGCGCGGCATAGGCGTAGTAGGGCACCTGCGCCGCGATGCGCGCCCAGTTGATCGAGTTCACCGCCGAGAGCTGCATCTCCGTGCGGAACGGCGCATCGGTGAACATCGCCTTCACCAGGTCCTGGCAGTCGTCGAAGCTGCCCTGGACGGCGATGTTGTGGATATTGGGCGACAGCACCGTGGTCATCTGCCGGCGCTGCACCGCGCTGGTGCGGCCTTCGGGGTGCAGGATGACGACATCGATGGCGGCGCGGTCGCGGCAGGCCTCGATGGCGGCCGAGCCGGTATCGCCCGAGGTCGCGCCGACGATGGTCACCCGCTCGCCGCGCTTGGCCAGCACATGGTCGAACAGCTGCCCGAGCATCTGCATCGCCATGTCCTTGAAGGCGAGCGTGGGCCCATGGAACAGCTCCAGCGCGAAGAGCTGCGGCTCCAGCTGCACCAGCGGCGCCGTGGCCGCGCTGCCGAAGCCGGCATAGGCGCGGTGCGCCAGCTCCAGCAGCTTGGCCTCGGGCAGCGACTCGCCGGTGAAGCGGGCCATCAGATGGGCCGCCACCTCGGCATAGGGCCGGCCGCGCAGGGCGCGCCATTCGGCCGCCGAGAGCTCCGGCCAGGCCTCTGGCATGAACAGGCCGCCATCCTCGGCCAGACCGGCCAGGAGGACGCCTTCGAAATCGCGGGCTGGGGCCTGGCCCCGGGTCGAGACATAGCGCATGGGGGGCGCAGACTAGTCCGGTCGCGGCCCGCTGGCCATGGCGTCCGCCGCTTGGCGGGCAGGCATTTCGGGTCCAGGCTTTCGTCCATGAACGCCCCCTCGCTGCTTGAGCGCCTGCTCGCCACCCCGGCCGCCAGCCTGCCGTCCCATGCCGGCGATGGACGGCTGTACTTCCTGCAGGACAGCGGCGGCTCGGCCCAGGTCTGGGAGCTCGCGGCGGGCGCCAGCGCGCCGCGGCAGCGCACCGCGCATGCCGATGCGGTGTCCTTCGTCGCCGGCCTGCCGGATGGCGGCGCCATCTTCGGCCGCGACGGCGCCGGCGACGAGCGGCACCAGCTCTACCACCTGCCGCCGGAGGGCGAGGCGCGGCCGCTGACCGCCGATCCGCGCACCATCCATGACTGGGGGGCGGTGTCGCCGGACGGGGCGCGCATCGCCTTCACCGCCAATCGCCGCGACCCGGCGCATAGCGACGCCTGGGTGATCGAGCTCGCCACCGGCGAGGCCCGCTGCGTCGCCGAGCGCCAGGGCCCGCACGAGCTGCAGGGCTGGAGCGCGGATGGCGCCGCGCTGCTGCTGGCCACCGCCCCGCGCACCTTCGAGGCGACGCTGCTGCGGGTCGCCCTGTCCGGCGGCGCGGTGACCGAGCTGACCCCGCATGATGGCGATGCCCGCCATCTGAACCCGCGCGCCAGGGCCGATGGCGGCGGCTTCTGGCTGCTCACCGATCGCGGCCGCGCGTTCCTGGCGGTGGCCTTCCTGCGGGAGGGTGGCGCGCCGGCGCTGCTCTACGCGCCGGAAGCCGATGTGGAGAAGCTGGAGCCGTCGCCGGACCAGCGCCATCTGGCCGTGGTGGTGAACGAGGGCGGCTATTCCCGCCTGCGCCTGCTCGACGCGGCCGGCGCCGTCATCGCCGAGCCCGGGCACCCGGCAGGCGTCATCACCAGGCTCTCCTGGTCACCGGACGGGCAGAAGGTCGTCTTCGACCTGGCGCGGTTCAGCGCGCCCTCCTCGCTCTATGCGGCCGGGCTGGACGGTGCCGCGGCCCTGCTGGTCCACGGCGCCACGCCGCCGGAAGGGCTGCGCCACTGGCGGACGCTGGCCTTCCCCAGCTTCGACGGCCGCCGCGTGCCGACCTTCCTGGCCCTGCCCGACGGCCCGGTCCCGCGCGAGGGCTGGCCGATGCTGGTCTGGGTGCATGGCGGCCCGGCGATGCAGGCCCTGCCCAACTGGCGCCCCGACCTGCAGGCGATCCTGGCCCAGGGCATCGGCGTGCTGGTGCCCAATGTCCGCGGCTCCACCGGCTATGGCACCGGCTATGCCGCGCTCGACGACCGCGAGAAGCGGCTGGACAGCGTCGCCGACCTGGCCGCCGCCCATGCCTGGCTGGGCGAGCAGCCGGATGTCGACGGCACCCGCATCGGCATCATGGGGCAGAGCTATGGCGGCTGGATGGTGCTGGCCGCGACCACGGAATATCCGGAGCTCTGGGCCTGCGGCATCGATTTCTACGGCATCGCCAACTGGCACAGCTTCTTCCGCAACACCGGGCCCTGGCGCATCGACCATCGCGCGGCGGAATACGGGCATCCGGTGCGGGATGCCGCGCTGCTGCGCCGGCTGTCGCCGCTGCACCAGGCGGCGCGCATCCGCTGCCCGCTGCTGGTGGCGCAGGGCCTGACCGACCCGCGCGTGCCGCCCTCGGAAAGCGAGCAGATCGTCGAGGCGCTGCAGGCCAAGCGAATCGCCGTGCAGTACCTGACCTTCGCCGATGAAGGCCATGGCTTCACCAAGCGGCATAACCGGCGGGCGGTCTATGAGGCGGTGATGCGCTTTCTCGATGCGCATCTGAAGGCCAGGGGCGCCGCCCCTGGACCCGGCCGGGGGAGCTGAGCTCCCCCGGGACCCCCGCATCAATCCAGGATGCGAATCACCGCCTCGATCTCCACCGGCACGTTGGAGGGCAGCGAGCCCATGCCGATGGCCGAGCGGGCGTGGCGGCCGCGCTCGCCCAGGACCTGCACCAGCAGCTCGGAACAGGCATCGATCACCTTGGGCTGGGCGCCGAAGTCGGGCGTGGCATAGACCATGCCGAACAGCTTCAGGAACTCCACCTTCTCCAGCGAGCCCGCCGCCGCCTTGGCCACCGCCAGCAGATGCAGCCCGCAGATCACGGCAGCCTTCTGGCCCTCCTCCAGCGTCAGCGCCTCGCCCACCTTGCCGGTGACCAGGCTGCCATCGGCAAAGCGCGGCACCTGGCCGGAGAGGAAGGCGATCTCGCCCGCCCGCTTGAACGGCACGTAGTTGAACAGCGGCTTGCCCACCACCGGCAGGGTATGGCCCAGCGCCGCCAGGCGCGCTTCGGATTCGCTCATCGTCACTTCCCCTCAGACAGTCCGGCCGCGCGCGGCGACCTCGACGAAACCCTGGAACACCCCGCCGCGCACCAGCGCGATGCGGTCATGCAGGTTGCTCACCGGGCAGACATGGTTCGGCACCACGCGCAGCCGCTCGCCCAGCACCGGCTTCCTCGCGCAGGCGGACAGGTCGACCATGCCGTGCTCCTCGCTCAGCCGCTCGAGCTTGGCCTCGGGGTAGTCGGGGAAGTAGCCGTACCCCTCCTGCACCCCCGCCGGCATGATGTCGGCGGCGAAGGTCTTGCTGCCGCCATCGATCACCGCGCGGTCCCCGGTCGGCCGGCTGATCACCGTGACATGCAGGTGCAGCGCGCAATCGGCCCAGCCGGCATGGCCGGCGGCGACCATCATCCGGTCGTTGTAGATATAGGTGCCGACCCGCAGCTCGTTGATCGGCGCCGTCTCATGCGCGTGGAAGGCATTGGGCGTGCCGCCGCCGGTCAGCACCGGCGCGGCGATGCCGCGCGAGGCCAGCTGCGGCAGGGCGACTTCCAGGAAATCGGCGCTGGCCTTGCTCAGCGGATAGGTCATCAGCCCGTCGAGCCGCAGCCCGGGCGTGGCGCGCACCGCCTCCGCCAGCTCCAGCATGGCGTCGACCGAGGTGACGCCGGTGCGCGCCGCGCCGCTGTCGAACTCGATGACCACGCCGATCTCGGCGCCCGACTGCCGCGCGGCGCTGGCGGCGGTGGCCAGGGCGATCGGGTTGTCGATCGCCACCCGCATCTTCGCCCGCGGCGCCAATGCCGCCAGGCGGGCGGCCTTCGCCTCGCCCATCAGCGGGTAGCTGATAAAGATATCGGTCAGGCCGGCATCGACCATGACCTCGGCCTCGCCCAGCTTCTGGCAGGTGATGCCCTGCGCGCCGAGCTCGACCTGCCGCTGCGCCAAAGCCGGGATCTTGTGCGTCTTGATGTGCGGCCGCAGCGCCAGGCCGTGCTGGTCGCAATAATCCTGCATGCGCTTCAGGTTGGCCTCGACCACATCGAGGTCGACCACGGGCACGGGCGTTTCGAGAGAGGCGAGGTCCATCACGGCTCCAGCAGGCATTTGTTCACGCCGCCGGAGCAAACACCGGATGCGCCCCGCTGTCGCCCCCCCTTCAGTCGACCCCTTCAGTCGCCGCCGCGGAAGGCCCGGGCCAGCGCCGCCCACATCGGCTTGCGCTGCCAGTTGTCGTCCAGCGGCAGGCCACGATGCACCCGGCCCTGGCCCATGGCCACCGCCTGGGTATTGGCCAGCCAGGAATACTTGTCGGTCAGGCCCCAGCTGAGCACGGTGCGGGCGCCGCCCTCCAGCGCGGTGGAGACGAAGGCATAGGTCCGCTCGGCGATCAGCGCGTCGCGCGCGGCGATGTCCTGCGGCGCGTCCCAGGTCTCGCGGATGTCGAGCTCGGTGATCAGCACCTGCAGCCCGAGCGCGCGCACCTCGGCCAGGAAGCCGGCGAAGGAGGCCGCGTTGAACGGCCGCGACATGTGCAGGTGGCCCTGGATGCCCAGCGCATCGAGCGGCACCTTCCGCTCCAGCAGGCCGCGCAGCAGGGCCAGCAGCTGCTGCCGCTTCAGCAGCGCCTCCGGCACGTCTTCCTCGAAGCCGTATTCGTTGAGGACGATGCGCAGCGTCGGATCGCGCTCCCGCGCCATCCTGAGCGCGATGTCGATGTATTCCGGCCCCAGCGCCCGCAGCCAGGGCGTGTCGCGCAGCTGGTCGCCGGCGGTGGCGATCGGCTCGTTCACCACGTCCCAGTCGCGGATCTGGGCCCGCGCATGGTTCAGCACCCGGTCGAAATGCGCCGTCATCACGCCCAGCGCGCGCGGGCGCCCCTCGGTCAGCGCCTGCTCCGCCCAGGCCGGCAGGCTTTCATGCCAAACCAGCGCATGGCCGCGCACCGTCCGCCCCCGCTGCTGCGCCCAGCGCAGCTGCGCGTCGAGCAGCGAGGTGTCGAACTTGCCTTCCTCCGGCTGCAGGGCGGCGAACTTGCCTTCCCATTCCGGCACGATGACCGCGGCCTCGGCGGCGAAGGCGGCCTCATAGGCGGGGTCGCGCGCCATCAGATGGGTCAGCATGGCGGCGCCGAAGCTGATGCCGCGGGCGCGGGCGATCTCGCCCAGCCCGGTCATGGCGCGCAGCACCTCCGGCATCTGCTGGTCCTGGGCCCGGGCGCGCACGCAGCTGGACAGGGCCAGGCCGCTGGCGGCCAGCAGCAGGCCGCGGCGAGCCAGCGCCGGGGCCGCGAGCGGCCGGGCGGGAAACTTCGGGCTCAGGATAGACCTCCGGCCGATGCGCGAAGGCCAGAGGGTACCGGGTCCGACACACTGTCGCAACGGATGAGAAATTTTTCTGCCGGACTGCCGTGTCCACGCGGAGACGGCGCGGGAACCGGCCCCGTGGCAGCGCGGCCTTCAAGGGGGCGCCGTTGCGTCCCGCCGCGACGCCAGGGTGGCGGTGCCGTCGAAGCACTGGCCGCCGAACGGCCGACCGGCGGAAAAATCCAGGGGAATTGCTTCCCCTGGCCTCGCGTCCTGCTACCCCGGCTGGTCCGGAACCCGGATCGGCGTCACCTCCACCATCGCCACCCCCTGCCGCAGCATCCCGAGCTGTGCCGCGGTGCCGGGGCTGAGGTCGATGACGCGGCTGCGCAGATGCGGCCCGCGATCCTCGATGGTCACCACCGCGGTGCGGCCGTTCTCCAGGTTCTTCACCCGGGCGACGGTGCCCAGCGGCAGGGTGCGGCTGGCGGCGACGGCGGCGTCGCGGTTGAAGCGGCGGCCATTGGCCATGCGCCGCCCGTGGAAGCGGCTGGCGTAGAAGGAGGCCCTGCCGCGCTGGATGCGCGGCGCGGCGTGGTGCTGGCGCTGGCTCTGGGCATGCGGCTCGCGGCGCGGGCCCTTGGCCTCGGCGCCGGGCACCAGGCCCACCAGGCCCAGTCCCAGCGACAGCGCGGCCATGGCGGCCGCGCGGCGGATGACGCGCATGGCATTTCCCCTCTGACGGTCCCGTCCTTCCTGTAGATGGGGTGCCGGGGGCGGCGGCCCAAGGCGCGCCCGCGCCATCGCCCCCGGGCAGAGGGCAGGGCTGCCCTGACGGCAATGGCCGGCAACGGGGTCGCGAAGCGCGTCCATAGCCCTTACATTGTTGCCCAACGACAGCTTCGCGCCCAACCTGCCGGGCGTGCCCCAGGGAATTCTGAACCATGTCTGATGCGGTGCGGCTGACGCGCCTTCCCAATGGATTGACCATCGTCTCCGAGGCCATGCCGCGGGTCGAGACCGTCTCCATCGGTGCCTATGTCCATGCCGGCACCCGCGACGAATCGGCCTCCGAGAACGGCGCCTCCCACTTCCTGGAGCACATGGCCTTCAAGGGCACGACCAAGCGGGACGCCTCGGCCATCGCGCGCGACATGGAGAATGTCGGCGGCCACCTGAACGCCTACACGGCGCGGGAGCAGACCGCCTACTACGCCAAGGTGCTGAAGGAGGACATGCCGCTGGCCGCCGACATCATCGGCGACATCCTGACGCATTCCACCTTCATCCCCGAGGAGATGGAGCGCGAGCGCGGCGTGATCCTGCAGGAGATCGGCCAGGCCAACGACACGCCGGACGACATCGTCTTCGACCATTTCCAGGCCACCGCCTATCCTGACCAGCCGATGGGCCGCCCGACGCTGGGCACCGAGGCCAGCGTCAGCGGCATGGGGCGCGAGGTGCTGACCGAATACATGCGCCGCCATTACGGGCCGAGCCGCATGGTGGTGGCCGCCGCCGGCGCGCTGGAGCATGACAAGCTGGTCAGCCTGGTCGGCCAGCATTTCGCCGACCTGCCGCTGGTGGCGCCGAGCCCGGCCGAGGTCGCCCGCTATGGCGGCGGCGAGTTCCGCGAGGAGCGTGAGCTCGACCAGGTGCATGTCGTGCTCGGCTTCGAGGCGGCGGCGGTCGCCACGCCGATGCACTACCCGACCATGCTGCTGTCGACGCTGCTGGGCGGCGGCATGTCGTCGCGGCTGTTCCAGGAGATCCGCGAGAAGCGGGGCCTGGTCTATTCGATCTATTCCTTCGCCCAGCTGTTCCGCGACAACGGGCTGTTCGCCATCTACGCCGGCACCGGCGAGGACCAGGCGGCCGAGCTGGTCCCCGTGGCGCTGGAGGAGCTGAAGCGCGTCCAGCACGACGTCACCGAGGACGAGCTGGCCCGGGCCAAGGCGCAGCTGCGCGCCTCGGTGCTGATGTCGCTGGAATCGACCGGCAGCCGCTGCGAGCAGCTGGCCCGGCAGATCCAGGTCCATGGCCGTATCATCCCGGTCGAGGAGACCAAGGCCAAGATCGCCGCGGTGACGGTCGAGCAGGTGCAGGCGGCCGCCGCCGCCATCTTCCGCTCGCGCCCGACGCTGGCGGCGCTGGGCCCGGCCGGCAAGGTGCCGGGCCTGCCCAGCATCGTGGAGAAGCTGGCCGCATGAACCGGCTGGAGCGGCTCGAAACCCTCGTCGCCGCGGCGCGTGCCGCGGGGGCGGAGGCCGCCGATGCGCTGCTGATCAGCGGCACCTCGCTGGCGGTGCAGTGGCGCCTCGGCAAGATCGAGCAGCTCGAGCGGTCGGAGGGGCTGGACCTCGGGCTGCGCGTGCTGGTCGGGCGGCAGCAGGCCATCGTCTCGGCCACCGACGCCGATCCGCGCGGCTTCCAGGCGCTGGCCGAGCGGGCCGTCGCCATGGCCCGCGCCGTGCCGGAGGACAGTTTTGGCGGTTTGGGCGAATACCGCCCGCTGGTGGTGCGCGACCTCGACCTGGCCGATGACGCGGAGCCCGATGCCGATGCGCTGATCGCCCGCGCCCGGCTGGCCGAGGAAGCCGCGCTGGCGGTGCCTGGCATCACCAACAGCGAAGGGGCGGATGCCAGCTACTCGCGCACCGGCATCGCCATCGTCAGCTCCAACGGCTTCGCCGGCGACTATGCCCGCACCGGGCATGCGACCTCGGTCACCGCCCTGGCCGGCAGCGGCACGGGCATGGAGCGCGACTACGACCATTCCAGCACCGTCCACCTGGCCGATCTGGAAGACCCCGCCGGCCTCGGCCGCAATGCCGCCGAGCGGGCGCTGGGCCGGCTGAACCCGGCCAAGCCGAAGACCGGCAAGCGCGACATCATCTTCGACCCGCGGGTCGCCGGCTCGCTGATCGGCCACCTGGCCTCGGCGCTGAACGGCGCTGCGGTGGCGCGCGGCACTTCCTTCCTGCGCGACCGGATGGGGACGCGGGTGCTGCCCGCCGGCCTGTCGCTGCGCGACGACCCGCTGCGGGTGCGCGGGCTGCGCTCCCGCCCCTTCGATGGCGAGGGCATGCCCGGCGCGCCGCTCGCCCTCGTCGAGGACGGCATCCTGGCCAGCTGGGTGCTGGACTGGCGCAGCGCGCGGCAGCTCGGCCTGGCCTCCACCGGCCATGCCAGCCGCAGCATCTCCGGCCCCCCGGCGCCGGCCACGACCAACCTGTGGCTCGAGGGCGGCCAGGGCACGGCCGCGGCGCTGATGGCCGATATCGACGACGGCATCTATGTCACCGAGATGATCGGCATGGGCGTCAACGGCGTCACCGGCGACTACAGCCGCGGCGCCGCCGGCTTCATGATCCGCAACGGCCAGCTGGCCGAGGCGGTGTCGGGCATCACCATCGCCGGCAACCTGAAGGACATGTTCCTGGGGCTGCGCGCGGCGGGCGACCTGCGGTTCCGGCGGGGGACGGATGCGCCGACGCTGCGGGTGGATGGGCTGATGGTGGCGGGGGCCTGAGGGAAGGCCAGGGGCGCTGCCCCTGGACCCCGCCGGGGGAACTGAGTTCCCCCGGACC
>NZ_CACSJM010000124.1 GCF_902706185.1 Roseomonas sp. 18066 | reverse complement strand
GCGGCAGGGGCCGGGGCATCGGCGACGCGCAGCTCGGCCAGCGTCGGCACGAAGGCGCGCTGCTTCCAATTGCCGACCTGATAGGCCCAGCCGCGCCAGCGCGCGTTGAAGCGCTCGGCCTCGGCATCGCCCTCGGCGGCCAGCTTCAGCCAGACGGCCTCGTCGTTCCGCTTCACCTGCACGGTGATGGCCAGCTTGTCGGTCAGGGTGAAGCGCGCCTCGCCCAGCGCCTCGCCGGGCATCTCGGCCTCACGCTGCACATCGGTCAGGGTCAGGAACTCGAAGGCGCCGGCGATGGCGTCGAGCGAGGCCTGCTCCAGCGGCGGATGCGCGGCCGGCGCCGTCATCTGCAGCACGCCGTCCGGGCCGTCGCTGCGGGTCAGCGCCAGCGGCGGCTCGCCGGCGCGGCGGATGGCGACGTTCAGCACCCGCTCGCGCGGCAGGTTGGCGATGTCGCGGTCGATCCACAGCTGGGCATCGGCATCCAGCGGCAGCCGGCCCTCGGCCAGCCAGGACTGCGTCTCGCCCGGGCGGCGGACATAGACGCTCTCCGGCAGGTTGCCCTGGGTGCGGACGCGGCGGCGGCCGACCACCAGCTCGGCGATCGGCGCGCCGGTGCCGTCCAGCACCCGCAGCAGCGCGGCGGTGGAGCCCGCCGCCGTCGGATCCTGCAGCCCGAGCCGCTCCAGCAGCTCCGGGTTCGCGGTGCGCGGCTCGACCAGGCGCAGCTCGGTCAGCCCGACCAGCAGCTCCCTGACCTTCTCGGCGCGGACCGGATAGTTGGCGGTCTCCGGCAGCACCCAGGCATCGCCCTGGCTGCGCGTCACCACCAGGCTGGCATCGTGGCGCTTCACCTCGATGCGCATGGCGCCGGCGAGCCGCGCCGCCAGGTTCTGGAACATCAGCGGCGCCGAGCCGGTATCGGCGGAGCGCGGCCCGCCGGGGCCCAGCGCCAGCACGGCGCCTCCAGCGACCACGGCGCTGCCGCCAAGGATCAGGAGGGTACGGCGTTCCATCGTCTTGCCCTCGGTCTCAGGCGCGCGCCGCGGCGCGGCGGCGGTTGCGCACCACCGCCAGGCCCAGCGCGAACAGCGTCAGCAGCGCCGGGACGGCGGCGATGTTCAGGATGCGCAAGCTCCGCTCCAGCGCCTCGATGTCGCGCCGCAGCTCCAGCTGCACGCCGCGCAGCTGGCCGCGGGTGGCGACGATCTCGGCCCGCGCCCGGTCGATCTCGGCGCGCTGCTCGGGGGTGATGACGGTCTGGCTCTGGTTGCGCTCGCCGGGGGCGGCGGTCCCCTGGCGCAGCTCGCGCAGCCGCTTCTCGGTGGCTTCCAGCCGCTGGGTCAGCGCCTGCTCGGTCTGGCGGTACTGCGCCTCGGCGCCGCGGCGCATGTCCTCGACCAGGCCGAAGGGGCGCAGCGATTCGCCGCGCGAGCGCAGCCCGATCAGCGCGTCGCCGCCGGCCAGCGTGTCGGTCAGGTTGGCCACCAGCGCGCCATTGTCGCTCAGGGGCGTCGCCACCTGCTGGCCGAAGAAATCCTGCACCCGGACCCAGAAGCGGTCCTCCAGGATGTCGCTGTCATTGGCGACGACCAGGTTGGCCGGGCCCTCGGTCTGGCCGCGATGCGCCGGGAAGTCGGCCGGGCGCTCGGCGCCGGCCGGCAAGGCGGGGGCGCCCTCGGGGAAGGCGGTCTTCAGGATGCCGCGGGCGCGCGCCATCAGCACGTAGCGGTTCCCGTCGCCGCGGAAGCCGGCCAGGATCTGCGTCGGGTTGGGGTTCTGCCGGACGCGGGCGGCATCGACCAGCATGGCCTGGTCGCTGCTGGTGACCAGCGGGGTGAATTCCAGGCTGGACCCGGCGCGCAGCCGCACCTGGCCGGCCGAGGCGAAGGTGACCTGCTGCAGGTCGGCCGTCGCCACGTCGCCGCGGGTCAGCGAATCCGCCGTCGCGTTGAACCAGGCGAGGTAGTCCACCGCCTGCAGCCGGTCCTGCGGATTGGCCCGCACCCGCCAGGCGCCGCGCTGGTCCAGCACCACCTTGTCGGTCGGCGTCTCCAGCCCCCAGGCATTCAGCAGCCGGTCGAGGTTGGAGGAGGTGTCGGCGGGCGGCTGGCCGGTCGGGCCCGGGCGGCTGGCTTGGCTCTCGCTATGCGGGTCGGTCATGACGAAGAGCTTGCCGCCCCGCATGACGAACTGGTCGATGGCATAGAGGGTGGTGTCGGGCAGGCCCTGCGGCTGCGCCACGATCAGCACCTGCATCTCGGGCGGGATGACTTGGCTGTCGGGCGCCACGTCGCGGAGCGTGAAGAACTGCCGCAGCTGGTTGGCGATGACGAAGGGCTGCCCGGCGCCGGGCACACGCATCATCATCGCTCTAGGGTCGCCGTTGATCGGCAGCGCGCTGAGCATGCCGACCACCGGGCGGCGCGGGTTGGACAGCTCGTAGACCAGCCGGGTCAGGTCATATTCCAGGAAGCGCTCGCGCTCCGGCTGGAAGAAGGGCAGCACCCGCTCGTCATCCAGCAGGTTGCTGCCGGCCAGGCCGAAATAGACCTGCTCGCCCGACTGGTCGACCGGCACCCCCTGGATGCCGAGCGCCATGGCGCGGTCCTCGGTCTCGCTGAAGGGCTCGGGGTCGAGATATTCCAGCCGCAGCCGGCCCTCCGACATGGCCGCGTATTCCTGCAGCATTTCCTTCACCCGATCGGCATAGGCGCCGTAGACCGGGACGCTGCTGCCGAGGCGGCTGGAATAGAACAGCCGCAGCGTGATCGGGTCCTGCAGGCCGGACAGCACCTGCCGGGTGCCGTCGGACAGGGTGTAGAGCCGCTGCTCGGTCAGGTCGATGCGGACCCGCGGCAGCAGCCGGTCGGCCAGCAGATTGGCGGAGACCGCCAGCACCAGGGCCGCGCCGATGCCGCCGATCGAGAAGAGCAGCCGGTTGGAGGCGCGGCGGGGGGTCGCTGAAGGGCTCATGGCTCAGTCCGCCTTGCGGTGGTCGACGGCCACGGCATTGGCGAAGAGCCAGAAGCCGATGAAGCTGGCGAAATAGACCAGGTCGCGCAGCGTCAGCACGCCGCGGGCGAAATTACCCAGCCGGTCGTTGATGGAGATGCCGCGCGCGACCTCCGCCAGCACCGGCATGCGCACCGAGAGGAACTCGGTCACCACCGGGCTGCCGGCGGCGGCGAAGAGGAAGCAGACCGCGACGGCGAGCACGAAGGCGATCACCTGGTTCTTGGTCAGCGCCGAGATCGCGGCCCCCACGGCCAGGTAGGCGCCCGCCGTCAGCAGGCAGCCGGCATAGCCGGCGGCGATCACGCCGTTGTCCGGCCTGCCCAGGATATTGACCGTGATGACCAGCGGAAAGGTGAGGGCGAGGGCGATGGCGCAGAAGGCCCAGGCCGCCAGGAACTTGCCCAGCACCGCCTGGGCCTGGGTGATCGGCAGGGTCAGCAGCAGCTCGATGGTGCCGAGCCGCCGCTCCTCCGCCCAGAGCCGCATGGTGAGCGCCGGCACCAGGAACAGGAACAGCCAGGGCACGAAGCCGAAGAAGGGCTGCAGGTCGGCGGTGCCGCGGCCGAAGAAATTGCCGAGCGTGAAGGTGAGCGCCCCCGACATCACCAGGAAGATGACGATGAAGACATAGGCGACGGGGGTGGCGAAATAGCCGGCCAGCTCGCGCCGCGCGACGGTCAGGGCTGCGCGCATCAGGCGGCGTCCTTCGGCAGGGTCAGGTCGCGGAACACCTGGTCCAGCGAGGCGCCGCGCCGCGACAGCTCGGCCGGGGTGGCATCGGCCAGGATCTTGCCGCGGGCGATGACGATGGCGCGGGTGCAGATCGCCGAGACCTCCTCCAGGATATGGGTGGAGATGACGATGGCCTTGGCTGGGGCCATCTGCTCGATCAGCCGCCGCACCTCATGCTTCTGGTTGGGGTCGAGGCCGTCGGTCGGCTCGTCCAGCACCAGCACCGGCGGGTCGTGCAGCAGCGACTGCGCCAGGCCGACGCGGCGCTTGAAGCCCTTGGAGAGCGTCTCGATCGGCTGCAGCCGGACGCCTTCCAGCGTGGTCAGCTGCATGGCGCGCGCCACCCGGTCGGCGGCCTCGGACCCGCGGAAGCCGCGGATGCGGGCGGCGAAGCCGAGGAAGCCCGCGACCGTCATCTCCGGATAGGTCGGCGCGCCCTCGGGCAGGTAGCCGAGCTGGCGCTTGGCGGCGACCGGCCGGTCGACCACGTCCTGGCCGCAGATCCGGGCGGTGCCGGCGCTGGGGGTCACGAAGCCGGCCAGCATCTTCATGGTGGTCGACTTGCCGGCGCCGTTGGGGCCGAGGAAGCCCAGCACCTCCCCACGGGCCACGGTGAAAGACACGTCGTCGACCGCGGTGAAGCCGCCGAAGCGCTTGGTCAGGCGGTCGATCTCGATGAGCGCGGACAACCGGTCACTCCCTGCAGGCTCCGAAGGCGTCGGGTTTATACGCGACCCCGGCCTTTGCAACCCCCGGCACTGTTTCAGCCTTTTGCGCGGGGCGTGCCGGCAGGCCCGGCCGGGCCGCCTCAGCCGGCCGCCAGCGGGGCGAGGGACAGGTCATGGCCGAAGATCGACAGCAGCAGCCGCGCTGCCCGCCCCCGCGGCGTGGCATCCAGCTCCGGGTCCTTCTCCAGCAGCAGGGAAGAATCCTGGTGCGCCATGCGGATCAGCCCGGCATGGCGCTGCGGATCGGCCAGCCGGCGGCCCAGCCGGCCGGCCTGGCGCAGCCCCAGCGCGTCGCCGCCGCCGCGATAGTCGAGGTCGGCGTCCGCGATGACGAAGCCGTCCTGGGTCTCGCGCAGCACGGAAAGCCGCCGCTGCTCCGATTCGTTCAGCTCGGCCGAGGGCAGCAGCAGGCAGAAGGACTGGGCATGGCCGCGCCCGACCCGGCCGCGCAGCTGGTGCAGGGCGGCGAGGCCGAAGCGCTCGGCCTGCTCGATGATCATGATGGTGGCCTCGGGCACGTCGACGCCGACCTCGACCACGGTGGTGGCGACCAGCAGCTGGGCGCGGCCGGCGGCGAAGTCCTGCAGCGCCGCCTCCCGCACGTCGAGCTTCTGGGCGCCATGGGCGAGGCGGACCTTGTCGCCGAACAGGGCGGCGAGCTCGGTGAAGGTGCTTTCGGCCGCGACATTGTCGTGCCGCTCGCCTTCCTCGACGGCGCGCACCACCCAATAGGCGCGGTGGCCCTGGGCGAAGGCGGCGCGGAGGCGCGCGGTCAGCTCGTCGCGCCGCTCGCGCGAGACGATGCGGGTGACGATCGGCTGGCGGCCGGCCGGGCGCCCCTCCAGCCGGCTGACCGCCATCTCGCCCCATTGGGTCAGCAGCAGGGTGCGCGGGATCGGGGTCGCGGTCATCACCAGCACGTCGGTGGTGCCCTTCTCGGTCAGCGCCAGGCGCTGGGCGACGCCGAAGCGGTGCTGCTCGTCGACCACGGCGAGGCCGAGGTCGCGGAAGGCGACGCCCTCCTCGATCAGCGCATGGGTGCCGATGACGATCGGGATCGAGCCGTCGGCGAGGCCGGCCAGGACTCTTTTCCGTTCCTTGCCCTTCACCGAGCCCGCGAGCAGGGCGCAGGACACCCCCGCCGCGCCGCAGAGCTTCTCGAAGGTGCGCATGTGCTGGCGGGCCAGCAGCTCGGTCGGCGCCATGATGGCGGCCTGGGCGCCGCCCTCGACGGCGCGCAGCATGGCCAGCACCGCGACCAGCGTCTTGCCGGCGCCGACATCGCCCTGCAGCAGCCGCAGCATGCGGCGGGGGGCGGCGAGGTCCTGGTCGATCTCCGCCAGGGACTTGGCCTGGGCCGAGGTGGGGGGATGGCCGAAAGCCGCCAGCGCCGCCGCGCGCAGCCGGCCGTCGCCCAGCAGGCTGCGGCCGGGCCGCTCCATCACCGTCCGCCGCACCAGCCCCACCGCCAGCTGCCCGGCCAGCAGCTCGTCATAGGCCAGCCGGTCGCGGGCGGTGTCGTCGGGGAAGACCTCCGGCGCCTGGATCGCCCTCAGCGACTCGCCGAAGCCGCGCCAGCGGCGGCGCGCCAGCAGCGTCGCATCCTGCCATTCGGGCAGCGGCGGCAGGCGGTCGACGGCATCCGCCATGGCGCGGCCGACATCGCGCTGCCCCAGCCCCTTCACCAGCGGCCAGATCGGCTGCAGGGTTGGGATGACATCCGGCGGCTCGACGAAATCCGGCGCGTCCATCTGCCACAGCTCGCGGAAGCGCTTCATCCTGCCCGAGACCCGGCGCGTCTCGCCCTCCGGATAGGTGCGGCCCAGCCAGGCGCCCAGCCAGGAGCGGCGGCCGAAATAGATCAGGTCGACCGGCCCCTCGGCAGAGTCGCATTGCACCGCCCAGGGCTGGATCGGCGAGCGCGGCGGCACCACCGACAGCACGCGGACGGGCAGGGTGGCGACCTCGCCTTCCCGTGGCGCCGCATTGCTGCGATCCTGGTAGCGTTCCGGCAAGTGGAAGAGCAGGTCGATCACCCGGCCGCCTTCGACCGCCTGGGCCAGGCGCTTCCGCTTCTCCTCGGCCAGGGTCAGGCTGTCGAGCGGCGCGAAGAGCGGCGCCGCCTCGTCCTCCATTTCGGCCTCTCGGGCTGACACGATTTCCATCCACCTCTATATGCCAGCCGCGAGAGGCGCCGCCCATGTCCGAACCCGACGATAACGCCACCGAGCTGTCCCCGCGCCGCCGGCGGCTGCTGTACCGCGCCCACCACCGCGGCACCAAGGAGACCGACCTGATGGTCGGCGGCTTCGTGGCGAAGCACATCGCCAGCTTCAGCGAGGCCGAGCTGGACGAGCTGGAGGAGGTGCTGGAGCTGCTCGATGTCGACCTGGCCGACTGGCTGTCCGGCCGCCGGCCGATCCCGGCGGAGGTGGCCACGCCCATGCTGGCGCGGATGGCGGTGGAATGCTCCCGGCTGGGCGCCGGCGTGCCCGAGGCGGCGCGCCGCGCATGACGCAGCTGACCGTCTTCGGCGCGCCGGAAGGCTTCGACGCGCTGCTGCTGACGCGGCGGCGGGCCGAGTCGAAGGACACGGTCCTGCATGTCTGCCGCGACGACGCGCGCATGGCCCGGTTGCAGGAAGGGCTGGCCTTCTTCGCGCCGGAGATGGAGGTGCTGCGCTTCCCGGCCTGGGACTGCCTGCCCTATGACCGGGTCTCGCCGCATGCCGAGCTGGTGGCCGAGCGCGTCGCCACCCTGACCCGGCTGCTGGAGCAGGGCGCGAAGCCGCGCATCCTGCTGACCACGGTCAATGCCCTGGTGCAGCGGGTGCCGATGCCCGACGTGTTCCGCGGCGCCAGCCTGGCGCTGAAGCGCGGCGGGCGGATCGGCACCGAGAAGCTGGCGGCCTTCCTCGACGCCAATGGCTACAACCGGGTGGCGACCGTCATGGAGCCCGGCGAGTATTCGTTGCGCGGCGGCATCGTCGACCTCTACCCCTCGGGCGAGGCCGAGCCGGTGCGGCTCGACTTCTTCGGCGACGAGATCGAGAGCCTGCGGCGCTTCTCGACCGAGAGCCAGCGCAGCGGCACGGCGCTGAACGACCTCTGGCTGCGGCCGGTGGGAGAGATCTTCCTCGACGAGGCCTCGATCGCCCGCTTCCGCAGCGGCTACCGCGAGCTGTTCGGCAATGCGGCGGCCGAGGACCCGCTCTACGCCTCGATCTCCGCCGGCCGCCGGCATCCGGGGATGGAGCATTACGCGGCGCTGTTCCATGACGGCATGGCGACGCTGATGGACTACCTGAACAGCGCCTCGGTCAGCCTGGACCACCAGGCCGACGACGCGCTGCAGGCCCGGCTCGAGATGATCGAGGACCACTACCAGGCCCGCCGCGGCGTGGCGCGGGAGGGCGAGGTGCCCTATCGCCCGGTGCCTCCCGGCCGGCTGTACCTGAACGGCCGCGACTGGGCGGCGATGCTGCAGGGCGGGCCGCTGCTGGGCTTCAGCCCCTTCCCGATGCCCGAGGGCGCCGAGGGGGTCGAGGCCGGCGGCCGCCCGGGCCGCCTCTACACCGAGGCGCGCACCGCCGGGCAGAATGTCTTCGCCGTCTATCGCGAGCAGGCCGAGGCCCAGGCGAAATCCGGCCGCCGCCCGGTGGTCGCCGCCTGGACCCGCGGCTCGCGCGAGCGGCTGGGCAACCTGCTGCGGGAGAATGGCGTCCCCGCCCAGGTGGTCGACGACTGGCCCGGCGTGCGCAAGCTGCCGGCCGGCACCGTGGCGCTGGCCATCTTCGGCGTCGAGCGCGGCTTCACCGGCCCGGCCGAGGCGGGCGCCGGCGCCAAGGCCAGCGTTTCCATCGCGCTGACCAGCGAGCAGGACCTGCTGGGCGAGCGCATCGCCCGGCCGCCGCGCCGCCGCAAGCGCGCCGACCAGTTCATCGCGGACGCCACCGAGATCGCCGAGGGCGACCTGGTGGTGCACCAGGACCATGGCATCGGCCGCTACGACCGCCTCGAGACCATCGAGGTCAATGGCGCGCCGCATGACTGCCTGCGGCTGATCTATGACGGCGGCGACAAGCTGTTCCTGCCGGTCGAGAATATCGAGCTGCTGTCGCGCTTCGGCAGCGACAGCGCCGGCGTCGCGCTGGACAAGCTGGGCGGCACCGCCTGGCAGAGCCGCAAGGCGAAGGCCAAGCAGCGCATCGCCGACATGGCCGGCCAGCTGATCCGCATCGCCGCCGAGCGCCGGGTCAAGGACGCGCCGCTGATCACCCCGCCCGAAGGGGCGTGGGACGAGTTCTGCGCCCGCTTCCCCTTCGCCGAGACCGAGGACCAGCAGCGCGCCATCGCCGACACGCTGGAGGACCTGGCGGCCGGACGGCCGATGGACCGGCTGATCTGCGGCGATGTCGGCTTCGGCAAGACCGAGATCGCGCTGCGGGCGGCCTTCGTCGTCGCCATGTCCGGCGCCCAGGTCGCCGTCGTGGTGCCGACCACGCTGCTGTCGCGCCAGCACCACCGCACCTTCACCGCCCGCTTCGAGGGGCTGCCGGTCAAGGTCGCGCAGCTGTCGCGCATGGTCACCGCCAAGGAGGCGGCGCAGGTCAAGGCGGGGCTGGCCGACGGCACCATCAACATCGTCGTCGGCACCCATGCGCTGCTGGCCAAGAGCATCGAGTTTGCCGATCTCGGCCTGGTGATCGTCGACGAGGAGCAGCATTTCGGCGTCGCCCACAAGGAACGGCTGAAGTCGCTGAAGGCCGATGTCCACGTCCTGACGCTGACCGCGACGCCGATCCCGCGCACCCTGCAGCTCGCCTTGACCGGCGTGCGCGAGATGAGCGTGATCGCGACGCCGCCGGTCGATCGCCTCGCGGTGCGCACCTTCATCATGCCCTTCGACGCCGTCGTCATCCGCGAGGCGATCCAGCGCGAGCGCTTCCGCGGCGGCCAGATCTTCTGCGTCTGCCCGCGGCTGGAGGACCTGCCGCGGATGGTGACCCGGCTGGCCGAGATCGTGCCCGAGGCACGCATCGCCCAGGCGCATGGCCGGCTGACGCCCACCGAGCTCGAGCGCGTGATGACCGAGTTCGGCGACGGCAAGTACGACATCCTGCTGGCGACCAATATCGTCGAGAGCGGGCTCGACATGCCGGCGGTCAACACGCTGATCATCTATCGCGCCGACATGTTCGGCCTGGCCCAGCTCTACCAGCTGCGCGGCCGGGTCGGGCGCGGCAAGCAGCGCGGCTATGCCTATTTGACCTGGCCGGCGACGCAGCGCCTGTCGGCGGCGGCCGAGAAGCGGCTCGCCGTGATGCAGACGCTGGACAATCTCGGCGCCGGCTTCACGCTCGCCAGCCACGACCTCGACATCCGCGGCGCCGGCAACCTGCTGGGCGACGAGCAGTCGGGCCATATCCGCGAGGTCGGCATCGAGCTGTACCAGCAGATGCTCGAGGAGGCGGTGGCCAATATCAAGGCCGGGCAGGGCAAGCGCGACGCGGCCTCCGACCGCGACTGGACGCCGCAGATCAACCTGGGCCTGCCGGTGCTGATCCCGGAGAACTATGTCACCGACCTGCCGGTGCGGCTCGGCCTGTACCGCCGCATCGGCGCCCTGGCCGGCGAGGCGGAGGTCGAGGCCATGGCCGCCGAGCTGGGCGACCGCTTCGGCGCGCTGCCGCCCGAGGTCGAGAACCTGCTGCAGGTGGTCTCGATCAAGCATCTCTGCCGCCAGGCCGGGGTCGAGAAGCTGGATGCCGGGCCGAAGGGCATCGTCGTCGGCTTCCGCCAGAACCGCTTCGACAATGCCGAGGGGCTGGTGACCTGGGTCAGCGCGCAGAAGGGGGTGGTGAAGCTGCGCCCCGACCACAAGCTGGCCATGGTGCGGGAGATGGACCTGGCCGTGCGGGTGCGCGCCGCCAAGGACATGCTGGCGGTGCTGGCGAAGCTGGCGACGACGCCGAAGAAGGGGTGACCGGGTTCCAGGGTGGGTTGTCTTCGTCTTTCCGAAGACAACCCACCCTGGCTCTGTGTCTGATCGCCTGATTCAGGCTTTTCGCTGAGTCCGCCTCAAGCCATCACGCGCCTAGAACTCGGTCGCCTCGGCGATCGCCACGTCGATCAGCCGTTCCAGCACCTCGGGCTCCTGCGCGCCGGCGATGGCATGGCCCGAGGTCTGGCCATGCGGCCCGGCCATGACGAAGCAGGGCACGCCGTTGATGCCCAGGCGATGCGCGCGCAGGTTCTCCGCATGCACCGCGTCGTTCTCCAGCCCGCTGGCCAGGAAGCGCAGCGTGCCGCGGCGCTCCAGCCCGAATTCGCCGGCCAGGATCGCCAGGGTGTCGTGGTTGCCGATATCGGCGCCCTCGCAGAAATGTGCCACGAACAGCGCATCGACCAGCCCGTCGGCGACGCCATGCTGCGCCGCGTGCCGCACCAGCCGGTGCGCGTCGATCGAGGCGGGAATGCGCTGGATCCGGTCAAATCTGAAAGCAATATCCTCGGCCAGGCCGAGCTCGGTCATGGTGGCATGCAGCCGCCGGGCGCGCTCCTCGCCGCCGAACTTGCGGGCCATGTAGTCCTGGCGGTGCACTCCACCGGCGCCGAGATCGGGGTTCAGCAGGAAGGGGCGCCAGCGCAGGTCGGCCAGCAGCTCCGGCCGCCGCTGCAGCGCGCGCCGCAGCCGCCTGGTGCCGAGGAAGCACCAGGGACAGACCAGATCGAAGACCACTTCGATCTCCAGATGCGGGCGGGGCGGCGAGATCAGGTTCACGGCGCCGAGCATAAAGCAGAAGCCTTCCGGCCGCAGCCCCGCCCGGCGCAGGTCGCATTTTGCGCGCTGTTCCGGTTGAATCGTGATGAATCAGGCTTGTAGGAGACGTTCTTGACTCCTAATTAGAATGAATACTGCCAAAGAAGGTTTGCCGCCCCGCGATGATGGCCGGCTCGCATATCGCGCTGGGCGCGGCCGCCTGGTTCGCGGCCGCGCCACGGCTGGGCCTGCCGGCCCTCGACCCGGCCATGCTGGGGCTGGCGGTCTGCGGCGCGCTGCTGCCTGACATCGATCATCCGAAGTCCTGGATGGGCAAGCGGCTGCGCCCGGTCTCCACCCTGCTGGCCGCTGTCTTCGGCCATCGCGGCATGACCCATTCGCTGGTCGCCGTGGCAGGCTGCGCCCTGCTGATGCTGCGCCAGGAAGTGCCGCTGGCGATCAGCGCGCCGCTGGTGGTCGGCTATCTGTCGCATCTGGCGGCCGACCTGGTGACCCCGGGGGGCTTGCGCCTGGCCTGGCCCTTGCGCGGCACCTATGCGCTGCCGATCTGCCGCACCGGCTCAGCCTTCGAGCCGCTGGTGGTCGCCGTCATGCTGTCCTGGGCCTGGGGCAGCACGCCGGCGCGGCCGGATCTGGGCGCCGGGCTGCGGGCGACCGGCATCTGCCGCGTGCTGGGCCCCAGCCTGCCGGCGGTCTGCCCGCCCGGGGCCAGCGCTGGCGCCGCGGCCGGGGCGCCGCCGCGCGCCCCCGATGCCGCCGCCGCCTGGCAGCAGCTGCGCCGCTCGGGCGAGGTGCTGCTGGCGCGCCACATTCCCGGCGCCGCGCGATAAAGCCATGGACGCGACGCTCGGCGCGGCCTAGGTTGCGCTCGATCGACGTGGGAAAATTTCACACATGAGCATGAGCATCGGCGCCGCCCTTCCGGCCACCACCACCGCGACGCGGGGCGGCAGCAGCGACGAGGCCAAGCAGCAGCTGGCCGCCGACCGCCAGGCGGCGCGCCAGGCCGAGGCGCAGCTCGACAAGGCCACGACCCAGCTGCAGGCCGACCAGAAGGCCAAGGCCAGCGAGACGGTGCTGAAGCGCGACCAGCAGGCGATCGACGCCGCCGAGGCCGCCAGCACCAGCGCCGAGGCCAAGGTGCAGGCCGATGTGAAGGCGCTGGGCAACCAGGTCGACGTCACCGTCTGAGCCGGGCTGCCGCTTTCGGCGGCGGCTGCCGCCATCCTGGGCAAAGCCGGCGCCGCGCGGCTCGAAGGCGGGCCGGGGCGGCATTGCGACCGGCGGCGAATGCGCCTCTACTGCGCCCCTCGCGGTGGCCAGGGGTTTCTCCCTGGCCGCGCCGCGATGGTCCTGGCAGGGGGAGTGTGGGCGGCATGGGTGCCTTGTTGATCAGCGGCGGACGCGTGGTGGACCCGGCGAGCGGGACGGATGCCGTCGCCGACATCGTCGTCCAGGACGGGCGAATCGCCGCCATCGGCACCAATCTGGGCGAGGCGGAGCGGGTGATCGACGCCGCCGGCCTGGTCGTCGCCCCCGGCTTCATCGACCTGCATGCGCATGGCCAGTCGATCCCGGCCGACCGCATGCAGGCCTTCGACGGCATCACCACCACCCTCGACCTCGAGGCCGGCGTGCTGCCGGTGGGGTCCTGGTACCGCCGCCAGGCCGAGCAGGGCCGCATCCTGAACTATGGCGCCGCGACCAACTGGGCCTTCGCCCGCATCGGCGCCATGGTCGGCACCAACGAGGAATCCTCGCTGGAGGCCTTCGGCCGCGCCATGCGCGACAAGCGCTGGATGGACAATATCGCCGACGATGTCGAGCAGGCCGGCATCATCGACCGCCTGGCCCAGGGGCTGAACGAGGGCGGCATCGGCATCGGCATCCTCAACGCCTATGCCCCCGGCGCCGGCGTGCAGGAGCTGATCGAGGTCTGCAAGCTGGCCGCGGCCCGCAACGTCCCCACCTTCACCCATGTCGCCTATATGGCGCGGATCGACCCGCAGAGCGCCGCCGAGGCCTATATCCGGCTGATCGGCTATGCCGCCGCGACCGGCGCGCATATGCACATCTGCCACTTCAACAGCTCCAGCAAGACCGACATCGCCCGCTGCTACGAGCTGGTGCGCAACGCGCAGCTGAAGGGGCTGAACATCACCGTCGAGGCCTATCCCTACGGCACCGGCTCGACCGTGCTGGCGGCGGCCTTCTTCAGTGATCCGAACTTCGAGGACCGCAACGGGCTGGGCTATGATTCGGTGCAGCGCGTCACCGACGGCCACCGCTTCCGCGACCGCGCCGAGCTGCTCTCCGCCCAGGCCGACGACCCGTCGCAGCTGGTGCTGTGGCACGTGCTCGACATCGACAACAATGCGCGCCACCGCGAGCTGCTCGACATGGCGGTGCTCTATCCGGATGGCGCCATCGCCTCCGACGCCATGCCCTGGAGCATGCCGGATGGCAGCACCTACACGGGCGACGCCTGGCCGCTGCCGGCAGAGGCCAGCTCGCATCCGCGCTCGGCCGGCTGCTTCACCCGCTTCATCCGCCATTGGGTGCGCGAGCGGCAGACGATCTCGCTGAGCGAGGGCATCCGCAAATGCTCGCTGATCCCGGCGCAGATCCTGGAGGCCAGCACGCCCGCCATGCTGGGCAAGGGCCGGCTGGCGGTCGGCGCGGATGCCGACATCGTCGTCTTCGACTACGAGACGCTGACCGACCGCGCCGAGTTCACCGCGATGAACCGCCCCTCCGAGGGCGTGCGCCACCTGATCGTCAGCGGCACGCCGGTGATCGCGGGCGGCGTGATGGATGTCGACGCCCGCCCGGGCAAGGCCGTGCGCCGGCCTTCCATCGCCTGAGGGAAGCGGCTCGATGACCCCGGTTCCGGTCCTGCTCGTCACCGGGTTCCTGGGGGCGGGCAAGACCACGGTGGTGAACCATGTCCTGGCGCATGCCGAGGGCCGTCGGATCGCCGCCGTGGTCAATGATTTCGGAGCGATCAACATCGATGCCGAGCTGATCGCCGGCGCCAGCGACGGCGTGGTCAGCCTGGCCAATGGCTGCATCTGCTGCACGCTGGAAGGCGACCTGCTGCGCACCATCGCGACGCTGCTGCGCCGCGAGCCGCGGCCGGAGGCCATCGTCATCGAGACCAGCGGCGTCGCCGAGCCCGGCGACATCCTGCGCAACCTGATGGACCCGGTGATCTGGCGCGCGGCGCCGCTGGAGACGGTGCTCTGCGTCGTCGACGCGGCGGCGCCGCTGGCGGCGCTGGAGGACCCGCTGCTGCGCGCCCAGCTGCGCGTCGCCGATGTCGTCGCGCTGAGCAAGACCGACCTGGCCGCGCCCGGCACGCTGGACGCCTTCCAGGCGGCGGTGAAGGCGCTGCGCCCGGCGGCGATCCAGGTGGAGGCGCCGGGCGGCGCCGTGCCGCTGTCGCTGGTGCTGCCCGAGGATCCGACGCGGCCGCCGGCGCCGCGCGAGGCCCCGCCGCGCCGCCCGCATGCCGACCGCTTCGAGACGCTGAGCTGGACCGCCGAGACGCCGCTGTCGCTGCCCCGGCTGCAGGCGGCGATCGGCCGGCTGGCGCCGCGCCTGGCCCGCGCCAAGGGTTTCTTCGAGACCGCCGACCAGCCCGGGAAGGTCTTCCTGTTCCAGCTGGCGGGCGGGCGCGCGACCCTGGCGCCGGTCGACCACGAGCCGAAGCCCGGCCTGCCGCGCGCCCGCATCGTCTTCATCGCCGAGCTCGGCCGCTTGCCGCCGGCCGAGCTCGCCGCCGCGATGGAAGGCTGCGCCGGCTAGGGCGATCGGGCTTTTTGCTGATCCCCCCTCACGCCATCGCGCGCTCGCCACCGCCCAGGCGGATGACCTGGCCGGCCACCGCCTCGGCCAGGGCGGTCTCGTGGGTGACCACCAGCAGCGCCATGTTGCGCTCGGCGACGCTTTCGCCGAGCAGCGCCATGATCTCCTGCTGGGTCAGCGGGTCGAGCCGCGAGGTGGCCTCATCGGCGAAGAGCAGCGCCGGCGCCAGCAGCAGCGCCCGCAGCAGGCCGAAGCGCTGCAGCTCGCCGCCCGAGACCTCGGCAGGACGCCGCGCCAGCAGCGCCGGGGCGAGCTTCAGCCGCGGCAGCAGCCGCTGCGCCGCCGCCGCGTCCAGCCCGTGCCGGCGCTGCAATTCCTGCAGCCCATGGCCCAGGCGCTGCTGCGGCGCGAAGCCGGCCAGCGGGTCCTGGTACAGCTTCTGCAGGCCGAAGGGCGCCACCCAGCCGGCGCGGCGCACGCTGCCGGCATCCGGCCGCAGCAGCCCGAGCAGCAGGTTGCCCAGGCTGGTCTTGCCGCCGCCGCTGCGCCCGGCGATGGCGGTGACCTGGCCCTCGGCGATGCCGAGGTCGAGCCCGCCGAACAGCTCCTGCCCACCGAGCCGCTTGCGCAGCCCCGCCGCCTCGACGATCGGCCGGCCGGCGGGGCGCGGCGTCCAGCGCGGCCAGCGCGCCGGCTCGGCCGCGATCAGCCGGCGGGTGTAGTCGTGCCGCGGGGCCGCCAGCAGCCCGGGCAGCGGGCCGGCCTCGATCACCGCGCCCGCCAGCATCACCAGCGCATCGCCGCCCAGCAGCCGGGCCAGGGCCACGTCATGGGTGATGACCAGCAGCATGCGCCCGGCCTCGGCCTCGGCGCGCAGCAGGGCGCCGGCGGTGTCGCGCAGCGCGGCGTCCAGCCCCTTGGTCGGCTCGTCGGCGATCAGCAGCCCGGCGCCGGCGGCCTCGGTCGCGGCCAGCGCCACGCGCTGGTTCATGCCGCCCGACAGCTGGAAGGGATAGCGCCGGCCGGCCCCGGCCAGGCCCAGCCGGTCCAGCCGCGCGGCGCTGCGCTGCCGGGCCTCGGCGGCGCTGCGGCGATGCACCAGCCGGTCGACCTCCTCGACCTGCGCCGCGGCGCGCATGCTGGGGTCGAGCGCCGCCCAGGGCTCCTGCGGCAGCATGGCGATGCGGCGGCCCCACAGCGCGCGGCGCGCGCGCGGCGCCATCGCCAGCAGGTTCTGGCCGTCGAGCACGATGCGGCCAGTGGCGGTCAGCCCCGGCGGCAGCACGCCCATCACCGCCTGGGCCAGCAGCGACTTGCCCGAGCCGGTCTCGCCCAGCAGCACCAGCGGCCGGCCGGGCTGCAGCGTGAAACTGGCGGGGCGCAGCAGCACGCCCTCTGACCCGTGGATGGCGAGGTTGTCGACGATCAGGGCCATCAGCCGCGCTCCCGCCCGGCCAGCAGATGCAGGCCGAGCACGGTCAGGAAGATCAGCAGCGCCGGCAGCAGCAGGGCCAGCGGCGCCTCGGCGTAATAGGGCAGCAGCTCGGTCATCATGCTGCCCCATTCGGGCACCGGCGGGCGGGCGCCGACGCCGATGAAGGCCAGCGCCGCGACGGTGGTGACCGCGGTGCCGGCGGCGAAGGCGAAGAGGGTGGCGACCAGCGGCGCGACCTCCGGCCACAGGTGGCGGCGCAGCAGGTGGCCCGGGCCGAAGCCGAGCAGCCGCGCCGCCTCGACCTGCGGCCGCGCCAGCACGCTGGCGGCGGTGTTGCGGGCGATGCGGAAGAAGTCCACCCAGAGCGCCAGCGCCACGCCGAGATAGAGCGGCAGGAACTCGCCGGGCGCGAAGGCGGTGACCAGCACCACCAGCAGCAGCGCCGGCAGCGCCTGCACCGCATCCGCCAGGCCCAGCAGCAGCCGCTCCGCCCAGCCGCCGCGCAGCGCCGCCAGCAGGCCGAGCAGCGTGCCGGTGCCGGCCGAGACCAGGGCGGCGAGGAGCGCGAAGCCGAAGGACAGCCGGGCGCCGGCGGCCAGCCGCGCCAGCAGGTCGCGCCCCAGATGGTCGGTGCCCAGCGGATGCGCGGCCCCGGGCGGCTGCAGCGCCGCCGACAGGTCCTGGCGCAGCGGGTCGATGCCATGCAGCGGCCCGAGCAGGGCGAAGCCGGCGACCGCCGCCAGCAGCCCGGCGCCGAGCAGGCGTTTTTTCCGAAGACGGATCATGCGGCGCGGCGCCTCGGGTCGAGCAGCCAGCAGGCCAGGTCGGTCAGCGCGTTCAGCGCCACGAACAGCAGCCCCATCACCAGCGCCGTGCCCTGGATCATCGGGATGTCGCGGCCCAGCACCGCATGCACCAGCGCATGGCCGATGCCGGGCCAGGCGAAGAGCGATTCCACCACCACCACGCCCTCGATCAGCATCACCAGCTGCAGGCCAAGATAGGCGACGACGGGGATGGCGGCATTGCGCAGCCCGTGCCGGCGGAAGGCGGCGGCGTCGCTCAGCCCCTTCATCCGCGCGAAGCCGAAGAAGGGGGCGGCGACCACCCCCGCCACCGCATCCCGCGCGACGCGGGAGGAGGCGGCGGCCAGGCCCAGCGCCAGGGTCAGGGCCGGCAGGATCACCTCCCGCCAGCCACCGACGCCGCCGGCCGGCAGCCAGTCCCATGCCACCGCCAGCCACAGCATCAGCCCGACGCCGATGACGAAGCCCGGCACCGCGCGCAGTGCCGCCGACAGCGCCAGCAGCGTGCCATCCCACCAGCCGCCGGCCCGCAGCCCCGCCAGGGCGCCGAGCGGCGGGCCGATCAGCAGCGACAGCAGCAGCGCCGCGGCCGAGAGCAGCAGCGTGTGGCCGAGCTGGATCGACAGCGCCGTCGCCACCGCCTCGCCCGAGGCCAGCGAGACGCCGAGGTCGAGCCGCGCGAGCCCCGCGAACCAGGCGGCCAGCTGCAGCGGCCAGGGCCGGTCGAGGCCGAGCTCCTGCCGCACCGCCTCGGCCGCCTGGCTGTCGACCAGGTCGTAGCCCAGCCGGCTGGCGGCGATGCGATAGGCCATGTCGCCCGGCAGCAGCCGGACCATCAGGAAGCAGGCGGCGCCGACCAGCAGCGCCACCAGCAGCGCCTGGACGGCGCGGCCGCCGAGGGCGCGGATCAGCCCGCCCATCGCGACCCCGCGATGCGGAAGGAGAGCTCCAGCGGATCGACGGCCAGGCCCGCGACCCGGCGCGAGATGGCCGTCGACAGGTCGAACCAGCTGACCGGGATCACCGGCAGCGCGTCGTGCAGGATGCTGGCGGCGCGGCCGCGCAGGGCGGCGCGCGCCGCGGGGTCTGCGGTGGCGCCCAGCTGCTCCAGCACCGCGACGAGGGCCGGGCTGGACCAGCCCATGGCGCCCCAGTCGCCGCCCTGCGGCCCGTAATCCTGCAGCAGCGTGCCCAGCGGGTCGGGCACCAGGGAGAAGTTGCGCGCCATCAGCGCCGCCTCCAGCGTGCCGTCGCGATGGCCGGCCGGGATCTCGCCGCTGTTGACCACGGCGACCTTCATGGCGATGCCGATCTCGCGCAGCTGCGCCTGCATGGCGGTGGCCAGCCCCGGCAGCTCCGGCCGGTCGGAGAAGGTGCGCAGCGTGAAGGCGAAGGGCTGCCCGTCGCGCTGCAGGATGCCCTCGGGCCCCGGCTGCCAGCCGAGCTGCGCCAGCAGGCGGCGCGCCTCGGCCAGGTCGCGCGCCAGCGGCGGCAGGCTGGCGACATGCCATTCCGCCATGGCCGGGGGGAACAGCTGCGTCGCGGTCGAGGCTGGTGAGCGCAGCAGCGTGGCGGCCATCCCGGCGCGGTCCAGCGCCAGGCTCAGCGCGCGGCGGGCGCGCGGGTCGCTGAACAGCGGCGAGGCGCAGTTCAGCTTGATCAGCCGGGTGCGCGGGATGGCGCGGGTGTCGATCAGCAGGCGCGGGTTGCGCCGCAGCCGCTCCACCGTCTCCGGCGCCAGCTGCGCCACCAGCTCGGCCTGGCCGCTCTCGGCCATGGCGGCGCGGGTCTCGCCGCGGCCGGCGGCCAGGTAGCTGAGCCGGGCGATGGCGGGGGCGGCGCCGGTCCAATGCGCCGAGCGCTCGGCCTCCAGCCGCTGCGGCGGCAGCAGCCGGGTGACCTGGTAGGGGCCGCTGCCGATCAGGTGGCGCACCGCCTGGTCCTCGAAGGCCGCCGGCGCCAGGATGCCGCTGCTGTAATGCGCCAGGAAGGCCAGCAGCGGCGCGAAGGGCCGGGTGGTGCGGATGACCACCGCGCCGTCCTCGGCCGTGAGGCTCGCGATCGGCAGGTTGCCGAGCAGCCCGGTCTGGGCCCGGGCGCGCTCCAGGCTGGCGACCACCGCGGCGGCGGCGACGGGCGTGCCGTCATGGAAGCGGGCGCCGGGACGCAGGGTGAAGCGCCAGGCCAGGCGGTCCTCCGACAGCGTCCAGGCGCTGGCCAGCTGCGGCACCGGCAGGCCGCCATCATCGGCGCCGACCAGCGTCTCCAGCACCTGCAGGCGGGTGAAGACATAGCCGGAGCGGGCCGGGTCCAGCCCGTTGATCTCCTGCGAGGTCACCACGCGGAACAGGTCCGCGGCGGGCTGGGCCCGGCCGGGCCGGGACAGGAAGGGCAGGGACAGGAGGGGCAGGGACAGCAAGGG
>NZ_CACSJM010000123.1 GCF_902706185.1 Roseomonas sp. 18066 | reverse complement strand
CGGTGCCGACATTGAAGCCGAAACCGTAGAAGCCCGGCCGCGCGCCCAAAGCATGCCCCGGCGCCGACAGCGCCTGCGGCTGGAAGGCCGGCGCCAGCGCCGCTTCCGGCAGCAGCGGCGCGCCGCCGGCCAGCAGCATGGTCATCCAGGCCGACAGGTCGAGCACATTGGAGGAAACACCGCCGGCCGCCGACTGCGCATCGGCGTCACGGTCATAAAGCGGGAGGAAGCCGTCGGGCGTGCGGGCATGCAGCGCCGCGCGATCGGGCCGCGCCAGGAACTCCGCATGGCGCGAGCTGGTGGAGGCCATGCCGAGCGGGCGGTACAGCGCCGTCTCGGCGAGTGTCTCCCAGGGCTGGCCGGCGGCGGCGGCCACCGCCTCGGCGCCCAGCGTCAGGCCGAAATTGCTGTAGGCGTAGGAGGCGCGGAACGGCGCCAGCGGCAGGAAGCGCAGCCGCCGCAGGATCTCGGCGCGGTCGAAGCCCAGCTCCTCCAGCTGGTCGCCGGCATAGGCGGGCAGGCCGACGCGATGCGCCATGAAGTCGCCGATGCTGGCGCGCGCCGCGACCTCCGCGTCCGACAGCCGCAGCCAGGGCAGGTGGCGCTGCGCCGGATCGTCCCAGGCGCAGCGGCCGGCGGCGACCTGGGTGGCGGCGATGCTGGCCGCCATCGGCTTGGACAGCGACGCGATCTGGAAGACGGTCTCCGGCCCGACCGGGGCGTCGCCATCGGCACGGCGTGTCCCGAAGCCGCGGGCGAAGCGGCGCGCGCCGCCGGCGACCACCGCCACCGCCACCCCCGGCACCCCGGCCGGCCCGCGGATCGCCTCGACATCGCCCGGCAGGGCGGCCAGCGCGGCCTCGAGACCGCCCGGGGCCAGCGGCAGCACATCCTCGGGCGGCGAGGCGCCGAGGCGCAGCCGCGTCGCGGCCGGGCTGCAGCCGGCCAGCGCGCCGGCCCCCGCCAGAACCCCGAGCGCATGGCGGCGGGGCAAGGCGGGGTCCGGGCGGGTCATGACAAGGCTTCCTCTCGCCGCAGACGCGGCCGCTTCCGTTTGGACTCGTAGAGGGCAGCATCGGCGAGGCCGATCGCCAGGTCCAGCGCCGTGGCGTCGCGCGGCATCACAGCCACGCCAGCGCTGCAGCCCAGGGACAGCAGCCCGGCCGGCGTCGCCACCCCGTCGCGCAGCATGGCGTCCAGCCGCGCGCCGATCCCGGCGGCGGCGGTCCCCACCCGCTCCGCCTGCCCCGCCAGGCAGACCAGGAATTCGTCGCCGCCGAGGCGGACGGCGGCATCCTCGGCGCGCAGATGCTGGCGCAGCCACAGGCCGATCGCCTGCAGCACGGCATCGCCCGCGGCATGGCCATGGCGGTCGTTGATCGGCTTGAAGCCGTCCAGATCCATCACCAGCACCGCGGCACCCTGCGCCAGCGCCGGATGGGCGGCGGCCCAGGCGGCGAAGCCGGCGCGGTTCAGCAACCCGGTCAGCGGGTCGCGCCAGGCCTGGTCGCGCAATTGCAGCAGCCGCGCCTCGACATCGCCGGCACCGCCCTGGCCCAGCACGCTCTGCATCGCGGCGCCGAGGCGGCCGGCATTGCGCCCGGCCAGCACGCCGCCCAGCGTCGCCAGCGCCAGCGTGCCGAGGCCGAGCCACAGCCCGAAGGGCCAGAGCGAGGCCAGCACCGCGGCGCGGTCGCGCTCGGCCACCACCACCCAGCCCAGCGTCGGCCGGTCGCTGCTGCCATCGGCCCGGGCGAAGGCCAGGATGGCGGGGTCATGGCCGGGCACGGTGTCCTCGCGCCAGGTCGCCCCGCCCCCGGGCGGCGGCGGCGCGGCGCCCCAGGGCTTGCCGCGCGCCGCCTCGGGGCCCAGCAGCACGGTGGTGTCGGCGCCCAGCACCATCAGCTGCGCCGCCGGCTGCCAGGGCGACAGGCGGGTGATCTCGCGGCGCACGCCCTCGGCCCAGCGCCAGGTCAGGTGGCCGGCGATGACGCCGATCACCTGGCCGTCCGGCCCGGTCACCGGCGCCGCCGCATCGACGAAATAGGCATCGGCGCCGCCGCCCTGCGCCGCCGGCAGCAGCCGCGCCAGCAGCACGGCGGGATGCACGTCGCCCAGATGCAGCCCCTGCAGCCCCGGCTTGAACCAGGGGCGCGCCGCGACATCGACGCCTTCCAGCAGCCCGCCGGTGCCGGCGATGACGCGGCCATCGACGCCGGTGAAGCCGATCCAGGAGAAGGTGGGCGAACGGGTCTGCAGATCCTCCATCAGCCGCCGCGCCATGGCGGGCTCGGGCGGCTGGCGGGAGAAGGCCTCGAAGCGGGCCAGCAGGCCGACATCATTGGCCCATTCGACCAGGCCGGAATCCAGCCGCTGGGCCATCACCTCGGCATAGTCGGCCAGCCGCGTGCCGGCATCGGTGACCAGGCGCTGGCGCTCGGCGCGCAGCAGCAGGGCGGAGCCGGCCATGCCGACCAGGGCGCAGATCGCCCCCACCGCCAGACCATGCCGCCACCCCGGACCCATCAAGCCTCCACGCCGCATTGCCAAGCCTCCGCACGGCGCCCGTGATGCCGGCCGGATGCTGCCAGTCCCTTAACCGCGCCGGCAGAAGCTTGGCCGGAGGTAAAAAACCCCCTGGCGTGAAGAGGGCCGACACGAAAAAGGCCGGCATGAAAAAGGCCGGGGGCGTTGCCGCCCCCGGCCCTGTCATCCAGGCAAGTCTGGAACCAATATCACATCAGTCCCAGCTCAGCGCGCCGCCGTTCTGGTATTCGATCACCCGCGTCTCGAAGAAGTTCTTTTCCTTCTTCAGGTCCATCACCTCGGACATCCAGGGGAACGGGTTTTCCGTCTCCGGGAAGATCGGCGCCAGGGCGAGCTGGGCGCAGCGGCGGTTGGTGATGAAGTGCATGTACTGCTCGCACAGCGCGGCATTCAGCCCGAGGAAGCCCTTGGGCATGGTGTCGCGGCCATAGGCCACTTCCAGCTCGCAGGCGTCGCGCAGCATGGTCCGCACCTCGTCGGCGAACTCCTTCGTCCACAGCCCCGGATTCTCGGCGCGGATCTGGTTGATCACGTCGATGCCGAAGTTCAGGTGGATGCTCTCGTCGCGCAGGATGTACTGGTACTGCTCGGCGATGCCGACCATCCGCCCGCGCCGGCCCAGCGACAGGATCTGCGCGAAGCCGGTGTAGAACCACATCCCCTCGAAGACGACGTAGAAGGCGATCAGGTCGCGCAGGAAGGCGCGGTCATTCTCCGGCGTGCCGGTGGCGAAGTCGGGATCCGACAGGTTCTGCGTGTACTTCAGCGCCCAGGCCGCCTTGGCGGTGATCGAGGGCACCTCGCGATACATGTTGAACAGCTCGCCCTCGTCGAGGCCGAGGCTTTCCACGATGTACTGGAAGGTATGGGTGTGCACCGCCTCCTCGAAGGCCTGGCGCAGCAGGTACTGGCGGCATTCCGGGTTGGTCAGGTGGCGATAGACGGCCAGCACGATGTTGTTGGCGACCAGGCTCTCGCTGGTGGCGAAGAAGCCCAGGTTGCGCTTGATCGAGCGGCGCTCCTCCTCGGTCAGCCCGTCGCGCGACTTCCACAGCGCGATGTCGGACTGCATCGAGATCTCGGTCGGCATCCAATGGTTGTTGCAGGCCGAGAGGTACTTCTCCCACGCCCAGCGATACTTCAGCGGCAGCAGCTGGTTCACGTCGGCGCGGCAATTGATCATCGCCTTGTCGTCGACGGAGACGCGGCCGCCCCGCTCGTCGATGGCGCCGAGGCCGGTGGCGTCACCGGCCTCCGCGGTCTCGGCCCGGGCCGCGGCGACGGGCGCGGCAGCGGGCGGGGCGAAGCCGGGGGTCGGCGCGACGGGCTCGGGTTCCGACCAGTCGAGGATATTCGTGTCCATGTCGGCGCCGTTCCTTACTGGCAGGCTTCGCAGGTGGGATCGTCGAGCGAGCAGAAATTGCCGACCTCGGTCGCAGGCACCGGCTTCGGCGCCTCCGCCACGACGGCGGCCGGGGCCGGCGGCGGGGGTGCTGCGACAACGGCCGGGGCAACCGCGGCGGCGGGCGCCACCTTCACCGCGTTCAGCTTGCCGTCCGAGGTCTTCAGCGTCGACTTCTCGACATGGGTCGCGCTCTGGGTGCGCAGGTAATAGGTGGTCTTCAGGCCGCGCTTCCAGGCCAGGCGGTACAGCGCATCCAGCTTGCGGCCGTTCGGATTGGCCAGGTACAGGTTCAGCGACTGCGCCTGGTCGATCCATTTTTGGCGACGCGCGGCAGCTTCCACTAGCCAGGAGACGTCGACCTCGAAGGCGGTGGCGTAGAGCGACTTCAGCTCGGCCGGGATGCGGTCGATGGCGCCCAGGCTGCCGTCGTAATACTTCAGGTCGGAGACCATCACCGGGTCCCAGAGCTCCAGCGCCTTCAGGTCGCGGACGAGCGCCGGGTTCACCACCGTGAAGTCGCCCGACATGTTCGCCTTCACATAGAGGTTGCGGAAGGTCGGCTCGATCGACTGGGTGGCGCCGACGATGTTGGAGATCGTCGCGGTGGGCGCGATCGCCATCACGTTGGAATTGCGCATGCCGATGGTCTTCACCCGCTCGCGCAGGGCCGTCCAGTCGAGCGCCGCCGAGCGGTCGAGATCGAGGCCGCCACGGGCTTCGGCGACGAATTCGACGCTGTCATGCGGCAGGATGCCCTGGCTCCACAGCGAGCCGGGGAAGGAGGCATAGGCGCCGCGCTCGGCGGCGAGCTCCACCGAGGCCTCGATGGCGTGGTAGCTGATCAGCTCCATGCTCTCATCGGCGAAGCGCACCGCCTCGTCCGAGGCCAGCGGCAGGCGCAGCGCATGCAGCGCGTCCTGGAAGCCCATCAGCCCCATGCCCACCGGGCGGTGCTGCAGGTTGGAGCGGCGGGCCTGCGGGATGGTGTAGAAATTGACGTCGATGACATTGTCCAGCATCCGCATGGCGGTGCGGATGGTGCGCGCCAGCCGGGCGCGGTCCAGCCCCTTCTCCGTCACATGCAGGCCGAGATTGATCGAGCCCAGGTTGCAGACCGCGACCTCGGTGTCCGAGGTGTTCAGGGTGATCTCGGTGCAGAGGTTGGACGAGTGGACCACGCCGGCATGGCGCTGCGGCGAGCGCAGGTTGCAGGGGTCCTTGAAGGTCATCCAGGGATGGCCGGTCTCGAACAGCATGGTCAGCATGCGGCGCCACAGCTCGAGCGCGCGCACCGTCTTGTGCACCTTGATCTCGCCAGCGCGGGCCTTCGCCTCGTAGCGCTCATAGGCCTCGCGGAAGGGAATGCCGTAGAGCTCGTGCAGGTCGGGCACCTCGTCCGGCGAGAACAGCGTCCATTCGCCATCGGCCTCGACGCGCTGCATGAACAGGTCCGGCACCCAGTTGGCGGTGTTCATGTCATGCGTGCGGCGGCGGTCGTCGCCGGTGTTCTTGCGCAGGTCGAGGAATTCCTCGACGTCGATGTGCCAGGTCTCGAGATAGGCGCAGACCGCGCCCTTGCGCTTGCCGCCCTGGTTCACCGCGATCGCGGTGTCGTTGGCGACCTTCAGGAAGGGAACGATGCCCTGGCTCTGGCCGTTGGTGCCGCGGATATGGGCGCCGAGGCCGCGCACCCGCGTCCAGGAATTGCCGATGCCGCCCGAATACTTGGCCAGCAGCGCATTGTCGCGGACGGCGCCGAAGATGCCGTCAAGGTCGTCGGGGACGCTGGTCAGGAAGCAGGAAGACAGCTGGCTGTGGCGCGTGCCGCTGTTGAACAGGGTCGGCGTCGAGCACATGAAGTCGAACGACGAAATCAGGTCGTAGAACTCGATCGCCCGCGCCTCGCGGTCGATCTCGCGCAGCGCCAGGCCCATGGCGACGCGCATGAAGAAGGCCTGCGGCATCTCGAAGCGGATGCCCTGGGTCTGCTGCAGGTAGCGGTCATACAGGGTCTGGAAGCCGAGATACTGGAACTGCAGGTCGCGTTCCGGCTTCAGCGCGGCGCCGAGCCGGGCCAGGTCGAACTGCGCCAGATCCGGGTTCAGCAGCTGGTGCTCGATGCCCTTGGCGACATAGGCGCCGAAATACTCGGGGTAGCGCGCGGCCATCTCGGCCTGGCTGGTGGCCGGGCGGCCCTCGACGAAGACCAGCGCCTCGCGCCTGAGCTCGGCCAGCAGCAGCCGGGCGCTGACCTGGCTGTAGCTGGGCTCCTGCTCGATCAGGGTGCGGGCGGCCAGGATCGGCGCCTGGGCCAGCTCGTCCTCGCTGATGCCGTCATAGAGGTTGCGCCGCGTCTCGGTCAGCACCGGCGCCGGCGTCACATCGGCCAGGCCCTCGCAGGCCTCGGCCACCGCGCGGGCCAGCGCCGCGGCGTCCAGCGGCCGCAGCACGCCGTCGCGGCCCTTGACCTGCAGCGCCGGGGTCGAGGGGGTGCTGACGGCGGCCGCCGCCGCGCGCTCCCGCGTCCGCTCCTCGCGGTACAGCACATAGGCGCGGGCCACCTTGTGATGGCCGCCGCGCATCAGCGCCAGCTCGACCTGGTCCTGCACATCCTCGATATGGAACAGGCGGTCGGCGCCGGAATGGCGGGTCAGGCCGGCGACGATCTGCTCGGTCAGGCCGGCGACGATCTCATGGATGCGGTGCGAGGAGGCGGCGGAGCTGCCCTCCACCGCCAGGAAGGCCTTGGTCAGCGCGATGCTGATCTTGCCCGGGTTGAAGGGGGTCGGCCGCCCGTCACGTCGGATCACCTGGGCAGCGCCCGGGCCACCGGCCTGGGAGCCAGGGCGGCCGTCGGGCGCGGCATGGGGATCGGCGAGCGTGTCGTATGCGGACATGGGAAGGCCTTCAACTGGACTGGCGGACGGGCTGCACGCACCCTCCCCGAAGCGCGGGCGGTGCGTGGCGTTGGGGGCAGATCGACCGCCGGGGCCGGGCTGGAACATGCCCGGCGGGGTCGGCCACCCCTGCCTGTGCCCCGAGAATGCCACCCGGCACCCCCAATATCTAGGGCCCGTTTGCGTGAGGACCGCTACATTTTGTGGATGGATTGGGGACAAGCGCCGCAAGCCATGGTGGGGACTGGGAATTTGGGGAAGCCGCGCGGCTGGCGCAACGGCCTGCCGCGGCGGGCGCCCCCAGAGTCGTGGCAGGGCTGGTTTGCACGACTCGCAAGCCAGGGCGCGCAACCCGCGCAGCCTGGCAGAGCTGAGAATCGCTCGCAATCAAAAGCGGGCGCTCAGCCCGGCGGCAGGCGCGCCAGCAGGGCAGCCAGGTGGGGCGCGGCGGCCTTGGCGGCGGCGGCCTCCAGGGCGCGGAAATGCTCGACCACCGCCTCGCCCAGCGGGGTCAGCCGGGCGCCGCCGCCCTTGCTGCCGCCGGTCGCCGTCGCCGCCACCGGGGCGCCGAAGGTGGTGTTGAGGTCCTCCACCAGCTCCCAGGCGCGGCGATAGGACATGCCCAGGCTGCGCGCCGCGGCCGAGATCGACCCCTCGCGCGCGATCGCCTCCAGCAGCCCCACCTTGCCCGGCCCCAGCCGGCGCACGCCCAGATCGACGCGCAGGCTCAATCGCGCCTCGGCCATCACTCCCGCCCCTTCTCGCCGTCACCACCGTCCATGGCAGGCTATAGCGGATTTTCTCGCGCGCGGCTTCAGGGGGCGGCGAAAGGCGCCTCGGCCAGGAAGACGCGGGCGGTCAGCGGGTCGAGCTGGCAGGGCTCGCCCGGCTCCAGCAGGCCAGGGGGGAGCTCGGCCTCGACCAGGCTGTCGCCCAGGGCGAAGACGGCCTGGACGCGGCCGCCGGCGGGGCGGGCGGATGTCAGCACGGCATTGCCGGGGCCGGGTGTGGCGCGCCATTCATGGGCGCGGATGAAGGCCTCGGCCGGCCCCTGCCCGGCCCCGGGCGCGGCGGCCTCGCCCAGCAGCCGGTGGCGCGGCAGCGGCGCCAGGGGAATGCCGTCGAAGACCAGCTCCTGCGGCGTCAGCCTTCCAGCGAAACGCTGCGCCTGGCCGATGAAGCCGGCGACGAAGCCATTGGCCGGCTGGTCCAGGATGCGGGCGGGGGTGTCGAACTGGACGATGCGGCCGGCCTGCATGACGGCGACGCGGTCGGCCAGCTCCATGGCCTCGTCCTGGTCATGGGTGACGAAAAGGCTGGTCAGGTTGAGCTCGACATGCAGGGCCCGCAGCCAGTGGCGCAGCCCCTTCCGCACCTCGGCATCGAGCGCGCCGAAGGGCTCGTCCAGCAGCAGCAGCCGGGGCTCGATGGCCAGGGCCCGGGCGAGCGCGACCCGCTGCCGCTGGCCGCCAGAGATCTGCTCGGGCAGGCGGCGCTCCAGCTCGGCGATCTGCATCCGCTCCAGCAGGCGGCGGACGCGGGCAGCGATCTCGGCCTCGTGCGGGCGACTCGAGCGGGGGCGGACGCGCAGCCCGAAGGCCACGTTCTCGAAGACCGTCATGTGACGGAACAGAGCGTAGTGCTGGAAGACGAAGCCGATGCGGCGGTGCCGCGCCGGCACCTGGGCCATGTCCTGGTCATCGATCCGCACCTCGCCCTGATCCGGGAAGTCGAGCCCGGCCAGGATGCGCAGCAAGGTGGTCTTGCCCGAGCCGGAGGGGCCGAGAAGCGCCACGAACTCGCCCCCCTTCACCTCGAGGGCGATGTCGCGCAGCGCCTGGGCGGGGCCGAAGCTGCGGCGGAGGCCGCGGAGGGCCAGGCTCATGCGATCATGCTCATGCGGCCAGGCTTCCGCGCGGGCCGCCGCGTTCCAGCAGCGCCTTGGCCGCCAGCGTCACCAGGGCCAGCAAGGCGAGCAGCGCGGCGACGGCGAAGGCGCCGACGAACTGATACTCATTGTACAGGATCTCGATATGCAGCGGCATGGTGTTGGTCTCTCCCCGCACATGGCCGGAGACGACGGAGACCGCGCCGAATTCCCCCATGGCGCGGGCATTGCACAGCAGCACGCCCGAGAGCAGCGCCCAGCGGATTTCCGGCAGGGTGACCCGGAAGAAGGTCTGCCAGCCGGAGGCGCCAAGGGTGGCGGCGGCTTCCTCGGCGCTGCGGCCCTGCTCCTGCATCAGCGGGATCAGGGTGCGGGCGACGAAGGGGAAGGTGACGAACAGGGTCGCCAGCACCAGCCCGGGCAGGGCGAAGACGATCTGCAGGTCATGCGCCTGCAGCCAGGGGCCGAACCAGCCATGCGCGCCGAACAGCAGCACCCAGACAAGGCCGGAAATCACCGGGGAGACCGAGAAGGGCAGCTCGATCAGCGCCAGCAGCAGGGCGCGGCCGGGGAAGTCGAACTTGGCGATGCACCAGGCGCCGGCCACCCCGCCGATGGTGTTCACCGGCACGGCGATGGCCGCGACCAGCAGGGTCAGCTCAATGGCGGCGATGGCGTCGGGGTCGGACAGGGCCTGCCAGACCGGCCCCCAGCCGCGGCGCAGCGCCTCGGTGAAGACGGCGGCCAGCGGCAGCAGCAGGAACAGCGCCAGCAGCAGCAGCGCCAGGCCGCACAGGAAGATGCGGGCCCAGCGCGGCTCGGCGATGGCGGGGCGCGGGCTCATGCGCGCCGCCAGAAGCGGGTGGCCAGGTTCAGCCCCAGCAGCAGCAGGAAAGAAAGCGCCAGCATGGCCAGGCCGACCGCGGCGGCGCCGGCATAGTCGAACTGCTCCAGGCGGACGACGATCAACAGCGGCGCGATCTCGCTGACCATGGGCATGTTGCCGGCGATAAAGATGACGCTGCCATATTCGCCGATGGCGCGGGCCGAGGCCATGGCGAAGCCGGCCAGCAGCGCCGGGGCCAGGGCCGGCAGCACGACGCGCCAGACCACCTGGGGGCGGCTGGCGCCCAGCGTGGCAGCGGCTTCCTCAGCCTCCAGCGGCAGGTCGCGCAGCACGGGCTCGACGGTGCGGACGACGAAGGGGAGACCCACGAAGGCCATGGCCAGGCCGACACCGAGCGGGGTGTAGGCCACCTTCAACCCGAGGGCGTCGAGCGGCGCCCCGAGCCAGCCATTCGGCGCGTAGAGCGCGGTCAGCGCCAGCCCGGCGACGGCGGTGGGCAAAGCGAAGGGCAGGTCGACCACCCCGTCCAGCAGCCGGCGGCCGGGGAAGCGGTAGCGGACCAGCACCCAGGCCACCAGCAGCCCCAGCGGCAGCATCGCCGCCGAGGCGGCGAGCGCGCCCAGGAAGGACAGCCGCAACGCCGCCAGGACCCGCGGCTCGGCCAGCGATTTCCAGACGCCGAGCGGCCCGAGCTCCCAGGGGCGCAGCAGCAGGGCCAGCAACGGCACCAGCACCAGCCCCACCAGCCAGACCAGCGTCACGCCGAGGCTGACGCCGAAACCGGGCAAGGAGCGCTGCCGCATACGGAGGCTAGAGCCTTCGCCGTTCGCAAGGGCTCACGGCAAAGGCTCCAGCTCCTTGTTTGAGAGCATGATTCACGCCTCCGGTGACGTGCCCTGCGGCGATCATGCTCAACGGCCGGGCTGGTAGAGGCGGTCGAACAGGCCGCCATCGTTGAAATGGGTGGCCTGGGCGGGCTTCCAGCCGCCGAAGGCCGGGTCGTCGATGGTGACCAGCTCCAGCTGCGGGAAGCGCGCCTTGTTCGCCGCCAGCACGCCGGCGTCGCGCGGCCGGTAGAAATGCTTCGCGGCCAGGGCCTGGCCTTCCGGGGCGTAGAGCGCCTGGAGATAGGCCTCGGCCGCGGCGCGGGTGCCGCGGCGGTCGACATTGCGGTCGACCACGGCGACCGGCGGCTCGGCCAGGATGGAGAGCGAGGGGTAGATGATGTCGAACTTGTCGTTGCCGAATTCGGCGAAGGCCAGGTGGGCCTCGTTCTCCCAGGCCAGCAGCACGTCGCCCTGGCCACGCTGGACGAAGCTGGTGGTGGAGCCCCTCGCCCCGGTGTCCAGAACGGGGACGTTCTTGAACAGCGCCGCGATATAGGCCTGGGCGGTGTCCGGGCTGCCGCCGGGCTGGCGCAGCGCCCAGGCCCAGCCGGCCAGGTAGTTCCAGCGCGCGCCGCCCGAGGTCTTCGGATTGGGCGTGATCACGGCGATGCCGGGCTTGGCCAGGTCGCCCCAGTCGCGCAGGCCCTTGGGGTTCCCCTTGCGGACCAGAAAAACGATGGTGCTGGTATAGGGCGCGCTGTTCTGCGGCAGGCGGGATTGCCAATTGGCGGCGATCAGCCCCTGCTCGGCGATGGCGTCGATGTCATAGGCCAGGGCCAGGGTGACGACATCGGCCTGCAGCCCGTCGATCACCGCCCGCGCCTGCCGCCCGGAGCCGCCATGCGAGGCGGAGGCGCGGATGGCCTGGCCGGACTGGTTCTTCCATTGCTGGACGAAGGCCGTGTTGAAGTCGCGGTAGAATTCGCGGGTCGGGTCGTAGGAGACGTTGAGCAGCTGCCCGCCGCCGCCCGATTGCGCCTGGGCGGCGCCGGCCGGCAGCAGGGCCGCCGCGCCGAGCAGCAGGTGGCGGCGGCGCAAGGCGCGCGCCGCGGCCGGCATGATCGAAGCCTGGTCGCTGGAACCCATCATGGGAAGCCTCCCTGGCGGAGTGGAGCATCCGGCGCGGCGCGCCGGGATGCAACAGAAAGCGCCGTGGCCCCGTGCCAATCTCCTTGTCGCGGATGAAGTCTAGCCGGGCGGCGCGGATCAGCCCAACAAATCGGCGTGGTAGCGCTGGGCCACGTCGGGATGCGAGCGCAGCCGGCCCTTCAGGTAGTTGGCGCCGACATTGCGGAACAGCGGGTTGTCGGGGTCGCTGGCGGGGCCCTGGGCCTCGGCGGCCAGGGCCGGCGGCAGGGCCAGCAGCGGCACCTCGGCATCCAGCCGGGCGCCGAGGAAGAAGGCGATGGAGAAGCGCTCGCGCCCGGCGGCGGGGCTGACGACGCGGTGCACCGTCGCCTTGAGGTAGCCGTTGGAGGCCAGCTCCAGCAGCTCGCCGATATTGACCACGAAGGTGCCGGGGCGGGGGACGGCGTCGATCCAGCCGTCGGCGGTCTCGACCTGCAGCCCGCCGATCTCGTCCTGCAGCACGAAGGTCAGCAGGCCGCTGTCCTTGTGGGCGCCGACGCCCTGGTCGGGCTCGTCCGAGGTGCGGCCGGGGTAGCGGATGATCTTCATGGTCTGGTTGGGCGTGCCGGCATAGATGGCCTGCAGCGCCGCGGCATCGCCGACCAGGGCTTCGGCGAAGGCGCCGACCAGGCGGGTGGCGACCTCGGTCAGGCGGGCCTGCCATTCCAGCAGCGTCGGGCGCAGCGCCGGCAGCGCGTCGTCGGGCCAGAGGTTGGGGCCTTGCAGGCGCGACCAGGCCGGGCTGCCGGCTTCCTGCGGCAGGGGGGCGCGTTCGGCGTGGATGTCGAACTGCTCGCGCCAGTCGGGCTTGCCGCGGGTGAGCTCGAGGCCGGCGCGGTTGTAGCCGCGGAAATGCGGCGAGTGGATCATCTGGACCTTCAGCTTCTCTTCCTCGGGAAGGTCGAAGAAGGCGCAGGAGAGGTCGCGGACCTGCTGGGCCAGCTCGTCGGGCACGCCGTGGCCGGCGAGGTAGAAGAAGCCGACCTCGCGCGCCGCGTAGCGCAGCTGTTCCAGGAATTCCTTGTGGTTCGGCCCGCCGAGCTGGCTGATGTCGAGGGTGGGGAGCGTCGCGAGGGTGGCGGTCGTGGACATCGTTGTTTGTGACTTTGCTTTCTTAAACTGACAGAAAAAAGATGGGGGCCTGGGGGAATTCATTCCCCCAGACTTTTATTCCGCCGCTTGCGCGAAGTGGCTCGCCGCGGTGAGACCGCGTTCGATGTCCTGCTTGATATCGTCCGGGTGCTCGAGCCCGATGGACAGCCGCACATAGCCCGGCGTCACGCCCGTCAGCGCCTGTTCCTCGGCCGAGAGCTGGCTGTGGGTGGTGCTGGCCGGGTGGATGGCCAGCGACCGCGCGTCGCCGATATTGGCGACGTGGTAGAGCAGCGTCAGCGCGTCGATGAAGCGCTGCCCGGCCTCGAGGCCGCCGGCGAGCTCGATGCCGACCAGGCCGCCGAAGCCACCCTGCAGGTATTTGTCGGCTCGCGCCCGCGCGGTGCCGGTCTGCAGCGAGGGGTGGATGACGCGGGTCACCTCGGGTCGCTTCGCCAGCCAGCCGGCGATGGAGGCCGCGGTCTCGCTGTGGCGGGCGATGCGCAGCGGCAGGGTCTCGACGCCCTGCAGGATCTGGAAGGCGTTGAAGGGCGAGAGCGGCGCGCCCAGGTCGCGCTGCACCGAGGCGCGGACGGCGACGGCATAGGGCGGCAGGCCGCGCTTCGGCGCGTCGATGGTCCAGACGGCGCCGTGGTAGCTGGCGTCGGGGGTGTTCAGCGCCGGCTGGCGTTCGGGCACGGCCCGCCAGTCGAAATTGCCGCCGTCGATCACCGCGCCGGCGATGCTGGTGCCGTGGCCGCCGATGAACTTGGTCGCCGAGTAGACGACGATCGCGGCGCCGTGGTCGAAGGGGCGCGCGAGCAGGGGGGCCGCGGTGTTGTCGAGGATCAGCGGGATGCCGAGGGGGCGGCCGATGGCGGCCACCTCGGCGATGGGGAAGACCACCAGCTTCGGGTTGGGGAGCGTCTCGCCGTAATAGGCGCGGGTGCGGTCGTCGGTGGCGCGGCGGAAGTTTTCCGGGTCGGCCGGGTCGACGAAGCGGACCTCGATGCCCTGGCGCTTCAGCGTGTTGGCGAAGAGGTTCCAGGTGCCGCCATAGAGGTCGGTGGAGGAGACGATGTTGTCCCCCGCCTGGGCCAGGGCCAGGATCGAGAAGGCGCTCGCCGCCTGGCCGGAGGCGAGGGCCAGGGCCGCGACGCCGCCTTCGAGGGCGGCCAGGCGCTGCTCCAGCACGTCGACCGTCGGGTTGCCGGTGCGGGAATAGATGAAGCCGGTCTGCTCCAGCGCGAAGAGCGAGCGGGCATGCTCGCTGCTGTCGAACTGGAAGGAGGTGGTCTGGTAGATCGGCACGGCGACGGCGCCATGGCCCGGGGCGGCGCGCCAGCCGGCATGCAGCGCCAGGGTCTCGGGGTGCAGGGGCATGGTGTTTTCCTCGCGCTCAGTCGGCCAGGCCGAGCAGGCCCAGCGCCTCGCGGCGCAGCGCCACCAGCTCGGGGTCGTCGCGGTGGCGGGGATAGGGGCGGTCGACGATGAGCTCGGCGGTGATGCGGGCCGGGCGGGGCGAGAAGATGATGACGCGCTGGGCCAGGATCAGCGCTTCCTCGACGTCATGCGTCACCAGGATGGCGGTCAGGCCGGAGCGCTGCCACAGCCGCACCAGCTCGGCCTGCATCGACAGGCGGGTCAGGCTGTCGAGCTTGCCCAGCGGCTCGTCCAGCAGCAGCAGCCGCGGATCGTTGACCAGCGCGCGGGCCAGCGCCACGCGCTGCGACATGCCGCCCGAGAGCTGGTGCGGATAGGCGGTCTCGAAGCCGGTCAGCCCGACCAGGTCGATCGCCTGCTGCACGCGGTGGCCTTCGCGCTTCAGGATGCCGCGCGCCTCGAGGCCGAGGGCGACATTGGCCCGCACGGTGCGCCAGGGGTAGAGGGTGGGGTCCTGGAAGACCAGCACGCGCGACGGGTCGGGCGCGTCGATCGGCGCGCCGTCGCCGGTGAGCGTGCCGCCGGTGGGCTGGTCCAGCCCGGCCAGCAGCCGCAGCAGGGTGGACTTGCCGCAGCCGGAGGGGCCGAGCAGCGCCACGAACTCGCCTGGCTTCACATTGAGAGAGACGTTGTCCAGGACGGGAAGCGGCTGGCCTTCCAGCAGAAAAGCCTGGCTGGCGTGGCGGACGTCGACGGCCATGCCGGCGGCGTCCTGGGTCGTCGCGATCGCCGCATTCACCACCGGACGGTCCCCTTCTGCCAGGCGAGCACGCGGTCGCGGCCCTTGAACAGCAGCGTCACCAGGCTGGAGCACATCAGCGCCATGACCAGCAGCGCGGCATACATGTTGCCGTAGGCGGCCCAGCCCTGGGCCCATTGCAGATACCAGCCGAGCCCGGCCTTGACGCCCAGCATCTCGGCCACGACCAGCACGGAGAAGGAGGAGCCCAGCCCCATGAACAGGCCGACGAAGACCTGCGGCAGGGCGGCGGGGATGGCGACCTTCAGCACCAGGAAGGACTGCGAGGCGCCCAGCGTCCGGGCGATGTCGTAATAGGCGCGGTTGACGCCGGCGACGCCCGACCAGGTCAGCACGGTGACCGGGAACCAGGTGGCCAGCGCGACGAGGAAGGTGCTGGCGCTGCCGCTGGAGGGGAAGGCGAAGAAGGCGATGGGCAGCCAGGCGGTGGCCGGCAGGGGACCCACCAGGCGCAGCACCGGATGCACCCAGTAGCCGATGGCCTTGGACCAGCCCAGCGCGACACCGGCGACGAAGCCCGCCGCCGCCCCCAGCACATAGCCGGAGAGCAGCAGCCAGAGCGAGCGCAGCACGCTCTCGCCCAGGCGCGGCCAGTCTTCCAGATAGACTTCCAGCAGCCCCTGCGGCGAGGCGAAGAAGGGCAGCGGCAGGATGGCCAGCTTGGCGGTCAGCAGCTCCCAGCCGATCAGCGCCAGGCCGAGCACGGTGAGCCAGGGGCCGGCGACGCGCAGCCGCTGGCCGAGCTGGCCGAGCCAGGGCGCGCCGAGGCCGGCCACGGCCAGCGCCCCGCCCAGCAGCAGGGCGATGGCGGCCAGCTCCTGGGTGCGGCCGACCTCGATCTCGTCGGGGGCCAGGCTGGTGATGGCGGCGGCGGCGAGCCAGGCCAGGCCGGCGACGACGCCGCCGAACCAGGGCCCGGGGCGGGTCGAGGCTTCTTCCGCCCGCCCGCCGAGAATGACGGCGCCGCTCATCACACGCTCAGCACATCGGCGGTGACGCGCTCGGCGAAGCGCTTCGGGTCGGTGCCGGCGCGCATGACGCCGACCGACTTCAGCTCCTCGGCATAGAGCTCGATCTCGCGGCGGATGTCGGTGCCGGCGGGGGTGTGGCCATGGGTGTGGCTCTGCAGCATGGCGATCAGGTCGTCGCGGCTGACGCGGCCGGGGGCGTAGTCCATGAAGGCATCCGCCGCGATCTTCGGGTCGTGCGCCGCAAGCTGCTGCGCCTCGATCAGGGCGCGGGTGAGCGCCGCGGCCACCTGCGGCTCGTTCTTCACCAGGCTGCCGGAGACGCCGATGATGCAGCAGGCGCGCTGCGCCCATTCGCCGGTCAGGTTGCTGGCGACCTCGACGAACTGCTTGTCGCGGATCAGGGTCCAGGCGATCGGGTCGCCGGCGGCGAAGGCATGCGCCTCGCCGCGCTCGATGGCGAGCCCGAAGACGTGGGCCGGGAACACCCGCCAGGTGACGTCGCGGTCCGGGTCGATCCCCCGCCGCTTCAGCAGCATCGAGAAGAAATTCTTGTCGGCGCCGGCCATGTCGCTGACGGCGATGGTCTTGCCGCGGATCGAGTTGATGTCGGTGGTCAGGTTGTTGGCCGCGGGACCGGCCAGCCGCATGCAGCCGCCATGGGTGCCGCCGGTGATCTTGACGTCGAAGCCCATCTCCAGCGGCTTCAGCCAGCGCAGCGCCATGCCGACGCCGGCATCGGCCTTGCGGGTGGCGATGGCTTCCAGCAGCGCCTCGGTCGAGCCGCCGAAATTCACCAGCTCCACCTCCAGCCCGTGCCGGGCCAGGATGCCGGAACGGCGGGCGACCTCGATCGGCGAGGTGCAGATCGAGGTGGCGTTCCAGGCCAGCGTCAGCTTCTTGACCGGGGCGCCGGGGGTGGCGGCATTGAGCGGCGTCAGGCATCGGCCCTGTTCCGCCAGCATGGCCTCGAAGGCGCGGCGGTCGGCGCCGAGCGGCGCGAAGCCGGCCAGCGGCAGCGCGAGGCCAGCGGCGCCAAGAGCGCCGAGCAGACGGCGGCGCGGCAGGACAGGGTGGGACATGACGGCTCCTGACAGCTTTCCCAGCCAGGGGTTTAACGTTGGCTGATCGTCCTATCAGGGATGCACGACTCTGTGTGTGTCAAACGGAAATGTGGCGAAAAACAGTTGCCTGCGCGGCGGGCCGTGGCGGCAGGATGTTCATCCTGGCCAGGCGCCATCCAGGGGAAAATGATTCCCCCTGAAATGCCCGCGCCGCAGCGGGGTTAAAGGGCGAAGAAGGGCGTGCCCTTGAGCTCCGGCTCGTCAAAGGCCTCCAGCCGGGCGCGCAGGGTGTCGATATCCTCGGCGAAGATGGCGGCGGCGATCTGCCGCGCCAGCCGCCCGGCGCCGATCGAGACACCCGGCACGTCGGAGGCGATGGCGCCGAGGCTGGCCATGGCGGCGTGGTTGAACAGATGGATGCGCGACAGGCCGGGGGCGCGGTCCGGGTGCTTCGCGGTCAGCCCGAAGCCGGCATCGAGCCAGGGGAAGCGGCCGATCTCGGCGCGTTCCAGCCCCGGCGGCGGGGTGTAGCGGTCGGACCACAGCGCGATCTCGCCGGCGAAGGACGCAAACTCGGCGATGCGGGCCATGTCGATGCTGAAGCCGGTGCCGAGGATCAGGAAATCGGCCGCCGCCACCACGCCCTCGCCGAGGGTCAGCGCGACGCCGCCCCCCTGCCCCGGCGCCGCCGCGCGCAGCGGCGTGCCGAGATGGATGTGGAAGCCCGGCTTGTCGAGCACGCGGAAGATGCTCTCATGCGGCGGCGGCGACTGCACGTCGTGCATATAGGCCAGCAGGCGCCATTTCTCGGCCGGCGGCAGCGAGGGCCAGCCTTCGAAGAAGCCCTGGTTGGCCGAGCCGCGGCCCTTGTTGACCTGGGGCAGCACGCGGCGGCGGATATAGAGGTCGACGCGCGCCGCCCCCGCCTCCAGCGCAGCGGCGGCATTGTCCCAGGACGACGGGCCGGCGCCGATCACCGCCACCGCCTTGCCGCGCAGGGCGGCGAAATCGATGCTGTCGTTGCTGTGCGCGGCCAGCGCCGGAAACAGCGCCGGATCGACGCCCGGCGGCAGGCTGGGCCCGCCGGTGCCGGCGCGGCCGCTGGCCATCACCAGGCGGCGGGCGGCGACGCGCCGCGTGCCGGCCGCGTCGCGCAGGGTGACGCCGACATGGTCCGCCGCCGGATGCACCGACAGAACCTCGACGCCGTTGGTCACCGGCAGGCGCAGCGCGCGGCGGACCCAGCCGATGTAATCCTGCCAGTCGGCGTTGAGGATCTTGTAGAGCGGGTCCCAGGCCTCGGCGCCGCGCACCGCCTCGAACCAGGCGCGGAAGGTCAGCGACGGAATGCCGAGGTCGATGCCCGGCAGGTGCTTCGGGCTGCGCAGCGTGCGCATCCGCGCGGTGGTGACCCAGGGGCCTTCCAGCCCTTCCGGCGCGCGGTCGAGCACGGCGATGTCGCGGATGCCCTTGAAGGTCAGGGCGGCGGCGGCGGCGACGCCATACATGCCGGCGCCGATCACCAGCACGTCGGGCATCGGCGCGCCATCGGGACCGGCGCGCCCGGCGGGCCAGGCGCTGGCGGGCAGGGTCAGGCGCTGCAGGTCGCGGGCCAGCTCCGCTTCCAATGCCGCCAGCCCCGGCGCCCTGTCCTGCCTGTCCACGATGCCCGTCCCCGCGCCCGGTGTTGCGGCGCAACCTTAGGCGCTGCTCCCCGCGGCGAGAAGCCGGGCGCGGGCCGGTTCCGTCAGCGGGCAGATGCCGCAGAAGCCCAGGCCCGGCACCGGGTAGCGCAGGCAGCAGACGCGTCGCTGCCGCTCGGGCACGTAGCGCACCGGGGCATGCAGCGGGTTGGGCCGGCCGGCGGCATCCAGCCGCGCCGCCAGCAGCGCCGCCAGCGCCTCCAGCCCGCCGCAGCCAGCGAAGCCGTCGCGCAGCCGGGTCAGGGTCAGCTCCATCAGCGCGCCGGCATTGCCCCAGAAGACCCGCGGCGCCGCGCCCGAGGCTTTGGCCAATGCCTCGATCAGCGGCGCCAGGTGGCGGTCGACGATGCGGGCGAAGCGGTCGGCGCCGACCGGCGCGCCCGGGCCGGGGATGTCGAGGCCGATGGTCTCGCCATCCGCCGCCAGGCGCAGCCCGGCCTCGTCCAGCGCCACCGGCAGGTCCAGCCCCAGCAGCAGGTTGGCCGCCAGCGCCGGCACCAGCCAGGTGGAGAAATGATACTTCGACCACAGCGAGGCCACCGCGCGCGGATCGGCCGGCGCCGGGTAGCGGGTGGCGAAACGCGCCAGCAGGTCCGGCAGCACCCCAGGCTCGAGCAGCCGCGCCGCGGGTTCGGACCCTTCCGCGGCGCTGAAAAAAAACTTTTGCGAATAGGGCGCCAGCGGCCCCTGCAGCAGCGCGGTCAACGGAGGAAGGGTCATCGCCGCAGCATCAATCCCAGGAGATAGGCGCTGCCCAGCAGGGTCGCCACCAGCCCCGCCGGCACCTGCCAGGGAAAGGCGATGGTCCGGCCCAGCCAGTCGGCCAGGGTCATCACCAGCGCCCCCGCAAGGGCGGCGCCGGCCAGCGGCGCCGCGGTGCCGCGCAGCCCGATCATCCGGCAGAGATGCGGCGCCATCAAGCCCACGAAGCTCAGCGGCCCGACCAGCAGGGTGGCGGCCCCGGTCAGCAGCGCCGCCAGCCCCAGCAGCAGCGGCCGCAGCCGGGTCCAGGGCAGGCCCAGCGCGGTGCCGGTGGCCACCCCCAGCGGCAGGATCGCCAGCCAGCGCGCCGCCAGCCCGGCCAGCGGCAGCAGGACCACCGCCAGGGCGCAGGCGGTCCCGGCCTCGGCCGCGGTGACGGCATAGGTGGACCCGGCCAGCCAGCCGAGCAGCGGCAGCAGCCGCGGGTCGCCGGTCAGCAGCCGCATGCTTCCCTGCCGCGATGCGCCTTCGCCAGTTCCACTGGAC
>NZ_CACSJM010000122.1 GCF_902706185.1 Roseomonas sp. 18066 | reverse complement strand
GGAGAGGGCGGGCTGCATGGGCGGCATCCTAGCCGGCCGCGGCGCCGCGCGGCGATGATCTGTCAGGTCATCGAACGGGATGACCGGCGGCGTATTGGACTTTCCTGTTTCGTTGAATGGTCAGCCGTGGTGGCGGCTTCGAAGTGGCCGATCCCCCCAAGGTAACAGGCCGATTCCCCGCCCCATGCTGCGGCGCATATAGCCGTACAAGAACGTGCAACTGGAAAAACACGAATCATGTTGACGGTATAGCGCGGGAAAAAATAGGCTCCCCCCTCGATCCGTGAGGGAGCCCCGCCGATGGTCGTCATGCCGCCCGAAAGCCTGCGCCACCTCCTGGCCTCGCTGCACGCCGCCCGCGAGCGGAGCTGGTCGGCCGAGGACCTGCGCGTCAACATCGACCAGCGCGCCCTGCTGCTGCGCGAAGCCGCCACCCGCCGCTTCCCGCGCCGCGGCGACCGCCTGCCGCCCGCCCGCCTGGTCGATATCGACCGCGGCGCCTTCGACCTCGCCGGCCGCGCGGTGCTGATCTTCTTCCGCTACGCCGGCTGCCCCGCCTGCAATGTCGCGCTGCCCTACTACCAGCGGCAGCTCGCCCCCGCCTTGGCCCAGCTCGGCGTGCCGCTGATCGCCATCAGCCCGCAGGTCCCGGCCCGGCTGCGCGAGATCCGCAGCCGCCACGTGCTGGACTTCACCATCGCCAGCGACCCTGACAACGGCTTCGCCCGCCATCTCGGCATCGACTACAGCTACGACGCCGCCTCCCGCCAATCCGCCTGGCGCAAGGGCCGCCCGATCGGCGAGATCACCGGCCTCGGCCGCTGGGAGCTGCCGATGCCCGCCGCCCTCGTCATCGACGCCGACCGCACCGTCCGCTTCGCCGAGGTCAGCCCCGACTGGCTGGTCCGCACCGAGGCGACGCCGCTGATCGCCGCGGCCAACGCCGCTCGGCTCGCCGCCGCCGCCTGATATTCTCTCGCATTTGACTGGACGCACCATGAACGACGCTTCGCGCCGCGATGCGCTGCGCCTGCTCGGCGCCGCGGCCCTGGCCCCCGCGCTGCTGCCCCGCCCCGCCGCCGCGCAGGAGGCCTGGCCCAGCCGGCCGCTGCGCATCGTCGTGCCCTGGCCCTCCGGCGGGCCCACCGACACCTATGCCCGCGCCATCGCCCGTGACCTGTCGCCGAAGCTCGGCCAGCCGGTGGTCATCGACAACCGCGCCGGCGCCACCGGCACCGTCGGCGTCACCCATGTCGCCCGCAGCCTGGCCGACGGCCACACCCTGCTGGTCGCCAACACCACCGCCGTCATCGGCAGCGTCGTCTCGCTGGGCGAGGCGGTGCAGTTCGACCCGCTGCGCGACTTCACCCCGATCGGGCTGGTGGTGGAGAGCGCCTCCATCCTCTGGGCCAACGCATCCCTGCCGGTGGCCGACCTGCCCTCCCTGCTGGCCCGTGCCCGCGACAGCGCCCAGCCCCGCCTGGCCTTCGGCACCACCGGCAGCGGCTCGGTCTCCGAGCAGTCGGTCGAGCAGCTCGCCCGCCACTTCAAGCTGGACCTGCTGAAAGTGCCCTATCGCGGCACCGCGCCGCAGCTGATCGACCTGGTCGCCGGCCATGTCCAGATCGGCGCCGTCGACTACGCCACCGCCGGGGCGCATCACCGCGAAGGCCGGCTGAAGCCGCTGCTGGTCGTCGGCCGCACCCGCCTGGCGGAGCTGCCCGACACCCCCACCACCGCGGAGCTCGGCCTCACCGAGCCGGACTTCACCGTCTGGAACGGCATGTTCGCGCCGACGGCCACGCCATCCGCCATCGTCGAACGGCTGCGCGCGACGCTGCAGGAAATCGTCGAAGGCGACAACTTCCGGGCGGTCGCCAACGGGGCGGGGAACCGGTCGATCTTCGAGACCGGGGACGCGGCGTCGCAGCGGCTCGCCAGGGAGCTCGCCGCGCGGAAAGCCTTCATTCGGGAGGCGGAGGCGGCCAGTTAAGCAAGAATCCGGGGGCATTGAATGCCCCCTGACCCCCACATTCATATAGCCTCGGGCTATGATGGCCCACCAATCGCTATTTGAAATGGCATGGCGGGCTGGGCAGACTGGTGGTCCCCCCGGGAGCTTGGGCCATGCATCTCTGCGTCATCGGCGGCGGCGTCATCGGCGTCACCACGGCCTGGTCCCTCGCCCGGCGCGGCTGCCAGGTCACCCTGCTGGAAGCCGGGCCCGAGATCGCCCGCGGCGCCAGCCACGCCAACGGCGCCCAGCTCTCCTACAGCTACGTGGCGCCGCTCGCCTCGCCCGACACGCTGAAGCACCTGCCCGCCATGCTGCTGCAAGGCGAAGGCGCCCTGCGCTTCCGCCCCGAGCTCAGCCCGGCCCAATGGCGCTGGTGCCTCGGCTTCCTGCGCGCCTGCACCACCGGCCGCGCCGCCAGCACCACCGCGGCCCTGCTCGCCCTCGGCGCCTATAGCCGCGCGCAGCTGCACGGCATCCTGGCCGAGGCCCCCATCGACTTCGACCACAGCTTCTCCGGCAAGCTGGTGCTCTATCGCGACCCCGCGGCCTTCGCCGTCGCCCGCGCCCAGATGCAGCTGCAGGCCAGCCTGGGCAGCGAGCAATCGGCCCTCGACCGCGACGCCTGCATCGCCCTCGAGCCGGCCCTGGCCGATTTCGGCGGCCCGCTGACCGGCGCCATCCACACCCCCTCGGAAGAGACCGGCGACTGCCGCCGCTTCACCGAAGGCCTCGCCGCCCTGGCCGCCGAACGCCACGGCGCCCGCATCCTGACCGGCCAGCCCGCCCGCCGCCTGATCCGCGAAGGCGGCCGCATCCGCGCGGTGGAAACCGCGGGCGGGGTGGTGGAGGCCGATGGCTTCGTCCTCGCCGCCGGCGTGGCCAGCGGCGCGCTGCTGGCCCCCCTCGGCGTGGCGCTGCCGGTCTATCCGCTGCGCGGCTACAGCCTGACCGCGCCGATCTCGGCCAAGGGTCCGCGGATGAGCATCACCGACCTGCACCACAAGATCGTCTTCGCCCCGCTCGGCGACCGGCTGCGCGTCGCCGGCATGGTCGATCTCGGTCGCGCGGTCGACGCGACGGAAAGCGCGCGGCTCGCGCTGCTGCAGCGCCAGGCGCGCGCTGGCTTGCCGCGGGCCGCCGATTATGACCGGGCCGAGACCTGGCGCGGCGCGCGGCCGGCCTCGCCCGACAGCAAGCCTTTCCTGGGGGCGACGCCTTTTGCCAATCTGTGGCTCAACACCGGCCATGGCGCGCTGGGCTTCACCTTCGCCGCCGGCAGCGCGGGGCTGGTCACCGACCTGGTCACCGGCGCGGCGCCGGCCCTGCCGCTGGGCCCCTTCAGCCTCGACCGCCGCTGGCAGATGGCGGCGCCGCTCGCGCAGGCGGCGTGACGACCAGGGCGCGCCCGCGCATCCCGATGCGGCTGCGCCATATCGAGCTGTTCCATGCGGTGATGCAGGCGGGATCGCTGTCCGGGGCGGCGGCGGCGCTGGGCATCGCCCAGCCTTCCGCGAGCAAGATGCTGGCGGCGGCCGAAGCCGACCTTGGAATCGTCCTTTTCGCCCGCCGCCAGGGATCGCTGCGCCCCACGCCTGAGGCCCTGGCGCTGTTCGAACAGACAAAAAAATTCCAGCAGAGCCTGGACCAGGTGCGCCGCGTCGCCGGCAACCTGGCCGAGCATCCCGGCGGGCGGCTGCGCATCGGCTGCATCCCGAGCCTCGGCCTGAACCTGATCCCCCGGGCGGTCGCCGCCTTCCAGCCGCGCTTCCCCGAGGTGATGCTGGAAATCCGCACCCACCATGCGGAGGAGCTCTGCGCCCAGCTGCTGCGCCGCGACCTGGACATCGCCATCGCCTTCGACCCGGTGCTGCCGCCCGGCATCCAGGCCCGGCCGCTGGGCCGTGCCGGCGTCGTCTACCTGCCGCCCGCTGGCGCGCCGCCGCCCACCGGCCCGACGCGATTGGAAGACCTGCCGGAGCGCGGCTGGATCGGCATCGGCCGCGAGGATCCGCTCGGCCGCATCCTGGCCGCGGCCCTGGAAGAAAACGGCCTGGCCGACCGCGCCCCGGCGATGGAGGTGCGCACCTACTACCTGGCCCAGGCCCTGGTCGATTGCGGGCTGGGCCATGCCATCGTCGACGAGTTCACCGCCGCCGCCCGCCCCGGCGCCGTGCTGCACCGGCTGGCGCCGCCGCTCTCCATCGGCGTCTTCGCCCTCGGCACCCCGGACGGCCTGGCCATGCCGGCCTTCTCCCGCTTTGCCGAAGCGGTCGCGGCGCTGCTGCCGGCGCCATAGCGGATCTCTATCGCCGGCATAGAGGGGCTCACCTGGACGAGAGGACCGGTCCGGGTAAAAATCACGCAACGCAACGATCCTGGAAGATCACGCCATGCGCACCCTCGCCGCCGCCCTCCTGCTGGCCGTCGCCCCCACCGTCCTGGCCGTGGCCCCGGCCCTGGCCCAGTCGCAGACATGGGCCGGGTCCGCCCTGACCTTCACCGCCCCGGCCAATTGCCGCGTCGCCGCCGAGCGCGCCTTCCTGCAGGGCTCGGGCTGGAACGCCACCATCCGCGTGCTGCTGCGCAACCGCAGCCCCCAGACGCTGACCGTGCGCGGCGATTCCGAGCTGCAGGGCAACGGCCAGCGCAAGAGCGCGCCGTTCGGCCCGCGGATCATCGCCGGCAATGAAGCCGCCGAGGTCACCCTGATGAACCCCTATGGCGGCTCCCTCGAGGGCAGCCGCCTGATGGTCCGGGTGCTGAACTGCCCGGCTGGCTGAACAGACAGCCAGGCGCCAGGATGGGGCGCCGGGATCATCCCACGGTGATCCCGGCCTCCTTGATCAGCTTGCCCCATTTCTCGATCTCGCCGCGCAGGAAGGCAGCGAAGGCATCGGGCGACATCGGGCTGGCGCGCACGCCGATGCCGGACAGGCGCTCGACCAGGTCGGGCTCGGCCAGCGTCTGGCCCAAAGCCGTGTTCAGCGCGGCGACGATGGCGGGCGGCAGGCCGGCGGCGGCATAGAGCCCGTGCCATTCCAGGCTGCGATAGCCCGGCAGCGTCTCGGCGACCGAGGGCACGCCGGGCAACCGCGCGACTGGGGTGTCGTCGGTATGGGCGATCACCCGCAGCCGGTCCTGTCCATGGATCGGAAGCGCCGAGGTCGCCGTCGACAGGATCATGCTGATCCGCCCGGCGCGCAGGTCGTTCTGCGCCGCCGGCGCGTCGCGATAGGGCACATGGGTGATCTCGACGCCGGCGGTGCGGTTGAACAGCTCCAGCGCCAGGTGCTGCGAGGAGCCGGTGCCGGTGCTGGCGCAGGTCAGCTCGCCCGGGGTCTTCTTGGCGAGCGCGATCAGCTCGGCCACCGTGCTGGCCGGGCAGGCCGGGCCGAGCAGCAGCGTGTTGGGCACCGTCACGATGGCGCCGATCGGCGAGAAGTCGCGCAGCGGGTCATAGGGCAGGCGTGGCAGCAGCGCCGGGTTGATGGCGAAGCCGCTGGCGTCATGCAGCAGCGTGTAGCCATCGGGCTTCGACTGCGCGACCGCCGCCGCGGCGATGCTGCCGCCGGCGCCGGCGCGGTTCTCGATGACGAAGGGCTGGCCCAGCTTCTTCTCGACGCGCTGGAAGACCAGCCGCGCCACGGTGTCCACCGCGCCGCCGGCGCCGTAGCTGACCACGACGCGCACCGGCCGCGCCGGCCAGTTCTCTTGCGCCCGCGCGGCGGCCGGCAGCAGGGCGAGCCCGGCGCCGGCGAGCAGCCCGCGGCGGCCGAAGGGCGTGTTGACGTTCATTCTCTTGGGTTCCGTTTGTCGCAGAGGGATCAGCCGCGGATCACACCCGCGGCGGCCAGTCGGGAGAATTCCGCCTCGCCCAGGGCAGGGCGCAGGATTTCGTCATTATGCTCGCCGAGCTTCGGCGCCCGCCGCGCCAGCACGCCGGGCGTCGCCGACAGCCGCGGCACCATGCCATGCATCGGCACATAGCCGCCGGGCATGTCCTCGTCCGGCACCTCGATCAGCGCCTCGCGCTCGGCGACGTAGTCGTCCTGCAGCAGGTCGGCGGCATCCATGATCGGGCCGATGGTGACGCCGGCCTGGTCGAAATGCGCCAGCACCTCGGCCTTGTCGCGGGCGCCGATATAGTCGCCGATGATGGCGTCCAGCTCCTGCCAGTTCGCCAGCCGGTCCGGATTGGTGCGGAAGCGCGGATCGGTGATGAGCTCTTCGCGGCAGATCGAGCGCAGCAGCTTCTCCGTCATGCCCTGGGTCGAGGAGGACAGGCAGACCCAGCCGCCGTCGCGGCAGCGATAGGCGTTGCGCGGCGCGGTGTTGGTGCTGCGGCTGCCCGTGCGCACCTTGGTCTTGCCCGTCAGCCGGAAATTCGCTGTCTGCGGGTCCATCACCGCCAGCATCGGGTCGATCAGCGACAGATCCAGCACCTGGCCCTGGCCGGTCAGCTCGGCATGGCGCAGCGCGATGGTGGCGCTGGCCGCGCCATAGATGCCGGCATAGCAGTCGCCCATGAACATCGGCGGCAGCACCGGCTCGCGATCGGCGAAGCCATTGACGGCGGCGAAGCCGGAATAGCCCTCGACCAGCGTGCCGAAGCCCGGCTTGTGGCGGAACGGCCCGTCCTGGCCCCAGCCGCTGATGCGCACGATGACGAGCTTCGGGTTGATCGCATGCAGCACGTCAGGGCCGAGGCCCATCGCCTCCAGCACGCCGGGGCGGAAGCTTTCCAGCAGGATCCCGGCCTCGCGCGCCAGCTGGCGGACGATCGCCTGCGCTTCCGGATTGCGCAGCTCCAGGCAGATGCTCTTCTTGTTGCGGCACCAGCTTTTCCAGGAGGTCTCGACGCCCTTGACCTTCCAGGCACGCAGCGTGTCGCCCTCCGGCGGTTCGACCTTGATCACCTCGGCGCCATGGTCGCCCAGCACCATGCTGAGCGTGTTGCCGGCGACGAGGCGGGCCAGGTCGAGCACGCGCACGCCATGCAGCGGGCCGCGCGCCGTCGCGTCGAATTCCTTGCGATGCAGGCGGGATTCCATGCGGCTCACCTCACTCGATGCGGATATTGGCGGCGGTGGCCACCTGCTTCCAGCGGCCGATATCCTCGCGCAGGAAGCTGTCGAAGGCGGCGGCGTCGCGGGTCTGCGGCTCGGCGCCTTCGCTGCGCAGATATTGCGCGAGCCGCCCTTCGCCCAGCGCCTCGTTGGCGACCTTGTTGAGCTGCTCGATGATCGGCTTCGGCGTGCCGCGGCGCGCCATCAGCCCCCACCAGATCTCGGCGCTGTAGTCCAGGCCGCTTTCCTTCGGCGTCGGCGCCTGCGGCCCGGTCGCAGGCCGCGATTCCGAGGTCCAGCCCAGGATCTTGACGGTCTGATCCTTCACCAGGCCGGCCGCGGAAGGCACCGTGGTGAACAGCAGCTGGATCGTGCCGGCCACGAGGTCGGTCGTCGCCGGGCCCATGCCGCGATAGGGAATATGCACCAGCTGCAGCCCGCCGGCGCGCTGTGCGAAAAGCTCGGCGGAAAGCTGGTTGATGCTGCCCGGACCCGCCGAGCCGTAATCCACCTTGCCCGGATTGGCGCGGATATAGGTCACCGCCTCGGCCAGGGTATTGGCCGGGAAATCCTTCGGCGCCAGCACCAGCAGCGGCGCCGTCGCGCAGAGCGCCACGCCCTCGAAATCGCCGAGCGCGTCATAGGGCGTCTTCTGCGTGGCCGCGCTGGTCGAGAAGGTCGAGGAGGTCACCAGCAGCGTGTAGCCATCGGCCGCCGAACGCGCGACCTCGGCCGAGCCCAGCGTGCTGCCGGCGCCGGGGCGGTTCTCGACGACGAAGGGCTGGCCCAGGCGGCGCTGGAAATGCTCCGCCAGCGGGCGTGCGACGGCGTCGTTCGAGCCGCCCGGCGTGAAGGGCACGATGACGCGGACGCTGCGCTGCGGCCAGGCGGCCTGGGCGCGGCCGACCGCCGGCATGGCCAGCGCGCCGGCGGCGGCCCCCAGCAGCAGGCGGCGGGTCGGCGCCGCGAAGTTCGAGTTGGACATGTTGTTTTCCCGGACGTGGTGCTGAGCAGTTCAGGCTCTGGGCGGATCAGGCTTGCGGCGGCTGCAGCCCCATCCGCGCGGCCAGCGCCAGCAAGGCGCGGGCGCTGGCGACGAAGGGGGCATCGACCATCTGGCCGTCGACCGTGTAGGCGCCGATGCCGCGCGCCTCGGCATCCTCGGCGGCGGCGACGACGCGGGCGGCATGCGCCAGCGCCTTGGGCTGCGGCTGGAAGGCGGCGTTGACGACCGCGATCTGGCTGGGATGGATGCAGGATTTCCCGGCGAAGCCCAGGCGCTGCGCGGCGGCGGCCTCGGCGCCGCAGCGCTCGGGCGAGGCGATGGCGGCCAGCGCCCCGTCGAAGGCGGCGATGCCGGCCTCGGCGGCCGCGATGCGCACCGCCAGCCGCACCGATTGCAGCGCCGATTCCTCGTCGCGGGCGATGCCGAAGGGCTCGAACAGATCGCCATAGCCGATCTGCAGCCCGGCCAGGCGCGGATCGGCGGTCGCGATCTCGGCCGCCAGGCGCAGCGACTTCGGCGTCTCGATATTGGCCAGGATGGCGATCGGGCCGGTGCCGGCGGCGGCTTCGGCGGCGGCGATCACTGCGACGGCGGCGCGGATATCCTCGGCGCTCTGCACCATCGGCAGGTTGATGACGTCGAGCCCCGGCCCGACGATGGCGGCGATGTCGTCCGCGAAATGCGCGGTGCCCAGCGCATTGACGCGGACGATGGCGATCTTGCCGACGGCCGAGGGCGGCGCCTCGCGCAGCGTCTTCGCCACGGCCGCGCGGGCCTCGGCCTTGCGCTCCTCGGCCACGGCGTCTTCCAGGTCATAGCTCAGCGCATCGGCGGCCGAGCTCAGCGCCTTGGCGAACAGTTCCGGCCGGCTGCCGGGGACGAAAAGCTTGCTGCGCATGGCGGCGAGGGAGGTGACAGTCATGGGCATTCCTCAGGCGAATCCGTAGAGTTGCGCCGGATTGTCGCGCAGGATGCGGGCGGCGCGCTCCGTGCCGCCGGCCCAGTCGCCGAGCAGGTCGAGCAGCTGCGCGTCATCCGGCTTGTGCGTCTTCTCGGTGACATGCGGCCAGTCGCTGCCCCAGACCATGCGGTCGGGCGCCTCGGCGACGAAGGCGCGGGCGATGCGGCTGGCATCGTCATAGGGCGCGCCGGTGGTCGTGTTCAGATAGGCGCCGGACAGTTTCACCCAGACATCGCCGCGCGCCAGCAGACGGGCGACCACGGCGAAGCCGGGATGGTTCGGACCCTCGGCCACCGGCAGCCGCGCCATGTGGTCGAAGACGATGGGGCAGGGGAGCGCTGAGAGAACGGATTCGGCCTCGACGATCTGCGGCCCGGTCATGTGGATCTGCGCGTGCCAGCCCAGCGGCGCGATCTTCGCCACGAGCGGGCGCAGCATGTCGAGCGTCACCAGCTGATCGGCAGGGTTCCACAGGCTGAAGCGCAGCCCGCGCACGCCGGCCACATGCAGCGTCCGCAGCAGCGCCGGCGTCGCCTGATCCGGCGTCAGCACGGCGATGCCACGGCCATCCGCGCCCAGCTGCGCCAGGGCATCCAGCATGCAGGCGGGGTCGGTGCCGTGATGCTTGGCCTGCACCAGCACGGCGCGCGTGACGCCCAGCCGCCGCTGCAGCGCGCGATAATCGGCCAGCGTCATCCCCGGCGAAGGACCCGCGCCAGGGAAGCGATCGTCGATGATGTGCAGATGCGCGTCGCAGGCGCCCGGCGGCACCGCCAGGCGCGGCGCCGCGCTGCCCGATGAATTCGGCACGGCGTGGCTCATGGCGCGCCGGTCCCGGCGTGCGGACATTTCCTCATCCCGCGCATTCGGCGTGGATCCTGTTTTCTGTGGCGCCGTCGCCAGCGCCGTCATCGCTATCCTGGGACCGCCATCCTGGCGCAGCCGACGCTCTTCGTATAATGCAATTATGTGATCGATTGATGCGGGACGCGCATGCATCTGCCCATGGACGACATCCAGGCCTTCGTGAAGGTGGCCGAGCTGGGCAGCTTCAGCCGCGCCGCCGAGCAGCTGGCCCTGACCCAGACCGGCCTGACCCGGCGCATCCAGCGGCTGGAAGCCTATGTCGGCCTGGCGCTGCTCGACCGCACCACGCGGCGCACCAGCCTGACCGCCGTCGGCCGCGAGTTCTTTCCTGTCGCCCAAAGGCTTGTCGCCGATCTGACCGAGGGGCTGCAGCGGCTGCGCACCACGGCGCGGCTCTCGGCCGGCGACGTCACCCTGGCCACCATGCCCTCCGTCGCCTATCAGCGGCTGCCGCACCTCCTGGTGGACTATGCGCGGCGCTTTCCGGCCAACCGCGTCATGCTGCTGGAACGGTCGGGCGCCTATGTCACCGAGGCGGTGCGCCGCGGCGAGGCCGAGTTCGGCATCCACATCGCCGGCGACCCGCTGCCCGACCTGGCGGAGGAGCTGCTGTCGACCGACCCGATGGTGCTGGTCTGCCGCCCCGACCATCCGCTGGCCGGCGCGGCGCAGGTGGAATGGGCGGCGCTGGCCGGGCATGACCTGGTGATGCTGGGCGGCGGCAGCGGCAACCGCGCGCCGGTGGAGCGGCAATTGCGCGCCGCCGGCCTGCCCGGCCGCGGCCGCTATGTGGTGGAGAGCACGCCGAGCGCCATGGCGCTGGCCGCCGCGGGCCTGGCCGCCGCCATCCTGCCCGCCATGCCCGGCGGCAGCCCGCTGCTGCCGCGTCTGGTCGAGGTGCCGCTGGTGGCGCCGGTGATCCGCCGCTCGCTCAGCTTGGTGCGGCGGCGCGGCGAAAGCCTGGCGCCGGCGGCCGAGGCGCTCTACGCGATGATCCGCGCCAGCACGGCGACAGCGCGGCCGTGATGCGACCGAAGCGCCGCGCTGCCGGAGCTTGCCTGCGTGGTGCAAGACGGATCGGGGCCGCGATGGGCGAGACGCCGGCGACGGGCGATGGCGATCCCGGTCTTCGGCGGGCGCGGCCTGCGGGTGGTGAAAGGGCCGCGCGGCGCCTGATCCGCGCGGCCTTTGCCGTGCTGGACAAGGTTTCGCGCCTTGCCAGCCTGCTGCGGAGGGTGACGCCTATTGCACCGTGGCGCCGCTGGCGCGGACGATGGGCGGCCAGAAATTACGCTCCTCCGCCATGAAGGTCGCGAACTTGCCGGGGTCGTAGTCGAGCATCGGCGGCATGCCGGATTGCTCCAGCCTTTCGCGGATCGCGGGATCGGCCAGGGCCTGGGCCATGGCGGCCGCAAGCTTGTCGACGATCGGCTTCGGCAGGCCGCCCGGGCCGAAGATGCCGAACCAGGAATAGGCCTTCAGCGCCGGCAGCCCGGCCTCGGTGTTGTTCGGCACCTCGGGGATCAGCGGCTGGCGGTCGGGCGTCGCCATGATCATGCGGATATGCCCGGCCTTGGCCTGTTCCCTGTGCAGCACGGCGATGTCGAAGGCGAATTGCACGTCGCCATTGACCAGCGCCGCCAGCGCCTCGGCGCCGCTGCGATAGGGGATATGCACCGCCTCGCAGCCCGACAGCCGCAACAGGTTCGACCCCGCCAGATGGCTGGTGGCGCCGGTGCCGTTGCTGGCGAAGCTCAGCTTGCCCGGCGCCGCCTTCATCGTCGCGATCAGCTCCTGCACCGAGGTCACGGCGAAATTCTTCGTCGTCACCGACAGCGTCAGCGGCACGAAGACCGAGGGCGAGATCGCCGTCAGGTCGCGCTCCGGATCATAGGGCAGCGTCTTGTAGAGCGAGCTGGCGATGATCACCGAGGAGACGGAGGCATGGACGAAGCTGTAGCCGTCCGGCGCCGACTTGGCGACATTGTCGGTGCCGACGACGCCGCCGGCGCCGACGCGGTTCTCGACGATGCAGCTCTGGCCGAGGATCTCCGACAGCTTCGGCGCCAGGATGCGCATGACGATGTCGGTGGCGCCGCCGGGCCCGAGCGGCACGACGAAGCGGATCGGCCGCGCCGGCCAGGCCGGCTGCGCCGCGGCGGGCAAGGGAAGGGTGGCGGCAAGCGGTGCCGCCAGAAGGCTGCGCCGGCGCAGCATGATGCTGGCCGGCGGCTTGGAGTCACGCATCGGGAAGCCTTCTTCATTCGTCTGTCACCGTCGTCAGGCGCTGTTCTTGGCCCCGTCAGGCTGCCGTCGTTGCGGCGGGGCGGCGCTCCATCCAGTCGCGCACCTGGTAGTAGGTGCCGACCGCCGGCAGGAACCAGGGCGTGCCGTGGAAGAGCGGATGGGTGGGCATCTGGCCGAGCTCGAAAGCCGCGGCGGGCGCAGCGTCGCCGAGCAGCCGGCGCGCCACGGCATGGCCGAGCCAGTTCATCATCACCACGCCGCTGCCGTTGCAGCCCAGCGCGTAATGCAGCCCGTCCTGCTGGCCGATATGCGGCAGGTAGTCGAAGGGCACGGCCACCTTGCCGCCCCAGCTATGCGTGACCTTGACGCCGCGCAGCGCGGGGAAGCGCTGCGTCATCAGCCGGTGCAGGATGGCGGCGGTGGTGGTCTCGGCGGCGGGGAAGAAGCGCGCGCGGCCGCCGAAGAGCAGACGCGTCCCGTCGGGCGACAGGCGGTAGTGGTTGACCACGCGCCGCGTCTCGGAGACCGCATGGTTGCCTGGCATCAGTGTCTGCGCGAGGCCCGGCGGCAGCGCCTCGGTCGCGATCATATGCGTCGTCACCGGGATCAGCTGGCGCTGCATCTTCGGCACCAGGCCGCCGGTATAGCCGTTGGTGGCGATGACGACATGGTTGGCGCTGAAAGTCCCACGGCTGGTGCTGACCTGCCAGCCGCCCGGCGCGCGGGCGATGGCATCGACCGCGGTGCCGCCATGCGCGCGGGCGCCGGCGCGGCGGGCGGCATCGAGCAGCCCGCCGAAAAGCTTCGCCGGATGCAGGTGGCCGGCGCGACCGATCATCACGCCGCCCGGATAGAAGTCGCTGCCGATCATGGCGCGCATTTCGTCGCGCGACACCATGCGGGCATCCGCTTCGGCATGCTGGTTGAGATCGGGCAGGCGCTTCGCCCAGCCCACCGCATGCGACGCCGTCCACAGCGCCGTCAGCCGCCCGGTCGCGTGCCAGCCGCAATCAATGCCGAGCCGTTCGATGGTGGCCAGCAGGTGACGCATGCCGCCCGCCGCGTCGCGCAGCATGGCGTTGCGCTGGTCCGCCGCGTTCTGCACGGCATTGCCACCGCCAGGGATCTTGCCGACATTGACGCCGCCGGTGACCTGGCCGCCATTGCGGCTGCTGGCGCCCCAGCCGAGCCGGCCGGCCTCCAGCACCAGCGGCGCGCGGCCCGCCTCGGCGAGCGTCAGGGCGCAGGAGATGCCGGCATAGCCGCCGCCGACGATCAGCACGTCGACGTCTTTCGGCAGCTCGGCGGGCGCGTCCTCGGGCGGCGCGAAGCCCTCCCACCACCAGGGCGTCGTGGCGAAGCCTTCAACGAAAATCTCCGGCATCGTCATTCGGCCGACACCTGGCGCCGCATATGCGGCAGGCTGTCGAGCAGCGCGACATAGGCCGCGTCCACCGCCGCGGCGCCGCCGCCTTCCGCGGTGATGGCGCGCATCAGCTTGTGCTTGACGAAGAAGCGCCAATGGATCGGCAGGCCGGCCAGGATGCGGGTCAGCGCGCCATAGGCCTCGGCGGTCCAGATGCGCTCATAGGCGTCGCGCGCTTCGCCGAAGTGGAAATGCGGCAGCGCCGCCGGGGCGCGGCGTTCGGCGCGCAGCGCCTCGGTGGCCGCGAGGTCGATGCGCTCGCCATCGAGCACGACGCCGTAATCGTCGCGCGCCGCCTCGGGCAGGACATAGCCGCAGATGACATCCTGCAGCACGCGCTCCGGCTCGCGCAGCAGCGGGTCGCCGCGGCCGCCGCCGCCGGGCGAGACGATGCGGATGACATCGCCCGGATTGGCGGTGAAGGTGTCGATGTTGTTCAGCAGCCGCGCATCGGCGCGCCCGGGGTTGAGCGACATGGTCGAGGGCTTGCCCGCCTTGCCGCCGAGGATGCCCCAGGCCTGGAAGCGGCAGCGGTCGCGGTTGCGCGCGGTGATGCGCGTGTGCGGCGTGAAGACCTCGAATTCCATCCGCGTCGCCAACCCGCCACGCCAGCGCCCGGCGCCGCCGGTGCCGGAGGCCAGGCCATAGGCGCGGAAGCGGATCGGCACCTCGGCCTCGGTGATCTCGATCGGCGTGTTCTTGAGATAGGCGGCATCCGCCCCGGAGCCGTCGGTGCCGTCGCCATGCGGCATGCCGCCGGCGCCGCCAACCACGGGGTTGACCGCGGCGATGACGGCCTCGCCGGTGCTGTCGTCATGCGTCATGACATTGACGATGGAGGAGGAGCCGGCGGGGGCGGCCGGCATGCGCTCCGGCATGGCCAGGCCGAAGGCGCCGATCAGCAGGCTGCGCAGCCGCGCGCAGGAGAGCGAGCGCATGCCGACGGCGGCGGGGAATTGCGGATTGACCATGCTGCCCTCGGGCAGGATGCAGTGGAAGGCGCGCACCAGGCCGTAGTTCAGCAGCAGGTTGGGGTTCAGCGAGTAGAGGACGTAGTAGACGCCGACCAGCATCAGCGTGTGATGCGGATTGCCGCCGGTCGGCACGTTCAGCGAGGAGGTCAGCTGCGGATCGCTGCCGGTGAAGTCCAGCACGGCGGAATCGCCCTGGATGCGCAGCGTCACCGCCAGCCGCGCCGGGAAGCCGTCGGGGCCGTCCTCGTCGGCATAATCGGCGAAGAAATATTCGCCGTCCGGGATCGAGCGAAGGATCTCGCGCGCCTGGTGCTCGGCATAGTCGAGCAGGTCGGACAGGCCCTGCTTCAGCGTGGCGGCGCCGAACTTGGCGATCATCTCGCGCACCTTGCGCTCGCCGGTGTTCATGGCGCCGACGAAGGCCTTCAGGTCGCCGATGTTGAGCTCGGGCTTGCGGACGTTGGTCATCATCACGTCCAGCAGCTCCTGGTTCAGCACCCCCTTGCGATAGAGCTTGGAGGGGCGGAACCGGATGCCCTCCTGATGCACCTCTGTGAGTGCGCGCGACAAGGAAGCGGGGACAGCGCCGCCCATGTCCGTGTTGTGGATATGGCCGGAGCAGTAGCAGATGATCTCGCCATCATGGAAAATGGGCTTCCAGATGACGAGGTCCGGCGTGTGGGTGGCGAGGAAGCCGGAATAGGGGTCGTTGGTGAAACCGATGTCGCCCGGCTCATAGTCGGGGATCATCGGGATCGCCTTGCCGAAGTCGAGCCCGGCATACCATGTGGCGCCCAGATCCGCCGGCACCGCGCAGGTACGGCCCTGGGCGTCCAGGATCTGAATAGTAAAATCCTCCGTCTCCTTGACGAAGGTCGAATGCGCCGTGCGGTACAGCGTGTAGGCCATGTTCTCGGCCGCGGCCCGGGTGTGGTTGGCCAGGATCTGCAGCGTGATCTTGTCGAGCGCCATGGCGTTCACTCCGCCGCTTCGAGAAGGATGTTGCCCATGCGGTCCACGCTGGCGGCGAAGCCGGGCGGGATGCAGGCGGTGGTGTCGTCCTGCGCCACGACGCAGGGGCCGGCGAAGCGATGCCCGGCGCGCAGGCTGGCGCGCGCATAGAGCGGCACTTCCTGCCAGGCATCGTCGAAGAAGACCCGCAGGTTTCTCTCTGCTGTGGGGGGCGCGGCATCGGCCGGCGGCAGCGGGCGCAGGAAGGGTTTCTGGGCCGCGCCGCTCATCACCAGCCGGAGATTGACGATCTGCGCCACGGAGTCGCGGTCGCAGAAAGCGTAGATGCCCTCATGCGCGCGGTGGAAGGCCTCGGCGATCAGCGCCATGTCGCCGGCGCGGACATCGGCGTCGTCCAGCGGCACCTCGATCTCGAAGGACTGGCCGCGATAGCGCATGTCGGCGAACCAGCCCGGCCGCGCCTCGCCCGCGAACTTCTGGTCGTTGCGCAGCCAGTCTTCGCCGCGGGCCAGCAGCGCCTCGGCCTCGGCGGCCAGCGTTTCGCTGGCTTCGGGCACGGCGTCCGCGAAGAGCGTGCGGATAAAATCGTTCTTCACGTCGGCGACGAGCCCGCCGAGGGCGCTGACCACGCCGGGCCGCGCGGGGATCAGCATGCGCCGCATGCCGAGCTCGCGCCCCAGGAAGCAGCCCAGCATCGGGCCGGCGCCGCCGAAGGTCAGCAGCGAAAAATCGCGCGGGTCGACGCCGTAGCGGGCGACGGTCTTGTTGACCTCGACGAACATGCCGGACAGCGCGATGCGGATGATCGCCTCCGCCGCCTGCTCCAGCCCAAGGCCGAGCGGTTCTGCCAGCGTCGCGATGGCCTGCCGCGCCAGGGCCACGTCGGGGCGGAAGGCGCCATAGGCCAGGTCGTGCTGGCCCAGGAAGCCGCAGACGGCGAAGGCGTCGGTGATGGTGGGGCGCGTGCCGCCGCGGCCGTAGCAGGCGGGGCCGGGGGTGGAGCCGGCGCTTTCGGGGCCCACCTTCAGCACGCCATAGCCGTCGACCCAGGCGATCGAGCCGCCGCCATCGCCGATCGACGACACCGCGACGCTTGGGATATACAAAGGAAGATCGCCGATCTTCTCGCCGACGCCGAATTGCGGCTGGCCGTCGACGACCAGCGCGATATCGGCGCTGGTGCCGCCGATATCGAGGGTGATGACCTGGCACTCGCCCGCCTCGCGCGCCACCCAGGCGGCGCCCATCACGCCCGATGCGGTGCCGGACAGCACCATCCCGACGCAGTTGCGGCGGCCGAGGGCGGCCGACATGACGCCGCCATTGCTCTTGGTGATCAGCGGCTCGACGGTGACACCCTGGCCGCGCAGCGTCTCGATCAGCCGGTCGAGATAGTCGCGGATCTTCGGGTGGACATAGCCGTTGATCAGCGCCGTCGTGGTCCGCTCGTATTCGCGGATCACCGGCCAGACCTCGCTGGAGCGGAAGACGAAGAGCTCGGGTGCGGCGCGGGCGACGATGGCCGCCGCCGCCTCCTCCTGCGCCGGGTTGCGATAGGCGTTGAGGAAGGCGATGACGATGCCCTCGACGCCCTTTGCCCGCGCTTTTTCCACCGCCGCCAGCACCGAGGCTTCGTCGAGCGGGGCTTCGATCTCGCCATTCGCCAGCACGCGGCCGCCCACGCCGAAGATGCGGTCGCGCGGCACCAGCGGGGCGCCGCGGCGGGAGAACAGGCTGTAGGCCTCGGGCATGCGCAGCCGGGCCAGCTCGATGACATCCTCGAACTCGGCGGTGGTCAGCAGCGCCAGCTTGGCGCCCTTGCGCTGGATCACCGTGTTGATGCCGACGGTGGTGCCATGGACGAAGCTGGTGATGCTCTCCGGCGCCACGCCGTAGCGCTCCTGCAGGAGAGAAAGCCCCTTCAGCAGCTCGGCGCCCGGGCGGTCGGGGGTGGTGAGCACCTTCAGGCTGTGCATCTCCTCCCGCTCGTCATCCCAGAGGCAGAAATCCATGAAGGTGCCGCCGATATCCACACCCACCCGGTGACCCATAGGCCTCGATCCCTCGTCTGTCGCCGGATCGGAATTATGGGCAGCGCGGCGCCGCGGTCGACAAAAATCTTTCGGGAAGGGTATAATCAATGCTTATGGGTTGGCGGGGGCAGGCAGGCGATGAATGCCCGGCAGATCGAGATTTTTCACGCGGTGATGCGCAGCGGCACCATCACCGGCGCCGCCGCCTTCCTCGGCATTTCCCAGCCGGCGGTGAGCCAGGCGATCCAGGCCGCCGAACGAAGGATCGGATTTCCGCTGTTCCGGCCGGTGCGCGGGCGGCTCTATCCGACGCCGGAGGCCGAGCGGCTGCTGCCCGATGCCGACCGCATCATCGGCGAGATGTCCTCCTTCCGCCGCCTGGCCGGCGAGGTGCGCACCGGCGGCGCCGGGCTGGTGCGGGTCGCGGCCTCCTCGGCCTGCGCGGCGATGCTGCTGCCGCGCGCGGCGCAGCGGTTTCGCGGCACGCATCCCAATGTCCGGCTGTCGACGCATCTGCTGCCGGCGCGGGAGGTGGCCTCGGCGGTGGTGGCCGGCGAGGTGGATTTCGGCCTGGCCATGTCGCCGGTGCAGTCGCCAGGGCTGGCGGCGCGGGCGCTGGGCAATGTCGAGATGATCTTCATGGCGCCCGAGGGCCATGCGCTGCTGCAGAAGCCCTTCGTGACGCCCGCGGATCTGGCGGGCGAGCCGCTGATCTCCTTCGGCCCCGAGACCTTCTTCGGCCAGCTGCTCGACCGCGCTTTTGACGCCGCCGGCTGCCGGCGGGAGACGGTGCTGCAGGTGACCATGACCCTGGTCGCCGCCACCTGCGTGCAGCAGGGCATCGGCGTCGCCGTGGTGGATGGGCTGGGGGCGGCGATCGGGCTGACCGGCATCGGCTGGCGGCCGTTTCGCCCGGCCATCCCGCTGCCGGTGATGCTGATGAGCGAGGCGACGCATCCGCTGTCGCGCCATGCCGCGGCGCTGGCCACGGCGGTGGAGGAGGTGCTGGCCGAGGTGGGCGGCGCGGCCCCGTCGCCGCGCCGCCGGCAGGCTTCCGATCAGAAGCGGTAGGTCGCCGTGGTCAGCAGCCGTTGGCCGACGCCGCGCTGCGCGCCTTCGGTGGAACGCGCCAGCAGGCCGCGCTCGGCATAGTCGTATTCGATGCCGACATCGAGGTCGGGGATCGGCGACCAGACCAGGTTGGCGACGAACTGGCTGGTGGTGCGATTCTGCAGGTTCTGGGTGGAGGCGGAGAAATCCCGCGCGTATGAAGAAAAGCTGTTGCGGGCCAGGGCGCCGGCGACCGTGCTGCGCACCGTGTCGGTCCACCATTGCTGGTAGCCGAGCACGATGGTCGAGGTCTTCACCAGGTCGAGCGAGGCATTCCGCGCCGTGACGCCGGCCAGCCCGGCATTGGTGGTGGCGCCGGAGCCGATCACTTCCAGGTAGCGGCCGATGCCCTCGCCATAGGCGACGCGGCCGAAGGCGCGGCTCTTGCCGAAGGTGGCCACCGAGCCGCCAAGGGCCAGGCCATAGCCCCATTCCTCGCCGTCGAAGCGCTGCGCGGCATCGACCGGCGCCTTGTTGGTATAGTCGATGCGGCGCAGCAGCCCCTGCAGCGCCACATTGCCCCAGGACCCCGTGCTCATCAGCCGCAGCACCAGGTCGGGCATGCGGTTGATGGCGACCGCCGGCGCGCTGCCGTCGGAATCCGGCACGCGCGACCCGGCATCGCTGGTGAAGTCGCTGACCGGGTTCTCCAGCGCCACCGCCAGGCTGACCCCGTCGCCGAGGCCTGCGGTGTAGCGCAGCTGCGCCTGGCGGAAGCCGGTCATGCCGAGATAGGTGTAGGAATCGAGCAGCTCGGCATTGGTGGTGTCGCCGAACAGCGTCGTGGTCTGGCCCAGGGTGAAGCCGGCGAATTCGACATAGGCATGGCGCAGGCGCGGGATCCAATTGCCCTGGCTGCTGGTGCTGGCGGTGCTCTGCGCGCCGGCGAAGTCCATCTCCAGCACGCTGCGCGCCACGCCATGCGCCGTGTCGGTGCGGGTCTCGACGCCGATGCGCGAGCGCCGCGCGCCGAACTGGAAGTCGCCGCCCTGGCGCTCCGCCGCACCCCGGGTCAGGGGCACGCTGTTCGCCGATTGCACGTCGCTGCGGTTGCGGCCGCCAAAATCATAGGACCCGGTCAGCCGGGCGAAGCCATAGAGCCGCACCGAGGTCTCGGTGCCCGGGATCTTCACCGAGCGCGGAAAGCTGCCGGCCAGGCTCGGCTGCGCGGCGAGGCGCGAGCGGATCTGCTCCTGCTCGGCCTGGGCGCGGGCGGCCTCGGCGGCGCTGCGGGCCTGCGCGGCTTCCAGCGCCTGCAGCCGGTTCTGCAGCGTGGTGAGCTCGCCGCGCAGCGTGGCAGCACTTTGCGCCGCGGCGGGGGCGGCGATCGCCAGGGCGCCGAGCAGCGCGGCGCCGCCGAGCCAGGAGGAGCGGGAAGGAGAAGGGCTGGGCACTGGGGCGATGTCTCCGCGGACAGGAAAGAGGCGCTGCGCAGGGCGGCCGGCGCGGGGCGGCGGGC
>NZ_CACSJM010000121.1 GCF_902706185.1 Roseomonas sp. 18066 | reverse complement strand
GCCTTCCGCGCGCCGCCGCCGCCGCCGTCCGTGGCCATGCCGGAACCCGCGGTCGCCGCCCCTGCTTCCCCGCCGGCGCCGTCCGCTGCGCCCGTCCCCGCTGAACCCCCCGCCGTGCCGCGATTCGGCCTGGCGCAATCCCCCTTCTGGGGTGGACGGTAACCATGCGTCCGATGCGCAACATCCTCTCGCGCGTGCCGCTGCTGGGGCGCCTGCTGTCCTTCATCGGCGCGCTGATCGGATTGACCTTCATCGTGGCGCCGCTGGAGGCCGAGCAGCAGGCCTGGCTGGCGCTGGGCGGCTTCCTGGTCTTCCTGATCATCGGCCGGGCGAGCTCGCGCGGGTCGCTGTTCTTCCTGGTGGCGCTGTCGACGCTGATCTCGCTGCGCTACATCTACTGGCGGGTGACGGAGACGCTGGACTATACCGGCTTCCTCTCCACCTTCCTCGGCACCGGCCTGCTGCTGGCCGAGATCTACGCGGTCGCCGCCCTGCTGCTGTCCTATTTCCAGCAGCTCTGGCCGCTCGACCGCAAGCCGGTGCCGCTGCCGGTCGACACCGACCTCTGGCCCACCGTCGACGTCTTCATCCCGACCTACAACGAGCCGCTCGACGTGGTGAAGCCGGCTGTCTTCGGCGCCCTGTCGATGGACTGGCCGCGCGACCGGATGAATGTCTACATCCTCGATGACGGCCGCCGCGAGGAATTCCGGCAATTCGCCGCCGAGGTCGGCTGCGGCTACATGGTCCGCCCCGACAACAAGGGCGCCAAGGCCGGCAACATCAACCACGCGATGACCCGCACCTCGGGCGAATATATCGCGATCTTCGACTGCGACCACGTCGCCACGCGCGCCTTCCTGCAGTTGTCGCTGGGCTGGATGCTCCGCGACAAGGGCATCGGCATGCTGCAGACGCCGCATCATTTCTATTCGCCCGATCCTTTCGAGCGGAACCTGGCCTCGGGCAAGCGCGTCCCGAACGAGGGGCTGCTGTTCTACGGCCTGGTGCAGCCGGGCAACGACCTGTGGAACGCGACCTTCTTCTGCGGCTCCTGCGCCGTGCTGCGGCGGACCGCGCTGGAGCAGGTCGGCGGCGTGCCGACCCAGACGGTGACCGAGGACTGCCACTGCTCGCTGAAGATGCAGCGGATGGGCTGGCGCACCGCCTATCTGCGGGTGCCGCTGGCGGCGGGCCTGGCCACCGACCGGCTGATCACCCATATCGGCCAGCGCATGCGCTGGGCCCGCGGCATGATCCAGATCTTCCGGATCGAGAACCCGCTGATGGGCAAGGGGCTGAAGCTGTACCAGCGGCTCTGCTACCTGAACGCCCAGTGGCACTTCCTGTTCCCGCTGCCGCGCGTGGTCTTCCTGACCGCGCCGCTGGCCTTCCTGCTGTTCGGGCAGAACCTGATCGCCGCCTCGCCGCTGGCCATCGTGGCTTATGCCGGGCCGCATATCGTGCATTCGATCGGCACCAACAGCCGGGTGCAGGGCCGGGTGCGGCACAGCTTCTGGTCCGAGATCTACGAGACCGTGCTGGCCATCTACCTGCTGCCGGTCGTGCTGGTGACGCTGTTCGACCCGAAGCGCGGCAAGTTCAACGTGACCGACAAGGGCGGCACGCTGCAGGAAGGCTTCTTCGACCTGCGCGCCGTGGCGGCCAATTTCGTCATCGCCATCTTCCTGGTCCTCGGCCTGCTGTCGGGCATCTACGGCATGGCGGCGAACTCGCCGGCCAGCCAGGAATTCCAGGCCAATGCGCTGAACACCTTCTGGGTGATCCTGTCGCTGATCACGGTGATGGCGGGGCTGGCCGTCGGCCGCGAGCGGCGCCAGGTGCGCGAGCGGCACCGCGTCAACGCGCGGCTGCCGACGACCGTGATCTTCGCCGACGGCACCCGGCTGGAGGGCGAGAGCGCCGACCTGTCGCTGGGCGGCGCCGCGCTGTTCATGGCGCAGCCCGAGCAGGTGCCGGCCGACCCCAAGGTGATGATGGAATTCGACCTCGGCCCCGACCGCGTGACGGTGCCGGCCGAGGTGCTGCGCTGGCAGAACGGCCGCATGCAGGCCCGCTTCCTGCCGGCCAAGCTGATGGATGAAGGCAATATCGTGCGCGCCGTGCTCGGCCGCGCCGATGCCTGGATGGACTGGGACGAGGCGCGGCACGACCGACCGCTGCGCGCTCTGCTGGAGGTTGTGGTGAGCATCACGGGTCTGTTCCGCGGCGACAGCCAGCTTTCTTTCCGGGGCCGTCGCGAGCGTCGTGCCCGGGCCCGCGCCGCCGCCGCCCGCCGCGCGCCGAACCTGGCCGCCGCCCCTGGCCAGGCGCCGCCGGCGCTGCAGCCGGGCGCCGCGACAGGGCCGGCCAGCGGCCCCGCCACGGGTCCGGCCGCGCCGCGCAAGCTCAGCGGCAATGGCCGCCGCGCCGCCAGCATCGCGTTGCTGGCGGGCCTCGGCCTTGCCATCGCCGGCGGCGCCGCGGCGCAGCGGCTGCAGGCGCCCCCGGTTCCGCCGCCGCTGACGCCGTCGCAATTCGGCGGCCAGCCGGCCGGTGGCCAGGCCTCGACCATGCAGCCGCTGGCCATGCCGCCGATGCCGACCGGGCCGTCCTCGACCCCGGTCGCCGCCAGCCCGCCGCCGGCGCCGATCCTGGGCGCCCCCGGCGCGCCCCCGGGCCTGCCGCCGATCATGGCGCAGCCGAGCCCGGTGCAGCCGAGCTTTGCCCAGCCCGCGCCGGTGCTGGCCCAGGCGGCGCCGCCGCCTTCCAATCCGTCGCTCGGCGCCCCGCCGTCGATCTTCGGCATGCCCGGGGCGCCGGCCGGCGCGCCGGTCGCGCCGCCGTCTTCCGCCCCGGCCGCCGAGATCCCCGGCCTGACGCCGATGGCGCCGCCCAGCGGCCCCTTCGGCACGCCGCCGTCCAATTCCGGCCCGGTGATGTTCGGCAATGGCGGCGGCGGCACCCCCGGCGGCGCCTCCCGCGTCGAGAGCCGCACGCTGAAGCAGCTGGGCCTCGCCGGCCCGATGCAGCTGCGCGGCACCTCCGACCTGCAGGGCCTGCTGTTCGGCGTCCGCTCGGACGAGGTGGTGACCGCGGCCCGGCTGGTGCTGCAGGGCGCGACCAGCCCGGCGCTGATCCCCGAGCTCAGCCAGATCGCCATCGCGATGAACGAGCAGTTCGTCGGCACCATCACGCCGGAGCGCACCCGCCCGGCCTTCGGCCCGATCGAGTTCCCGATCAACCCGGTCTACTTCGCCGACAGCAACCGGCTGAACTTCCGCTTCACCGGCCGCTATGCGGTGGAATGCAACGACCCGCTGTCGGGCCTGCTGTGGTCGACCGTCTCCGACCTGTCGACGCTGCACCTGACGCTGGAGAAGCTGCCGCTGACCCGCGACCTGGCGCGGCTGCCGGAGCCCTTCTTCGACCCGCGCCTGCGCAACGAGCCACTGACCCTGCCGGTCGTCATGCCCGATGCCGCCGGCAACGACCTGGTCCGCGCCGCCGCCATCGCCACCTCCTGGTTCGCGGTGCAGGCGGATTACCGCGGCGCCAACTTCCCGGTCAGCGCCAGCGTGCCGCCGCGCGGCAATGCCATGGTGCTGGTCGCCGGCAATGAGGGCGTGCCCGGCGTCACCCTGCCGCGTTTCGAGGGTCCGACGCTGGCCGTGGTGCCGAACCCGGCCGACCCGACCGCGATGCTGCTGGTGGTGGGTGGCCGCACCGGCGCCGAGGCGGCCTCGGCCGCCCAGGCCCTGGCCGTCGGCCGCCAGGCGCTGTCCGGCGAGCTGGCCCAGGTTCAGGCCCCCGAGATCCCGGTGCGCGCCGAATATGACGCGCCGCGCTGGGTCCGCACCGACCGCCCGGTCCGCTTCGGCGAGCTGGTCGACCCGTCGGAGCTGCAGAGCTACGGCTTCGCCCCGGGCGCCATCGCCATTCCCTTCCGCACCGCGCCCGACCTCTACACCTGGCGCGAGCGGTCGCTGCCGGTCGATGTCCGCTTCCGCGCGCCCCCGGGCCCGGTGATGGATGTCGCGGTCTCGCGGCTCGACGCCTCGCTGAACAATATCTACCTGAAGTCCTTTCCGCTTCGTGAAGTGGAGCCGGGCTGGCCCTGGAGCTGGGTGGCGCGCAACACCGGCCTCGGCGCCCTGCCGGATCGCGGCGAGGGCCAGGTCGGCCTGCCGCCCTACCTGGTCTTCGGCCAAAACGAGCTGCAGATGCGCTTCGACATGCGCCCGCTCAACCGCGGCGACTGCATCTCGATCCCCGGCGACATCCGCGCCTCGATCGACCCGGACAGCACCATCGACCTGACGCGCGGCTACCGCTTCACCGAGATGCCCAACCTGGCGCATTTCGCGGGCTCGGGCTTCCCCTTCACCAAGATGGCGGATTTCTCCACCACCGCGCTGGTGCTGCCGGAGCGCGCCAACACGCTGGAGCTGTCGGGCGCCTTCACCCTGCTGGGCAAGCTGGCCGCCAATGTCGGCTACCCCGCCGCCCGCATCGCCGTGGTCCGCCCGGCCGGCCTCGAGACGGTCGCCGATCGCGAGCTGCTGGTGGTCGGCGCGCTGGGCCGGCAGCCGGCGCTGGCGCAGCTGCTCGGCCAGGGCAGCCCGCTGCAGGTCGATGGCGGCCGCGTCAGCGTGGCGCTGCCGACCGCGCTGGAGAGCTTCCGCAACCTGTTCCTGACCGACGACCGGCAGATGGACCGGCAGCGCCTGGAGGCGGTGCTCGCCACCCCGGGCGAGGCCACCGGCATGCTGATCGGCTTCGAGAGCCCGCTGAAGGGCAACCGCTCGGTCATCGCGCTGACGGGCACCAACCCGCAGGGCATGGAGGCCATGGTCACCGCGCTGCGCGACCCGGAGATGCAGCCGCGCATCCAGGGCGACCTGGCGCTGCTGTCCGGCGGCCGCATGACCTCCTATAAGGTGAATCGGAATTACACGGTGGGTCAGCTTCCGGTGCATCTCATGCCACAATTCTGGCTGGGCAAGCGACCGGACCTGCTGCTAGGCCTCGTCCTGGTGGCGGCGCTGTGCATCGCCATTCCGACCTACTGGCTGCTGCGCCGCCGCGCTGCCCTTCGGCTGAGGACCAGGACGCAATGATGGCTTTCCGCGCGCATCTGCTGGCCACGGCCTGCTCGCTGGCATTGCTGCCCCTGCTGCCCGCCCCCGCGGCGGCGCAGGAGGGCGCGATCGCCGTCTTGCTCGACCAGGCCAGCTATTGGCGCGGACAGAGCCGCCCCGACCGGGCGGCGACCACCCTGGACCGGCTGCTCGCCGCCGAGCCGGGCAATCTCGATGGCCTGGCCGCCGCCGCCGCCACCCAGGCGGAGCTCGGCAACCTGCCCGGCGCCGAGAAGCACCTGGCGCGGCTGCGCGAGCTGGCGCCGGCCGACCCCCGCCTGGCCGAGGCGGCGCTGGCCGTGCGCGGCGCCTCGATCGACCCGGCGCAACTGCACGAGGCGCGGCGCCTGGCTCAGCAGGGCCTCTCGGTCGAATCGGTGGCCTTGTACAGGAAGCTGTTCGGCGGCCCGGTGCCGCCGGCGGCCTTCGCCATCGAATACTACCAGACGCTGGCCGGCACGCCGGACGGCCACCCGGAGGCGCGCGAGGCGGTGGCCCGGCTGGTCGCCCGCAGCCCGGCCGATCGCCGGCTGCCGCTGGCGCTCGCCCGGATCATGACCTATCGCGAGGGCTCGCGCGCCGAGGGCATCCGCCGGCTGCAGGCGCTGGCGCAGCAGCCCGAGGGCGCGGGCGACGCCCGCGCCGCCTGGCGCGACGCGCTGCAATGGGAGGCCCTGGCCCCCGAGGCGGCCGGCGGCATCGAGGCCTATCTCAAGCTGTTCCCGAACGACCCGCTGATGCAGCAGCGGCTGGCCGATGCCGGCCGTGCCGTCGGCGATGGCGGCGCCGCCCGGCTGCGCGGCTTCGCGGCGCTGAATGCCGGCCTGCTGGCCGATGCGGCGCGCGAGTTCCAGTCCGTGCTGGTGCTGCGCCCCGAGGATGCCGATGCCCGTGGTGGCCTCGGCGTCGCGCGGCTGCGCCAGGGCCGCCGCACCGAGGCGACCGCGCTGCTGCGCGAGGCGATCGCCGCCGACCCCGCCAATGGCCGCGCCCGCTGGGCCCGCGCGCTGGACGGCGCCGCCGGCCCGACGCTGGTCGCCCAGGCGCGCCAGGCGGTGCAGCGCAGCCAGTTCGACCAGGCCGAGCAGATCCTGCGCCGGGGCCTGCGCCGCGAGGGCGCCGAGCGGGTCGAGGCCGAGACCCTGCTGGCCGACCTGGCGCTGCGCCGCGGCGACCTGGCCGGGGCCGAGCAGCATTACCGCGCCGCGCTGGCCCGCCGGCCGGAGCTGGCGACGCCGATGGCCGGGCTGTTCGAGGCGCTGCAGCGCCAGGGCCGCTTCGCCGAGGCGCAGCAGCTGGCCGAGCGCCGCAACCGCCTGGTCGCCGGCAGCGCCGCCGCCCAGCGCGCCGAGGCGCTGCGCATCGAGGCGCAGCGCGCCGGCGACGCCGAATCCGGCATCGCCCTGCTGCGCGGCGCCCTGGCCGCCGAGACCGGCAACCCCTGGCTGCGGCTCGACCTGGCCCGGGCGCTGGCCGCCCAGGGCAAGGGCACCGAGGCGCGCGCCCTGGTCGACCAGCCGGCCGAGACCGGCGCCGCCGAGCCGGTCTTTGCCGCCGCCCTCTTCGCCAGCGACGAAGGCCGCATGCTGGACGTGGCCGGCCTGCTGGAGCGCGTGCCCGACCGGCTGCGCAGCGCCGATATGGGCCGGCTGATGCGCCGCGCCCGGCTGCAGCAGCAGGTCGCCGCCGCGCTCGAGCCCGATGCCTTCGGCCATCGCGGCGAGGCCAAGCGCCGGCTGCTGTCGCTCGCCGCCCGTCCCGAGCCCAGCGGCGAGACCGCCGCCCTGGTGGTCGAGGCGCTGGCCGGGCTCGGCGATGCCCAGGCCGCGACCGAGGCCGCCCAGGCGGCGCTGGCCGCCAATCGTAGCGCGCCGGCCTCCGGGCGGCTCGCCATCGCCATGGCGCTGCAGGAGGTCGGGCTGGACCAGCCGGCCAGCCAGATCGCCGTCGAGCTGGCCCAGGACAGCCGCCTCTCCACCGATGAGCGCCGCCAGCTGGCCGGGCTGCGCGCCGCCGGCGCGCCCGCGCCGACCGCGGTCGCCGCCGCCGCGCCGCGCCCGGCGCCGCAGCCCGCGGCACCGCAGCCGGCCGCGCCCCAGCAGGTCGCCGCCGCCCCCCGCCAGGAAGCGCCGCGCGTCACCTTCCAGCTCTACCAGGGCGCGCGCGACGCCCGCGAGGCGCAGCGCCTGGCCGAGGGCGTCCTCCGCCGCGACCCGCGCAACCTCGAGGCGCGCGGCGGCGCGGTCGATGCCGCCATCCTGCTCGACCAGTGGGCCCGCGCCGAGGGGCTGCTGGCCGAGGCCCGGGCGCTGGCCCCGAACGACCCCCGCCTGTCGATGATCGAGGCCCGGCTGGCGCGCGCCGGCGGCGACGAGGCCCGCGCCCGCGGCGCCCTGCTGCTGGCCGCCGAGCAGCGCCGCGGCCAGATCGGCGGCGGCGAGGCCTATGCCGATGCCGGGGCCGAGGGTGGCTCGCGCCGCGTCGCGCTGGCCGGCCAGGGCATGTCCAGCCAGGCGGCGCCGATCATCGGCATGCCGGGCGGCACCTATGCGACGCCGCCGGACGCCGCGTCCGCCGCCGCCGCGCCGGCCGCGCCGCAGGCGCCGCTGACCTATCCGCCGGTGGCCCCGCCGCCGGGCAGCCCGAACTATGCCGGCCCGACCTATGGCGCGGCCCCCGCCCCGGCGGCGACGGCCCAGCCGGCCTATGCCCAGCCGAGCTATGCCCAGCCCAGCTATGCCCAGGGCCGCCCGGTCGCCACCTACCAGGCGCCGCTGACCCTGCCGCCGCAGGCCGCCAACGACCCGCTGCTGAACCAGATCAACCGCGAGCTGGCGGTGGTGCAGGACGAGAATTCGTCCCGCTTCTCGCCGACGGCCAATTTCCGCACCCGCTCGGGCGATGGCGGCTTCGACAAGCTGACCGAATATGGCGGCGGCGCCGAGGTCTCGGCCGCCCTGCCGGAAGTCGGCGGCCGCATCTCGCTGCGCGCCCAGGTGGTCAATATCGATGCCGGCGGCATGGACCAGTCGGTCTATGCGCTCAGCCGCTTCGGCAGCAACGCGCTGACCATCAACAACGGCTCCGCGCTGACCGCCGCCCAGGCCGCCGCCGCGGCGCCGCGGCAGACCTCGGCGACCGGCGTCGCGCTCGGCGTCGGCTACAGCCAGGGCATCTTCTCGGCCGATATCGGCACCACGCCGCTCGGCTTCCGCAGCCAGAACGTGCTGGGCGGCGTCGAGGTGGCGCCGCATCTGAGCGAGAATCTGCGCCTGCGCATGACCGCCGAGCGCCGCGCGGTGACCGACACCATGCTGTCCTGGGGCGGCATGCGCGACCCGGCGACCGGCCGCACCTTCGGCGGCGTGGTGCGCAACACCGGCCGCGGCCAGCTCGAATACGGCTACAGCGCCGACACCAACTTCTATGTCGCCGGCGCCTATTCGACGATGGAAGGCGACGGGGTGCGCGACAATTCGCGCTGGGAGGCGGCGGCCGGCTTCAACACCGCCCTCTACCGTCGCGAGAGCTGGGAGGTCACCACCGGCCTCGACATGCTCTACCAGACCTATGACCGCAACCTGCGCTACTTCACCGCGGGCCATGGCGGCTATTTCAGCCCGCAGAGCTTCTTCGCGGCGACCGTCCCGGTCGACTACCGCGCGCGCTCGGGCGATTTCAGCTACCGCCTCGGCGCCAGCGCCGGCATCGCCACCTTCCGCGAGAACCGCGCGCCGTATTTCCCGAACGACAATGCGGCGCAGGCCAATCTCGAGGCGCAGGCGGCCTCCAACACCAATGTCACCGCCTTCTATCCGGGCCAGTCGCAGACCGGCTTCACCGGCGGCGTGCGCGCCGACGTGGAATATGCGGTGACGCCGAACCTGCGGCTGGGCGCCGCCCTGCGCTACGACCGCTCCGCCGATTGGAGCGAGGCGCGTGGCCTGCTTTACGCCCGCTACAAGCTTGATCAGTAAGCTCGCCCATCGACGGTCCGGAAAACCAGGGCCGGCAGGAGAAAACACGGCATGACCCAGACCGACCCGGCGCCGGCCGCGCTCGCCTATCTGGCGCGGCGCGAGGTCAGCGCCCAGTGGCGCGGCTTCCTGCGCGCCCTGGTGGAGACGCTCGACGCCAATCTGGAGAAGGCCGGCCGCGACGGGCTGCTGCGCGCTGTCGGCGCCAAGCTCGGCGCCGGCCTGCCGCTCGGCCCGGTCGAGACGCTGGACGGGCTGGAGGCGCGGATGAACGACGCGCTGGCGACGTTGTCCTGGGGCTATGCCAGCTTGTCCGTCGACGAGGCCGATCGCAGCCTGCGCCTGACCCACCGCCTGGCGCCGCTGGTGGCCACCGCCACCGACGAGGCCGGCGGCTGGATCGCGCCCGTGCTGCTCGGCCTCTACGCCACCTGGCTGGAGACGCAGCAGGGCGAGGCGCCGGCCGAGGGCGGCGCCAGCCTGACCCTGGTGGAGGCCACGGCCACGGCCATCGTCTTCCGCTTCGGCACCTGAAGCGGGGCTGCCCCCCGCGCCGTCGCGGGGATGACACTGCAATGCGGCTTGTCGGTGGTCCCACCACCGGTCAATCTCCCGGCACAATCGGATAGCGATAGTGCCGGGAGGGCCTGATGCGTCTCGCAGTGCTGAAGGAAAGGCGTGCCGGGGAAACCCGCGTCGCCGCGACGCCGGAGACGGCGAAGAAATTCATCGGCCTCGGCATCGATGTGGTGGTGGAGAGCGGGGCGGGCCTCGCCTCCGGCCTGCCCGACGACGCCTATCGGGAAGCCGGGGCGGAGATCGCCGCCGATGCCGCGGCCGCCCTGGCCGGCGCCCGGCTGGTGCTGAAGGTGCGCGCGCCGCTGGCGCATGGCGAGGGCGAGGTCGATGAGCTCGCGCTGATCCCGCGCGGCGCGCTGCTGATCGGCACGCTGGAGGCCATCGCCAACCCGGCGCGGGCGAAGCTCTATGCCGAGGCGGGGATCGAGGCCTGCAGCATGGAGCTGCTGCCGCGCATCACCCGGGCGCAGAGCATGGATATCCTGTCGTCCCAGGCCAATCTCGCCGGCTACCGCGCGGTGATCGAGGGCGCCACCGCCTTCGACAAGGGCTTTCCGATGTTGATGACGGCGGCGGGGACCATCCCGGCCGCGAATGTCTTCATCATGGGCGCGGGCGTGGCAGGCCTGCAGGCCATCGCGACCGCCCGGCGGCTCGGCGGGCGTGTCTCGGCGACCGATGTCCGTCCTGCGGCCAAGGAAGAGATCAAGTCGCTGGGTGCGGCCTTCGTCGGCGTCGAGGATGCCGAGATGGCCCAGGCGCAGACCGCCGGCGGCTATGCCAAGGAGATGAGCGAGGACTACAAGCGCCGCCAGGCCGAGGTCATCGCCGCCGCCGTCGCCAAGGCCGATGTCGTGGTCTGCACCGCGCTCGTCCAGGGCCGCCGCGCGCCGATCCTGCTGACCGAGGCCATGGTCGCCGGCATGAAGCCGGGCAGCGTGGTGGTCGATATCGCGGCGGATGCCGGCGGCAATTGCGCGCTGACCGTGCCGGGCGAGCTGACGGTGACCGCCGGCGGCGTGAAGATCCTCGGCTGGCAGAACTGGCCGGGGCGCATTCCGGCCGCCGCCAGCAGCCTCTATGCGCGCAACCTGCTGACCTTCCTCTCGACCTTCTGGGACAAGGAGGCGCGCGCGCCGAAGCTGGTCGCCGAGGACGAGATCATCCGCGGCGTCACCCTGACCCGCGACGGCGCGGTCGTGCATCCGCAGCTGGCCCCGGCGGCCTGAGGCGAGGGAGAGGAACCGATGAACCCCACCGACCTGGCCAACCAGGCCTCCGCCACCGCCGAGCGCGCGCTGGCGCTGGCCGCCCAGGCGCGGCAGATGGCCGAGGCCGTCGCCCCCGCCGCCCAAGCCGCCGAGCCTTTTCTTCTGTTGCTGACGATTTTCCTGCTGGCCTGCTTCGTCGGCTACTACGTCGTCTGGAACGTCACCCCGGCGCTGCATTCGCCGCTGATGGGTGTCACCAACGCCATTTCTTCCGTGATCGTCGTCGGCGCCATCCTGGCGACGGGCCTCGGTGATTCCTGGGCGGCAAAATTCTTCGGCTTCCTGGCGGTGACCCTGGCCTCCGTAAACATCTTCGGCGGCTTCATGGTGACGCGGCGGATGCTCGCCATGTTCAAGAAGAAGGGCTGAGCCGATGGCGCACACGCTTTCGACCCTGGCCTATATGGTGGCCTCGGTCCTGTTCATCCTGGCGCTGCGTGGGCTGTCGCATCCGGAGACCAGCCGGCGCGGCAATCTCTACGGCATGGTCGGCATGGGCATCGCCATCCTGGCGACGCTGGCGCATCCGGGCATGGGCGGCGGCGGGCTGGGGTTGATCCTGGCCGGCATCGTCATCGGCGGCGGCATCGGCACGGTGCTGGCGCAGCGCATCCAGATGACCGCCCTGCCGCAGCTGGTGGCCGCCTTCCACTCGCTGGTGGGCCTGGCCGCGGTCTTCGTCGCCGCCGCCGCCTTCTACAACCCCGAGAGCTTCGGCATCGGCACGCCCGGCCATATCCATGGCGGCAGCCTGGTCGAGATGTCGCTGGGCCTGGCGATCGGCGCCATCACCTTCAGCGGCTCGCTGATCGCCTTCGCCAAGCTGCAGGCGCTGATGTCGGGCGCGCCGATCACCTTCAAGGGCCAGCACTTCCTCAATCTCGGCCTCGGCGTGCTGCTGCTGGTGCTGGTCATCGCCTTTGTCGCCACCGGCAATGCCGCGCTGTTCTGGCTGATCGCGCTGCTGGCGCTGGCGCTCGGCTTCCTGCTGATCATCCCGATCGGCGGCGCCGACATGCCGGTCGTCGTCTCCATGCTGAACAGCTATTCCGGCTGGGCGGCGGCGGGCATCGGCTTCACCGTCGGCAACCTGCTGCTGATCGTCACCGGCGCGCTGGTCGGCGCCTCGGGCGCGATCCTGTCCTACATCATGTGCAAGGGCATGAACCGCAGCATCATCAACGTGCTGCTGGGCGGCTTCGGCAGCGATCCGGCGGCGGCCTCGGCCGCGGCCAGCGGCGGCCCGGCGCGGCCGGTGAAGGCCGGCAGCCCGGAAGACGCCGCCTATATCATGAAGAATGCCGCCAAGATCATCATCGTCCCCGGCTACGGCATGGCGGTGGCCCAGGCGCAGCAGGTGCTGCGCGAGATGGGCGACCTGCTGAAGAAGGAGGGCGCCGAGGTCTCCTACGCCATCCATCCGGTCGCCGGCCGCATGCCCGGCCATATGAACGTGCTGCTGGCCGAGGCCAACGTGCCCTATGACGAGGTGCATGAGCTGGAGGAGATCAACCCGGAATTCGCCGAGGCCGACGTCGCCTATGTCATCGGCGCCAACGACGTGACCAATCCGGCGGCGAAGACCGACAAGTCCAGCGCCATCTACGGCATGCCGATCCTGGATGTGGAGCGCGCCAAGACCGTGTTCTTCGTCAAGCGCGGCATGGCCAGCGGCTATGCCGGCGTCGAGAACGAGCTGTTCTTCCGCGACAACACCATGATGCTGTTCGGCGACGCCAAGAAGATCACCCAGCAGATCGTCCAGGCGCTGCAGAAGTAGTTTTTTGTCAGCGGCGCGCCGGGCGGTGCCCGGCGCGCTGTCGCTTCTTTATTCGATGCCGCTGATAAATGAGACGTGTCTCGGCCGAATCGACCGGCAACTTGGCCTTCATTGGCGGCGCTGCGGCAAAGGGCTTGGTTCCATGCCGCCACCCCCCCTATAACCAGGGCATGGCCGCCAAACCCGCCTCCCTGACGCCCTTGCCCGGCTCCTGCGCGGCCTGCGCGGTGCGGCCCTTCGCGCTGTTCCGCGTGGTGCCGCAGGCGCGGGTGGGGGAGATCGCCCGGATCCGCTCCGCCGTGCGGCTGGTGCGCGGCGGCGAGGCGATCCGCGACGGCGTCTTCACCCTCTATGCCGGCTGGGCCTTCTCCTGGACCACCACGCCGGACGGGCGGCGGCAGATCCTCGACTTCCATTTGCCCGGCGACCTGGTCGAGCGCAGCGAGGATGGCGCCGAGGTCTCGGCGCTGACCGATGCCAGCTTCTGCGTCCTCGCCCGCGACCGGCTCTGCGAGTTCATGGGCCGCGACCCCGGCCTGGCGCTGTCCTATGCCGACGGGCTGGTGCGCGACCGCGCCCGGCTGCGCGAGCGCCTGACCAGCCTGGGCCGCCGCGACGCGCTGGGGCGCGTGGCCCATCTGCTGCTGGAGCTGCACACGCGGCTGACCCATCGCGGCGGCGCCGACCGCACGGGCGCCGCCCTGCCGCTGAAGCAGGCGCATCTGTCCGACGCGCTGGGCCTCTCCGTCGAGCATGCCAACCGGGCGCTGGCGGTGCTGCGCCGCGACGGCGTCGCCTCGCTGCAGAAGGGGCGGCTCGACATTCTCGACCGCGCGGCGATGGAAGAGCTCGCCGGCTGGTCCAGCGCCCCCGCGGCCCCCGTGCTGACCCGCATCAAGGCCTGAGCCGCCGACCCGTTGCGAAAGCGTGACCATGGCCTCTTGCGTCGCCGCGGCGCCGGGGCCAGCTTTGCTGCGCTGCGGCAAGCGCGTTTGACGTATCCCTGCCATTCCACGATCTAAATTTGCTGAAATGGCTCGGGTGATTGACAGAATCTCACTTTCACCGCTTGTTGATTGCTAACGACGGAGAGCCGAGACCATGCAAATCACACGCCGCCACCTGCTGCTGTCCGGGATTGCCCTCGGCGCCGCGGCCAATACCAGCCTGCCGCTGCCCGCGCTGGCGCAGGCGCCGCGCCGCGGCGGCGTGCTGACCATCCATCTGGGCTCGGAGCAGCGCATCCTGAACCCGGCGCTGCGCGCCTCGACCGGCGTCTATGTCATCACCAGCAAGATCATCGAGCCGCTGGTCGACCTGGGCGAGGGCGGCAAGATTCTTCCAGTTTTGGCTGAGAGCTGGGACGCTACTCCCGACGGCAAGACGGTGACCTTCAAGCTGCGCGCCGGCGTGCAGTGGCACGATGGAAAACCCTTCACCGCGGCCGACGTGCAGTACAGCGCGATGGAGCAGTGGAAGAAGCACCTCAACTACGGCACCACGCTGCAGCTCTATCTCGAGGCGGTCGAGACGCCGGACCCGCTGACCGCGGTCTTCCGCTACTCCCGCCCGATGCCGCTGAACCTGCTGCTGCGCGCGCTCTGCGACCTCGGCTACATCGTGCCGAAGCATGTCTTCGAGAGCGGCAACGTGCTGGAGAACCCGGCCAACACCGCGCCGATCGGCACCGGCCCCTTCAAGTTCGTCGAATACCAGCGCGGCCAGTATGTCATCGCCGAGCGCAACCCGAACTACTGGCGCCAGGGTTTTCCCTATCTCGACCGCATCGTCTGGCGCTTCATCACCGACCGGTCGGCGGCGACCGCGGCGCTGGAGACCGGGCAGGTGCAGATCTCGGCCTATAACGGCCTGCCGCTCGCCGATATCGACCGGCTGCGCAAGGACAACCGCTTCGAGGTCTCGACCCGCGGCGTCGAGGGCAATGTCTTCAACAACACCCTCGAATTCAACACGCGCCGCAAGGAGCTGTCCGACAAGCGGGTGCGCCAGGCCATCGCCCATGCGGTGGACGTGCCCTTCTTCCTGGAGAACTTCCTGTACGGGCTGGGCAAGCCGGCCACCGGGCCCATTCCCTCGCTGTCGCCGGAATTCTTCCCGAACAACGCCGTGCCCTACCCTTACGACAAGGCGCGCTCGGAGAAGCTGCTGGACGAGGCGGGCTACAAGCGCGGGGCAGGGGGCATCCGCTTCAGCCTGAAGATCGTGCCGATCATGAATGGCGAGGACGTGCCGCTGCTCGCCACCTTCATCCAGCAGTCGCTCTCGCAGGTCGGCATCCGGGTGGAGATCGTCCAGCTCGACATCGCCGGCGCCCTCTCGGCGGTCTATCGCGACTGGAACTTCGACCTGGCCACCGGCTGGCACCAGTATCGCGGCGATCCGGCGGTCTCGACCACCGTCTGGTACCGCTCGGGCTCGCCGAAGGGCGCGCCCTGGACCAACCAGTTCGGCTGGCAGTCGGATGCCGTCGACAAGCTGATCGACGACGCCGCCAGCGAGGTCGATGTGGCGAAGCGGCGCGCGCTCTACGCCGATTTCGTCAAGGCGGTGAATGACGAGCTGCCGGTCTGGATGATGACCGAGCGCCCCTTCTACGCCGCGACCTCGAAGCGGGTGCAGAACCACCACAACGTGCCGCGCTGGGATTCCGGCGATATGCACGACACCTGGATCCAGCCCGCCTGAAGGACCGACATGCGCATCCTGTTCCTGGCGCTGCGCCGGCTGGCCGCCAGCCTGCCGACGCTGCTGCTGATCCTGGTCGGGCTCTTCCTGCTGCTGCAGCTGGCGCCGGGCGACACCGTCGACGCGCTGGTGGCCCAGATGGGCGGCGGCGACCCGGCGATGATCGAGCAGCTGCGCAGCTTCTACGGGCTGGATGCGCCGGTGCTGGTGCAGCTCGGCCGCTACCTGCTGCGGCTGGTGACGCTCGACCTCGGCTTCTCCGCCATCTACGGCAAGCCGGTGGCCAGCGTCATCCTGGAGCGCCTGCCGGTCACCCTGCTGCTGATGGCGACCGCGCTGAGCTTCGCCTTCGCCGCCGGCATGGCGCTGGGCGTCATCGCCGCGCGGCGGGTCAACCGCTGGCCGGATGCGCTGATCTCGACGCTGGGGCTGGTCTTCTACGCCACCCCCAGCTTCTGGTTCGGCATGATGGGCATCGTCGTCTTCGCCGTCCGCCTGGCTTGGCTGCCCGCCGGCGGCTTCGAGGAGATCGGCAGCGGCACCACCGGCCTCGCCCGGGTGCTCGACATCGCCTGGCACCTGGTGCTGCCGGTGGCCACCCTGGCGCTGACCTATCTGGCGACCTACCTCCGCATCATGCGCGCCTCGATGCTGGAGGTGCTGACGCTGGACTTCGTCCGCACCGCCCGCGCCAAGGGCCTGGGCGAGACCGCCGTCGTGCTGCGCCACGTGCTGCGCAACGCGCTGCTGCCGGGCGTCACGCTGATGGGGCTGCAGGCCGGCACCATGCTGGGCGGGTCGGTGGTGGTGGAGAGCGTCTTCGCGCTGCCCGGCCTCGGCCGGCTGGCCTATGAATCCGTGGTGCAGCGCGACGTGAACACCTTGCTCGGCATCGTCTTCGTCTCGGCGCTGCTGGTCATCACCATCAACTTCATCGTGGACATGCTCTACGCCAAGCTCGATCCGCGCATCGTCACGGGGTCATAGGCGCATGGCTTTCCTCAGGCGCTATGCGCGCAACCCGGCGGCGGTGATCGGCCTGCTGCTGGTGCTGGCCGTCATCGGCATGGCCCTCTCGGCCAGCTGGATCTTCCCGCGCGACCCGCTGTCGCTGGCCGGGCGCCCGCTGCAATGGCCGATGGACAATCCGCGCTTCTGGCTCGGCACCGACAATACCGGGCGCGACATCGCGGCGCAGATCTTCCACGGCGCCCGCACCTCGCTGCTGATCGGCTTCGTCGCCACCGTCATCGCCATCCTGATCGGCATCGTCGTCGGCGCCATCTCCGGCTTCTATGGCGGCTGGGTCGACGACCTGCTGATGCGCGTCACCGAAGCCTTCCAGACCCTGCCCAACTTCCTGCTGCTGCTGGTCCTGGTCGCCGTCTTCGGCTCCAACATCAGCTTCGTCACGGTCGCCATCGGCATCGTCTCCTGGCCGCCCTCGGCGCGGCTGACGCGGGCCGAGTTCCTGACGCTGCGCCACCGCGAATTCGTCCAGGCCTGCCGGGTGCTGGGCATGCGCGACGCGCAGATCATCTTCCGCGAGATTCTGCCCAACGCCCTGCCGCCGATCATCGTCTATGCCAGCGTCATCATGGCGGTGGCGATCCTGCTGGAAAGCGCGCTCGCCTTCCTCAGCCTGTCCGACCCCAACATCCCCTCCTGGGGCAACCTGATCGGCGCGGGCAAGGGCGTGCTGCGGGTGCATTGGTACGTCTCGGCCATCCCCGGCCTGGTCATCCTGCTGACCGTGCTCGGCGTCTCGCTTGTCGGGCAGGGCCTCAACGACGCATTGAATCCGAGGTTGAAGGGACGATGAGCCTGCTCTCGATCGAAGGCCTGACCGTCGCCCTGCCCAAGGGCGCCGACCGGCCGCATGCGCTGGACAATGTCTCCCTCACCCTGAACCCCGGCGAGATCCTCTGCGTCGTCGGCGAAAGCGGCTCCGGCAAGTCGCTGACCGCGGGCGCGGTGATGGGGCTGCTGCCCGAGGGCGTGGTGGCCACCGCCGGCGCCATCCGCTTCCAGGGCCGCGACCTGCTGCCGCTGCCGGCGGCCGAGATGCGCAAGCTGCGCGGCCCCGCCATCGGCATGGTGTTCCAGGAGCCGATGACGGCGCTGAACCCGCTGCGCAGCATCGGCAGCCAGATCGGCGAGATGTTCCGCACCCACACCCAGCTTTCGGGGCGCGAGATCGACGCCCGCGTGCTGGCGCTGCTGGAGCAGGTGCGCATCCCCGACCCCTCTGGCGCCGCCCGCGCCTTCCCGCATGAGCTCTCCGGCGGCCAGCGGCAGCGCGCCATGATCGCCATGGCCCTCGCCCTGGAGCCGAAGCTGCTGATCTGCGACGAGCCGACCACCGCGCTCGACGTCACGACCCAGGCGCAGATCCTGGAGCTGATCCGCGACCTGCAGCGCCGCACCGGCACCGCCGTGCTGTTCATCACCCACGACTTCGGCGTGGTCGCCGACATCGCCGACCGGGTCGCGGTGATGCGCCGCGGCATCCTGGTCGAGCAGGGGCCGGCGGCCGAGGTGCTGAACCACCCGCAGCACCCCTATACGAGGGCGCTGGTCGCCGCCGTGCCGCCGCTGGCGCCGCCCGAGCGCGCCCCCGTCACCGGCGCGCCCTTCCTCGAGATCGACCACGTCTCCAAGACCTATCGCAAGGGCGGGCTGCTGCGCCGCAACCGCCGCGTCACCCATGCGGTGAAGGACGTCTCCCTCAGCCTGCCGCGCGGCGGCACGCTGGGCATCGTCGGCGAGAGCGGCTCCGGCAAGTCGACGCTGGCCCGCTGCATCCTGCGCCTGCTCGACCCCGAGACCGGGGAGATCCGCCTCGGCGGCCAGGACCGCCTGGCGCTGTCGAAGCAGGCGCTGCGCCAGGAGGCGAAACGGGTGCAGATGGTGTTCCAGGACCCCTACGCCTCGCTCAACCCGCGCCGCCGCGTGGGCGAGCTGGTGGCCCAGGGCCCGATCATCCATGGCACGCCGAAGGCCGAGGCGATGGCCCGGGCGCGGGAGCTCTTCGCCCTGGTCGGGCTGGACCCCTCGGCGCTGGACCGCTTCCCGCATGAATTCTCCGGCGGCCAGCGCCAGCGCATCGGCCTGGCGCGCGCGCTGGCGCTGCGGCCGGAAGTGCTGGTGGCGGACGAGCCGGTCTCCGCCCTCGACGTCTCGGTGCAGGCGCAGGTGCTGAAGCTGCTGGTGCAGCTGCGCGAGCAGCTCGGCCTGTCGATGGTCTTCATCACCCACGACCTGCGCGTGGCCGCCCAGCTCTGCGACCAGCTGGCGGTGATGCGCCGCGGCGAGGTCGTCGAGCACGGGCCCGCCGCGGCGATCTTCGCCAACCCGCAGCATGAATATACGCGGGCGCTGATGGCGGCGGTGCCGGGGAAGGGATGGACGCCGCCCGTGGCGTTCGGGAGCGAAGAGGCGGCTTGAGGTCGGGGGAATGAATTCCCCCGAACCCCCTTCTTTTTTCTGGGGTGACTGCCGTGTCCACGTGGAGACGGGACGTGAAACGGCCCAGCGGCAGCGCGACCTTTCGGGGCGCGCTGTTTTTGTATGATGGCGTCCCGCCGCGATGCCCTGGTGTCTGTTTCGTTGAAGTGCTGGTCATCAAACGGCCGGTCATCAGAAAGAAGAAGGGGTCCAGGGGAATTCATTCCCCTGGCCTCAGCCTTGCTGCTGAACGCTGCTCCTGAGATCTTCGATATGCCGCCGCATCGCGCCCTCCGCCGCGGCGCCGTCTCGCCCTGCGATGGCCGCGACGATTTCGGCGTGCTGGGCGACCACCGACTGGCGGTGGGTGCTTTGTCCGGCGGCGATGAACCAGAAGCGGATCGCCCGGTCGCGCAGGTTGCGCAGGATATCGGCCAGGACCGCGTTGCGCGCCGCGGCGGCGATCAGCCCGTGGAATTCCTGCTCCAGCAGCATCAGCTGCTCGGTCTCCGCCACCGCCGTGGCGCTGCCGGCGCGCAGCACATTGTCTTCCAGCGCGGCGATCTCGGCGGGGCTGGCGCGGGCGGCGGCCAGGCGGGCGGCGTGGCCTTCGTTGATCAGCCGCGCCTCGATGATGTCCAGCAGCTCGGCCGGGTCGATGCCGCGGACCTCGACGCGCTTGCGCGGGTGGATCACCACCAGCCCTTCCTGGCGCAGCCGGTCGAAGGCCTGGCGGACGGGGGTGCGGCCGAAGTTCAGGGCCTCGGCGACCTGGGCCTCGACCAGGCTGCTGCCGGGCGGGAAGCGGCAGGTGACGATGCGGGCGCGGATGGCGCGATAGGCCTGTTCCTGCAGCGACAGGGGCGGCATCAGCGCTTCGGGCGGAAGACGCCCTGGGCCAGGCGGGCCAGCGCCGCGCGCAGCTCGGGGTCGGCGATATCGGCGATCTTGGCGTCGATCGGGGCGGGCAGGGCGACGGGCTGCGGCTTCGGCGCCTTGCGCACCGGCGGCGGCAGCTTGGCCTGGACGATGCGCAGCCGCTGCACCAGCGCCTGGCCGAGGGCGCCATTGACCTTGGCGATCAGCTGCGGCGCCAGGTACTGCAATTCCATCGCCACCGGCCCGGCGCAGCCCAGCGTCAGCGTCCCGGCCGACAGCTTCTGCGGGATGGTCTGGGCGGCCAGCACGGGACCCACGATCTGCGGCCAGTCGGCCATCAGGTTGGCGCCGGCGGGGCTGCGCTTCTTGAAGGCCGGGCGGGTGACGCGCGGCATCAGCGCCGAGATCGAGCGCGGGCCCAGATCGGCGCGCCAGGCCGGGGC
>NZ_CACSJM010000120.1 GCF_902706185.1 Roseomonas sp. 18066 | reverse complement strand
TGCCCCGCCGTGCCGGTGACGCCGAGCGCGGTGCCGTCCAGCCGCTGCGCCGCCTCGGCCACCGCCTGCAGGCCGCTGGCGATATCCGCCTCGAAGCCGGCCAGCAGCTTTTCCAGCCGCTGGCCGCGCTGGATGCGGGCCTCCTGCTCGGCCGCCGCCTCGGCCGAGAGGCGGCGCGCCGTCACCGCCTCGGCGCGCAGCTGGCGCAGCGCCTCGGCCATGGCGGCGATCTCGTCGCGGTTGTCGCCGCGGCGGGCCACGCCGTCGCCCGGCAGCGGCGTGTCGAGCTCGCCCTGGGCGATGCGCCCCACCGCCCCGGTCAGCGCATGCAGGGGCCGGGCCACGCGCAGCACCAGCAGCAGCGCCGCCAGCCCCACCGCCAGCGCGGTCAGCAGGATGGCGCCGCCGGCGATCGTCAGCCGCCACTGCGCCGCCGCCGCCAGCGCGTCGGACAGCGCCCGCGCCTCGGCCAGGGCCAGGTCGCGCGGGGCCAGGGCGGCGGCGATGGTCGGGCCGGTCCAGTCGCGGAACTCGGCATAGGTCATCGGCGCCGGCAGCCCGTCGCGCGCCGCGGCGACCAGCTCGGCGAAGCTGCGCTCGCCCGCCTGCATCAGCCCCTCGGCCAGCACGGTCGCGGCGGCGGCGAGCGCGGGCGCGTCGGCGCCGGCCTCGCTGGCGGCGGCCTGCAGCCGCGACCAGGCCTCGGCTACGCGGCCGCCCAGCGCGGTCGCGGCGACCGCCTTGTCATAGCCCAGCGCGCCGCCGGCGATGCCCTGCGACAGCGTCATCGAGCGCTCGCTCATCAGCTCGAACAGGGTCTGCGATTCTTCCGCCATGCCGAGCGCCGCGGCGGCGGCCGGGGCCCCGGCGGCGGCCTCGCGCGACAGCGTGGCCGCCGCCTGGCGCAGCTGGCCCAGCGTCGCGGCCAGGGCCTGGGACAGCGCCTCGGCCTCGGCCCGCTCGCGCTCGTCGCGCGGGATGCGCGCGGCCTCCAGCAGCGGCGCGCGCAGCGCCTGCAGCGGCGCGTCCGCCCGGGCGGCGGCGGCCGGCAGGCGCTGCAACGCCGCCCGGCTGGCCTGGGCCGCCGCCTGCAGCGCCGCCTGCGCCGGCGGGCCCGCGGCGCCGGGGGCGGCGATGGCGGTGTCGGTCAGCAGCGCCGCCTCGTCGACCACCGCCTGGCGGGCGGCGGCCAGCCGCGACAGCGTGGCGGCGGCGGCATCGACCCGGCGCGCGCCCTGCGCATCGGCCCAGGCGTCGGCGGCCAGCCACGACGCCAGGGCCGCGGTCAGCCCACCGATCAACAGCAAGGCGGCGAGCAGACGAGTGCGGATGGTCATCGGGTTCTCCAGGGGCAAGCCCGCGGCGAATACCAAGGCCCATGTTAACCGGGTTCGGCGCCTATGCTGCAGCGCAGTGAAGCTTCAATGACGCAGCCGGCATTAGACCCCCCGCCGGGGCCGGGCTATGCGAAGACAAGGCGTCCGGAGCGAGGAGCGAGACCAAGGATGAAGCCGGCCCTGCTGCTGTTGGCAGCTTTGACGACCCTGCCCAGCTGCGCGTCCCTGGTCACCGAGGGCTCCGCCGAGGTTGCGGGCCTGGGCGGCGCCGGCCTGGCCAGCGCCGTCACCCGCGACACCGCGGTCACCGCCGGCATCGGCGTCGGCGTGCTCTCCGCCGCCCGCGCCGGGCTGGACTATACCCGCCGCCGCCTGCAGACCGCCGAGCAGGATGGCATCGCCAATGCCGCCGGGCCGCTGCGCGCCGGCACCGTGGCGCGCTGGCAGGTCAAGCACAGCCTGCCGGTCGGCGACCCCAGCGGCCAGGTGACCATCGTGCGCGAGATCGGCGCGCTGGGCCTGGCCTGCCGCGAGATCGTCTTCTCGGTCGATGGCGAGGTGCCGATCGAGACCGAGTTCTTCACCGCCATCATCTGCCGCCAGGGCGAGCGCTGGAAATGGGCCAGCGCCGAGCCCGCGGTCGCGCGCTGGGGCTCGCTGCAGTGAGGCTGCGCGCCGCGGCGCTGCTGCTGCTGGCGCCGCTGCTGGCCGGATGCGAGCTGGCGGGCGGCCTGGCCGGCGGCCTGTCCGGCGCCGCCACCGGCACCATCACCTCGAACCCGGCGGTCGGCTACGCGGTCGGCGTCACCGTGCGCGCCGCCGCCGACGCGGCGATGAAGCGCTGGATGCGCGGCATGCAGAATGACGAGCAGATCGCCATCGCCCAGGCGGCCAGCGAGCTCGCCGCCGGCGACTCCCGCCCCTGGCAGGTGAAGCACGAGCTGCCCTTCGGCTGGCGCGACCAGGCCGGGCAGCTGGCGGTGACGCGGGTGATCGACACGCCGCTGACCCAGTGCCGCGAGATTCTTTTTTCTGTTCAGGAGAAGCCGGAGGCGCCGCCCGAAGGCATCTTCGTCGCCACGACCTGCCGCAACCCGGCCGGTTGGCGCTGGGCCAGCGCGGAACCGGCCACGGCGCGGTGGGGCTATCTGCAGTAAGCGAAGAATCTGGGGGCATTGAATGCCCCCAGACCCCCACATTCATTTGGCGTGGGGTCGCGAAGCAGCCTTCGGCGCCTTGGCATCGGTCCAGAACACGCCATATCCGGCGGACCGATGCGAACATTGCCAGAACCTTTTGCCGCCTGGTTCGCCCGCCGCGGCTGGCAGCCGCGGCCGCACCAGCTGGCCATGCTGGCGGCCGCCGAGGCCGGCGACTCGGCCCTGCTGATCGCACCGACCGGCGGCGGCAAGACGCTCGCCGGCTTCCTGCCCAGCCTGATCGACCTGCACCGCAACCCGCGCCCCGGGCTGCACACCGTCTATATCTCGCCGCTGAAGGCGCTGGCCGTCGACATCGCCCGCAACCTGCTGGCGCCGGTCGAGGAGATGGGGCTCGAGCTCCGCATCGAGACCCGCACCGGCGACACCCCCGCCAACCGCCGCAGCCGCCAGCGCCAGGACCCGCCGCAGATCCTGCTCACCACGCCGGAAAGCCTGACCCTGCTGCTGTCGCTGCCCGATGCCGACAGCATCTTCGCCAGCCTGGCCTGCATCGTCATCGACGAGGTGCATGCGCTGGCCGGCGGCAAGCGCGGCGACCAGCTGGCGCTCGGCCTGGCGCGGCTGACCCGCCTGGCGCCGAAAGCCCGTCGGGTCGGGCTGTCGGCGACGGTGGCGCATCCGGAGGCGATTGCCGCCTGGGTGTCCCCCACCGCCCGGCCCGAGGACGTGCGGCTGGTGCGCGCCCGCGGCGGCGCCGCCCCGGCGCTGGAGGTGATGCTGCCCGCCGGCCGGCTGCCCTGGGGCGGGCATATGGGCCTGGCCTCGATGCCCGATGTCTATGCCCGGCTCGGCCAGGCCGGCGTCACCATCATCTTCGTCAACACCCGGGCCCAGGCGGAGCTCTGCTTCGCCGCCCTCTGGCGGCTGAACGAGGACAACCTGCCGATCGCCCTCCACCACGGCTCGCTGACCGTCGAGCAGCGCCGCAAGGTGGAAGCCGCGATGGCGGCGGGCAAGCTGCGCGCGGTGGTGGCGACGGCCTCGCTCGACCTCGGCATCGACTGGGGCGCGGTCGACCAGGTGATCCAGGTCGGCGCGCCGAAGGGGGTGGCGCGGCTGCTGCAGCGGGTCGGCCGCGCCAACCACCGCATGGACGAGGCCAGCCGCGCCATCCTGGTCCCCGCCAACCGCTTCGAGGTGATCGAATGCCGCGCCGCCATCCAGGCCGTGGCCGCCGGCGAGGTCGATGGCGAGCCGCCCCGCCCCGGCGGCCTCGACGTGCTGGCGCAGCATATCCTGGCCATGGCCTGCCACGCGCCCTTCCACCCGGACGACCTGTTCGCGGAGGTGCGGCGGGCGCAGCCCTATGCCCAGCTGTCGCGCCAGGATTTCGACGACACGCTGCGCTTCGTGCAGGACGGCGGCTACGCCCTGACCGCCTATGAACGCTTTCGAAAGCTGTTCCAGGACGCCGAGGGGCTGGTGCATGTGCGCGGGCCGCAGGTGGCGCGGCAGCTGCGGATGAACCTCGGCACCATTGTCGAGACGCCGCTGCTGAAGGTGCGGCTGCGCGGCGGCCCGGTGCTGGGCGAGGTGGAAGAGTGGTTCATCTCCACCCTCGAGCCCGGCGACAATTTCCTGTTCGCGGGACGGCTGCTGAAATACGAGCGGCTCGATCCCACCGCCGCCGTCGTCTCGCCCGGCGGCGAGGGCGAGCCGCGCATCCCGACCTATGCCGGGTCGCGCATGCCGCTGTCCACCGACCTGGCGCGGCGGGTGCGGGCGATCCTCTCCGACCCCCGCGCCTGGCGCGCCCTGCCGCCGCCGGTGCGCGAATGGCTGCGGCTGCAGCAACACGCGTCCGAAGTCCCTCCAGCGGAGGGACTATTGATAGAAACATTTCCGCGCGGCGGCCGCTTCTTCCTGGTCGCCTATTGCTTCGAGGGGCGGCTGGCGCACCAGACGCTGGGCATGCTGCTGACCCGGCGGATGGAGCGGCTGGGGCTGGCGCCGCTGGGCTTCCTCGGCACCGACTATGTGCTGGCGGCCTGGTCGGCCTTCCCGGTCACCGACGTCGAAGCGCTCTTCACCGAGGACCTGCTGGGCGAGGAATTGGAGGAATGGATGGCGGAGAGCTCGATGCTCCGCCGCAGCTTCCGCAACATCGCGACCATCGCCGGGCTTTTGGAGAAGAACCACCCGGGCGCCGAGAAATCCGGGCGGCAGATGACGATGAGCGCCGACCTGATCTACGACGTGCTCCGCCGCCATGAGCCCGACCACATCCTGCTGCGCGCCACCCGCGCCGAGGCGGCGACGGGCCTGACCGATGTCGGCCGCATCGGCAGCCTGCTGGCGCGCATCCAGGGCCGCATCCGGCATCGCGCGCTGGAACGGGTTTCACCGCTGGCCGTCCCCGCCCTGATCGAGGAGGGCCGCGAATGGGTCTCCGGCAATGCCGAGGAGGCGCTGCTGGCCGAGGCCGTGGCGCTGGTCGAGGAGGCTACCGAGGGCGAGGACCATTTCACCGGCAGCCTGGGGCTGGAGGAGCAGCTGGGCGCCCAGCGCCCGGCGCCGGCTGAGGGACGCTCGAAGCGCGACCGCCGCGCCCGCTTCGTCCGCCGCGCGCCCCGCGCCGTCACGGGGCCGCGCAAGGGTTAAGCCAACGGCCAGAATTTCGCCGTATTTCCGGGGCTTGCGGCAGCTTTTCCCCTTTCCGCCTCTGTCGCACTCCGGTAACGCAGGGGAAGCAATGATTTCAGCGCCCTTTCACCTGGCCGGCGAACGCCTGCTGCTCGATCCCGCCGGGGCCCTGTTCTGGCCCGCCCAACGCCTGCTGGTGCTGGCCGACCTGCACCTGGAGAAGGGCAGCCATTTCGCCGCCCGCGGCCAGCTGGTGCCGCCCTATGACACGCGCGAGACCCTGGCGCGGCTGCAGCCGCTGCTGCGCCGCTTTGCCCCCGCGCACCTGCTGTTCCTGGGCGACAGCTTCCATGACGCCGGCGGCCCGTCGCGGCTGTCGGCCCCCGACCGCCAGGCGCTGGCCGCCCTGCTGGCCGGGCGCGAGGTGACCTGGGTGCTGGGCAACCACGACCCGGTGCCGCCCGAGGGCCTGCCCGGCGCGGCGGTGGACGAGCTGAAGCTCGGTCCCCTGACCTTCCGCCATGAGGGCCGGCCGGGGAATGCCGCCGGCTTCGAGCTCAGCGGCCATTTCCACCCCAAGGCGGCGCTGGAGACGCGCTGCGGCCCGGTCGAGCGCCCCTGCTTCCTGGCCGATGCGCGGCGCGTCATGCTGCCGGCCTTCGGCGCCTATACCGGGGGCCTGGCGATCACCGCGCCGCCCATCGCGGCGCTGTTCCCGCGCGGCGGGCGGGCCTTCCTGCTCGGGCGCGACCGGCTGTACAGCGCGGCCACCGGGCCGATGCGGCAGCTTGCCTCCGCCGCCGCCGGCCGCATGGCGGCGATCGGCGCGACATGACAGGGGCAGCACCAAGCCTGGTCTGGTTCCGCCAGGACCTGCGGCTGGCCGACAACCCGGCGCTGCATGCCGCGGCCGAGGGGCCGCTGCTGGCGGTCTATGTGCTGGACGACGCGGCGCACCGGCATGGCGGGGCCAACCGCTGGTGGCTGCATCACAGCCTGGCCGCGCTGGCCGCCGCGCTGGAGGCCAAGGGCGCCGCGCTGCATCTGGTCCATGGCGATGCGGTGACGGAAATCCCGAAGCTGGCCCGCGCCATCGGTGCCCAGACGGTGCAGGCCGGGCGGCTCTACGCCCCCTGGGCGCGGCAGCGCGACGCGGCGGTCGCCGAGGCGCTGGAGGCCGATGGCCGCAAGCTGGTGCTGCACACCTCCTCGGTGCTGCTGGAGCCGCACCGGCTGCGCAGCGGCCAGGGCAAGCCCTATGCCGTCTACACCCCCTTCGCCCGCGCGATCATGGCGATGGGCGAGCCGCCGCCCGCCATCCCGGCGCCCGACAAGCTGACCGGCGTGAAGCCGCCGAAGGGCGGCGCCAGCCTGGCTTCCCTGAAGCTGCTGCCGCACAAGCCGGAGCCCGACTGGGCCTCTGGCTTCCCTGAGATGTGGACCCCGGGCGAGGAAGCCGCCCAGGCGCGCCTGGCCGAATTCGCCGCCGACGACGCGGGCGACTATGCCAAGGGCCGCGACATCCCGGGCATCGATGGCACCTCCCGCCTGTCGCCCAGCCTGCATTGGGGCGAGGTGTCGCCGCGCCAGGTCTGGCATGCGGTCTCCGAGCGCGGCCAGGATGCCGGCCGGCAGACCTGGCTGAAGGAAGTGCTGTGGCGGGAGTTTTCCTACCACACGCTGTGGCACCATCCGCAGCTGCCCGAGAAGCCGCTGCGCGCCGAGTTCGAGCAGTTCGGCTGGCAGCCGGATGCAAAGCTGCTGGCGGCGTGGCAGCGCGGGCAGACCGGCTATCCGATCGTCGATGCCGGCATGCGGCAGCTGTGGCGGCATGGCTGGATGCACAACCGGGTGCGGATGATCACCGGCAGCTTCCTGGTCAAGCACCTGCTGCAGCCCTGGCAGGAGGGCGCGGCCTGGTTCCTGGACACGCTGGTCGATGGCGACCTCGCCAGCAACAGCCAGAACTGGCAGTGGGTCTCGGGCTGCGGGGTGGATGCGGCGCCGTATTTCCGCATCTTCAACCCGATCCTGCAGGGCCAGAAATTCGACGCCGACGGCGCCTATGTGCGCGAATTCGTCCCCGAGCTGGCGCAGCTGCCCGACAAATGGCTGCACCAGCCCTGGGCGGCGCCGGAGGCCGTGCTGCGCGAGGCCGGCGTCGTGCTGGGCAAGAGCTATCCGAAGCCGGTGGTCGACCATGCCGGCGCGCGGGCCCGGGCGCTCGCCGCCTTCGCGGATCTGCGGAGCGCGCGGGAATGACCCCCGGCACGGCGCTGGTCGCCCGGCTGAAGCAGGGGTTCAAGGGGCTGCGGGTGGTGGGCGACGTCCACGGCGATGCCCGCGCCTTCGCCGCCGCGGTCGCGGGCGCCGCCGAGAAGCGGTTCTTCGTGCTGCAGCTGGGCGACCTGACCGATCGCGGCCCCGACAATCCCGGCACGCTGCGGCTGGCCTTCGACCTGGTCGAGCAGGGCCAGGGCCTGTTCATCCTGGGCAACCACGACCACAAGCTGCGCCGCGCGCTGGGCGGCGCGCTGGTGCGCCCCGATCCCGAGGGGCTGGGCGTGACGCTCGCCCAGCTGGACGCCGCCCCGGATGGCGAGGCGCTGAAGGCGCGCGCCATGGCCGCGATCGGCGAGGCGCCGGCCTGGCTGCGGCTGGGCTCCTGGCTGTTCGTGCATGGCGGCTTCCATCCGCGGATGCTGCGCGAGGCCTCGCCGCCGGATGCCGGCACCGCCAAGCCCGAGGGGCTGGTGCCGCGCGCGCTGTTCGGCCAGGTGACCAGCCGGACGCGGGCCGACGGCTATCCCGAGCGGCTGCACAACTGGGTGCACCGCATCCCGTCCGGCATCACCGTCTATTGCGGGCATGAGCTGCGCAGCCTGGACGGGCGGCCCTATGTGGCGGTCTCGGCGGCGGGGGGGCGCGCGGTGTTCCTCGACACCGGGGCCGGCAAGGGCGGGCACCTCTCCTGGATGGATCTTCCCTGGTAATCGGGGCCTGGCAGGACGCTTGCGGGCGCGGGGTGCCGGCGCGACACTGGCGTGACAGAAACGCGCCAAGCCAACGCGCCAGATGCCCGGGGGAACACTGTGCCGATCGCCACGAATATCGAGGATCTGCGCGACATCGCGCGCCGTCGCATCCCGCGCGCCATCTTCGACTATGCCGATCGCGGCTCCTATGACGAGGCGACGCTGCGCGCCAATCGCGAGGACCTCGCCGCGCTGAAGCTGCGGCAGCGGGTGATGGTCGATGTCTCGGAGCGCAGCACGGCGACCACCATGCTGGGCGAGCCGGTCAGCATGCCGGTGGCCATCGCGCCCACCGGCCTGACGGGGTTGTTCCATGCCGATGGCGAGATCCATGGCTGCCGCGCCGCGCATGCCTTCGGCATCCCTTTCACCCTGTCGACCATGTCGATCTGCTCGATCGAGGATGTCGCCGAGGCGGTGCAGAAGCCGTTCTGGTTCCAGCTCTACGTCATGCGCGACCGCGGCTTCTCGAAGTCGCTGGTGGAGCGGGCGATCGCGGCCAAATGCTCGGCGCTGGTGCTGACGCTGGACCTGCAGATCCAGGGGCAGCGGCATCGCGACATCAAGAACGGCCTGGCGGTGCCGCCGAAGCTGACGCTGCGCAATGCGCTGGACATCGCCACCAAGCCGCGCTGGGCGCTGGAAGTGCTGCGCGGCAAGCGCAAGACCTTCGGCAACCTGACCAATGCGCCGACGGGGGGCTCGGGGCTGTCGACGCTGTCGCATTGGATCGCCGGGCAGTTCGATCCGTCGCTGTCCTGGAAGGACGTGGCCTGGATCCGCTCGATCTGGCCGGGCAAGCTCATCCTGAAGGGCGTCTGCGACGTCGACGATGCGCGGATCGCCGCCGAGACGGGGGCGGATGCGATCGTCGTCTCCAACCATGGCGGCCGTCAGCTGGATGGGGCGCCGTCGTCGATCTCGCTGCTGCCGTCGGTGGCGGAGGCGGTGGGCGACCGGACGGAGGTGCTGTTCGATGGCGGGGTGCGCTCGGGCCAGGACGTCATGAAGGCGATGGCGCTGGGGGCGAAGGGCTGCATGATCGGCAAGGCCTGGCTGTATGGCCTGGCCGCCGGCGGGCAGCCGGGCGTGGCGCAGATGCTGGAGATCATCCGCAAGGAGCTGGATGTCAGCATGGCGCTGACCGGCATCCGCGACGTGCGCGAGATTTCCCCGGATGTGCTGCATGCCCCGCGTCGTGGCGATGTCGTGCTGCCGGCTGGCGGTCGCTGAAACTGATAGAAAAAAGATGGGGTCCAGGGGAATTCTTTCCCCTGGCCTTTACTTGTATGCGCCGCTCGGCGTGGGCTTGAGGTTTTGCAGGTATTGCGCTGCCTGCCCGCGCATCGCTTTCAGCTTGGCTTGATCCATCTTTTCCAGGTTGCGCAGCGGCAGGCTCATCCGGGCATTGCCCGACAGCCGCTTGGCGTGGCGGGCGATGAAGTCCCAGTAGAGGAAGTTGAAGGGGCAGGCGTCGTCGCCGGTCTGCGCCTTCACGTCGTAGGCGCAGTGGCGGCAGTAGTCGCTCATGCGGTTGATATAGGCGCCGGAGGCCGCGTAGGGCTTGCTGCCGAGCATGCCGCCATCGGCGAAGACCGCCATGCCGTGGGTGTTGGGCAGCTGCACCCATTCGAAGGCGTCGGCATAGACGGCCAGGTACCATTCGTTGATGGCCTCGGGGGCGATGCCGGCCAGCAGCGCGAAATTGCCGGTGACCATCAGGCGCTGGATGTGGTGGGCATGGGCGTGGTCGCGGGTCTGGGCGACGGTTTCGCTGACGCAGCGCATCTTCGTGTCGGCGGTCCAGTAGAAGTCGGGCAGCGGGCGGTCGGCGTCGAGGGCGTTGGTGGTGGCGTAGTGCGGCATGCGCAGCCAGTAGATGCCGCGGACATATTCGCGCCAGCCGAGGATCTGGCGGATGAAGCCTTCCACCGCGTTCAGGGGCGCGCGGCCGGCACGGTATTCGGCCTCGGCGGCCTGGCAGATTTCCAGCGGGTCGAGCAGGCCGGCATTCAGCGGCACCGAGAGCAGGCTGTGGAACAGCACCGGCTGGCCGACGGCCATGGCGTCCTGGTAGTCGCCAAACTGCGGCAGCTTTTTCGCGATGAATTCCTGCAGGGCGCGCGCCGCGTCCTTGGCGGTGACCGGCCAGCTGAAGGAGTCCAGCCCGCCGAAGCGGTTCGGGAATCGTTCGGCCACCAGGTCCAGCACCGCCTGGGTGGTCGCGTCGGGCGGGAAGGACGGGGGCGCCGGCGGCTGTAGCCCGCGCGGCAAAGGCTTCCGGTTCTCGGGGTCGAAGTTCCAGGCGCCGCCCGTGGGCGTGCCGTCGGGCTCCATCAGGATGGCGTGGCGGCGGCGCATCTCGCGGTAGAAGAACTCCATCCGCAGCTGCTGGCGGCCCTTTGCCCAGCGGGCGAATTCGGCGCGGGTGCAGAGGAAGCGGTCATCCTCGCGGATTTCGACCGGGATGCCGGCGGCCTGTTCCCAGCCGCGGATCATCTCCAGCACGCGCCATTCGCCGGGGAAGGTGACGACGATCCGGGTCGCCTTATGGCGGCGGACGGCGCGCAGCACCTCGCCGGTGAAGCTGCCGGTGTTGGCGGGGTCGTCGAGGGTGATGTGCTCAGCTTGCACCTCACGGGCGCGCAGCGCCGTGTTGAAATGCCGCATCACGCTGAAAAGAAAAGAAATCTTCTGGCGGTGGTGGCGGACGGCGTCGGCCTCCTCGGCCACCTCCATGCTGAGGACGCGGTCCTGCGCCGGGTCCAGGTCGCGAAGTGCCGCGACGTCTCGGCGGCACTGGTCGCCCAGGATGATGCGCAGCACGGTCATGCCTTGCAGGTGGGGGCGGCCGGCGAAAGCGGAAGGCCGGCCGCGGCATTCGGTACGCTTGCGAGTTTTGTGAAGCCTTCGTGTGACGCCACCCTGCCCCCGCGACAGCGGCCGCGCCGCGTGCCAGACTGGTGGTCATGCGGCAATTGCTCCTGTTGCGGCACGCCAAGTCGTCCTGGGACGACCCCAGCCTGCCGGATCATGCCCGCCCGCTGAACGCGCGCGGCAAACGCGCCGCCATGGCCATGGCCGGCGTGATGCAGGGGCTCGGCCTGGCGCCGGATATCGTGCTGGTCTCCTCCGCCCGGCGCACCCTGCAGACGCTGGAAGCCCTGATGCCCCTGCCCGATGCGCCGATGGTCGAGCCGATGGACGACCTGTACCTGGCGCCCTGGCCGCGGTTGATCGAGGTGCTGCGCCAGGCGCCCGAGACCGCGCGCAGCCTGCTGCTGATCGGCCACAACCCCGGCATGCACGACCTGGCGCTGACGCTGGCCGGGCCCGCCGGCATGGCGGGCAAGGCGCCGGGCACCCAGCGCCTGGCCGATGGCTATCCCACCGGCGCCCTGGCGGAATTCGCCGTGGCCAGCCCCTGGTCCGGGCTGCAGCCCGGCGGCGGCCGGCTGGTGCGCTTCGTCGCCCCCAACGACCTGCCCGAAATGGCGGCCTGACACCGATGCTGATCCTCGAGCTTTCCCTGCCGGCCACCGCCGTGGCCCGGCTGTGGCGTCACACGGCCCTGGACGGGACCAAGCGGGCCCGTGCCGTCGCCGAGCACTGGCACTGGCTGGACAGCGCCGAGGGCGTGCTGGCCGAGGCCGGCCAGGCGCTGCGGGTGCTGGCCACCCCGGCCGGGGCGCGGCAGCTGCTGGCGCTGCGCCCGGCCGCCGGCGCCCTGCCCGGCGCCCCGCCGCCGCCGCCACGCGCGCTGGAGGGCGATGCCGCGCCGGAGGCCGCCGCGGGCGCCGCGCTGCATCCGCTGGCGCGCTATGCCGGCAAGCGGGTCGAGGCGCGGGCCGGCGAGGTGCTGCTGACCCTGGAGCAGGGCAGCCTGCAGGCCGGCGCCGCCGAGCAGGGCTGGTGCCTGCTGCGGCTGCAGGGCCCGGCCGCGCCGGTGCTGGAGCTGGCGCAGTCGCTGGCGCTGACCCTGCCGCTGCTGCCGGCCGCCGCCGGGCTGGACGAGGCCGCGCTGGCGCTGGCCGCCGGCCGCGCCGTGCCGCCGCGGCACAAGGGCGCGCCGGATCTGGGCGCTGCCGCCTCGGTGCCGGAGGCGCTGGCCATCGCCATCGGCCACCTGGCCGGGGTGCTGCTGGCCCAGGCGCCGCAGGCCCGCCCGGATGCCGGGCCGGAAGCGGTGCACCAGCTGCGTGTCGCCGCCCGCCGGCTGCGCTCCTGCCTGAAGGTTTTCCGCAAGGTCGTCGACAACGAGCTGCTGCGGGCGCTGGATGCCGGGCTGCGCGATGCCGCCCGCGCGCTGGGCGCCGCCCGCGAATGGGATGTCTTCCTGGGCGGGCTGGCGAAGGAGCTGACCGCGGCGCTGGGGCCGGACGACAAGCGCTGGCAGAAGCTGCTGGCGCGCGCCGCCGGGCGGCGGCTGGCCGCCTATGACGCCGTCGCCGGGCTGCTGGCGGGCGCCGAATTCCGCGCCACGCTGTGGCTGGCGCTGCAGGCGGCGGCACGGCCGGAGCTGCTGGCCCCCCCTGCCCCGCCGCCGCCGGCGGAGGCCACCGAGTCGCTGCCCGACTCGCGGCCGCTGCCCGGGCTGCGCGACCAGGCGCGCAGCGTGCTGGGCAAGCGCCGGCGCAAGCTGCTGCGCGGGGGCGCCGAGATCGCGGCACTTTCCGATGCCGACCTGCATGCGCTGCGGCTCGAGGCCAAGCGCCTGCGCTATGCGGCAGAGCTCTTCGCCCCGCTCTGGCCGGGCAAGGCGACGCGGCGCTTCCTGAAGCGGCTGTCGGCGCTGCAGGAGGCGCTGGGCCTGTCGAACGACACGGTGACCGCGCGGGCGCTGATGGCCTCGCTGTCGCGGGCGGAAGACGGCGTGGCGGCGGCGCCGCCCTGGTCGATCGGCCTGGCCGAGGGCTGGGCCCTGGCGGCGACCCGCGACATGCGCCGCCAGGCCCTGCTGGCCTGGAAGGGATTCAGCAAGCTGGACCCGTTCTGGGAGCATGGCTGACCCGCGGCCTCCCAAGTTCCCGCAAATCTGTGCTGCGAGATTTTTTCTGAATGCTTGAACCCGCTTTTGGCCTCGTCTAACGCTTCGCCGCGTGTTGACCCGTCGTCGCCTCTTCCGCTCCGCCCCCGCCCCGCGCCGCTGGTCCGGGGTTGCCCTGGGCAGCCTGCTGACCGTGCTGGCGCTTGCCGGCATCGGGCTCGGCCTGCCGGCCAATCTCTTCGGCTCCGCGCCACGCGAGCAGGACTGGACCGCCAGCGCCGCGCAGCTGCGCGTGGTCGATGGCGACACGCTGCGCCTAGGCGAGCGAACGCTGCGGCTGGCCGGGCTGATCTCGCCGGTGCGCGGGCAGACCTGCAGCACGGCCGGCGGCGTCGGCTTCGACTGCGGCGGCGCTGCCGCCGAGGCGCTGGCGCGGCTGGTGCAGAATCGCGACATCGCCTGCCGGGTGCAGGGGCGCGACCGCTTCGGCCGGGCGCTGGGCACCTGCCAGGCCGGCGGCATCGAGACCAATGCGGCGATGGTGGAGGCCGGCTGGGCGCTGGCCGAGCCCGCCGCGACGGCGCTGGTCAGCGCCGAGCAGGCGGCGCGGGCGGCCAGGCGCGGGCTGTGGTCGAACCAGGCCGGCGCGCCGTCGAGCTGGCAGGGCCGCTTCTGATTCTTTTTGTCGGCGGTGAGGCCGCCCCGGCATCGCTGCCGGGTCCGGCGGGCACGGCCTGCGAAAACGTCATGCCTCGGCGAGGACCCGGGCGCAAAACCTGGTCGCGCGACCGCGCAGGGCCTGCAAGCCCGACCGCAAAAAAGCCGGAATGGGGGAAGGAGCTGGGGCGGGGCACAGGCTTGGCCGGGCGCGGATGGACAAGCGGGCGGCCCCCGGCCTAATCTTGCGCTGCATCATAGACGGCGCCCGACTTCGAATGGCGCCGCCCTCCCCGACAGAGGAAGACGCCATGAGCAGCACGGCCAAAGGGTCCGTTACCGTCACGCTCGACGCCACTGGCAAAAGCGCCAAACTGCCGCTGATCGAGGGCGCCATCGGCCCCGACGTCTTTGATATCCGCAAGCTCTATGGCGAGCTGGGCGTCTTCACCTTCGACCCGGGCTATGGTGGCACGGCGGCTTGCGAAAGCGCCATCACTTATATCGACGGCGACGAAGGCATCCTGCTGTATCGCGGCTATCCGATCGAGCAGCTGGCAGAGAAGTCCGACTTCCTGGAAGTCTCCTACCTGCTGCTGAACGGCGAGATGCCGAACGCCAAGCAGCTGAAGGAATTCAGCCACGGCGTCACCATGCACACCATGGTGCATGAGCAGCTGCGCTCCTTCTTCAACGGCTTCCGCCGCGACGCCCATCCGATGGCGATCCTGTGCGGCGTCGTCGGCGCGCTCTCGGCCTTCTACCACGACAGCCTCGACATCAACGATCCGGAGAAGCGCGAGATCAGCGCCTTCCGCCTGATCGCCAAGGTGCCGACGATCGCTGCCTGGGCCTACAAGTATTCCATCGGCCAGCCCTTCATGTACCCGCGGAACGACCTCTCCTACGCGGAGAACTTCCTGTACATGCTGAACGCCGTGCCGGCCGAGGACTGGAAGCCCAATCCGATCCTGTCGCGCGCCATGGACCGCATCCTGGTGCTGCACGCCGACCACGAGCAGAACGCCTCGACGTCCACGGTGCGGCTGGCGGGCTCGACCGGCGCCAATCCCTTCGCCTGCATCGCCGCCGGCATCGCCGCCCTCTGGGGCCCGGCGCATGGCGGCGCCAACGAGGCGGTGCTGAAGATGCTGGCCGAGATCGGCCATGTCGACAACATCCCCGCCTTCATCGAGAAGGTGAAGGACAAGAACTCCGGCGTGAAGCTCATGGGCTTCGGGCACCGCGTCTACAAGAACTTCGACCCGCGCGCGAAGATCATGCAGGCGACCTGCCACGAGGTCCTGGCCGAGCTCGGCATCAAGGACGAGCCGCTGCTCGACCTGGCCGTGGCGCTGGAGAAGATCGCGCTGGAGGACGACTACTTCGTCAGCCGCAAGCTCTATCCCAACGTCGACTTCTATTCGGGCATCATCCTGAAGGCGATGGGCATCCCCACCCACATGTTCACCGTGCTCTTCGCGGTGGCGCGCACCGTGGGCTGGGTGAGCCAGTGGAAGGAAATGATCGAGGATCCGTCGCAGCGCATCGGCCGCCCGCGGCAGATCTATACCGGCGCCACCTCGCGCGACATCGCGCCGATCGACCAGCGCGGCTGACGCCGCCCGGCGGGGGTGGTTTCCCCTGGCCTCAACCGCCCCGCCCGGCACCTGCCGGGCGGGGCTTTTTCGTTTCAGTAACCTCTCAAAAACCACGGCCAAGGCTCTGCCAGGCCGCAAGAATTCCGGAAATGATCCCGACGGGGCCGCAGCTAATCAGCGCCCTCTCTCAACCAGGGCGCGCAAGATATCCAGAAGAAAATGCCAATTCGTTGCATTTTCCTCTTGCTCACGGATGCGTGATCGTCACTATGACGCATCGTTGGTTGCATAACCCTGATCGGAATTCCTGCGATGAGCGCATCCTTACCCTTGGCACTCGTCCACCATTCGCTGGATGACCTGGTGCGGCGGCGGTTGCGCAAATGGCCGCAGCGGCCGCCCGGCGCCCTGGAAACCTCGAAGCAGCGCGGCACCTGGATGCGCGCCCGCCCCGGCGAGGCCGACACCACCGCCTATCCCTTCCTGAAGCTGCCCGGCTCCAACCGGCTGCGCACCGTGCCCGACGGGCTGTGGCTGCATTTCAGCCACGACCCGACCGACGCCTATGCCGATATCCTCTGCATCGAGGCCTGCTCGACGCTGCAGAACCTGCTGGACAAGCGCTCGCGCTTCGCCCCCTCCACCACCTCGCTGCTGGCGGTCTGCCCGGTGACCTGGCTGACCGCGCCGGTGCAGACCGGCGACAAGCTGCCGCGCTGGAAGCAGATCAAGCTGCTGCGCGAGGCGCCGACCCAGCCGCTGGTGCTGCCGGTGCGCGATGTCCGCGTGCTCTACGGGCTGAAGAGCCGGCAATATGACGGCTTCGCCCGCCACCAGATGCCGCAGCCGCATGAGTATTTCTGCCCGATGGACGCGCTGATCGACGAGCAGGGCGCCAGCAACCCGGCGATGCAGGCGCTGATCTCCCGCGCCTCGGGGGCGGCGAACTTCATGCTGCTGCCCTGACGCGCGCGGCCCTGGCGCCGATATGATCCCGCCCCGCCTCCCCGCGCTGAGCCGCGCGGGGCAGGATGCCAGCGATGAAGGCCTTGCGCATCGACCAGGGCGGGATCGAGGCCCGCCTGCCCTGCCTGCCGCCGATCCGGCTGGAGCCCGGGGTGCTGGTCACCCTCTTCGTGCTGACCCTGCCGCTGTGGCGCGGCTGGCAGGCGACGCGGCTGGAGGCGCTGGCCCTGGTCTATCCGGGGCTGCTGCTGTCGCTGCTGGCGCATGAGCTGGGCCATGCCTGGGCCGGGCAGCGCTGCGGCCTGGTGGTGCGCCGCATCCTGCTGCAGGCCGAGGGCGGCGTCGCCGAGATGGAGGGCGTGCTGACCCGCCGCACCGACCTCTGGGTGACGCTGGCCGGGCCGCTGGCCAACCTGGCGCTGGCGGCTTTCTTCCTGGCGGCGCTGATGCTCTGGCCGGAGCCGCCCCTGGTGCAGCCGGAGGGCTTCCACCGGCCGGTGCCGTCGCGGCCCGGGCCGATGCCGCTGGCGCTGGCCTGGCTCGGCTGGGGCAATTTTCTTTTCAGTTTCGCCAACCTGCTGCCGGCCTTTCCCTTGGATGGCGGGCGGCTGGCCATGCTGGCCCTGGCGCCGCGGCTGGGCGCGGCCCGGGCAGCGCGCTGGGTGGCGCGCAGCGGGCTTTTCCTGGCGGGCGTGATGGTGCTGGGCTTCGTCGTCAGCCTGGCCGGCGGCGTGCCGCTCTGGCTGCCGCCCGGCTTCGGACCCAACCGGGCGGCGCTGCGCGCGGCCCAGACAGAAAAAAACCCGCAGCTGGTCGAGTGACCCGCTGCAGGCTTTGATCTTCCACCTAACACCCCGCGACAGCCGATCCGAAGAAAGGCGCGCTGGCGTCCCCTAGGGGATTCGAACCCCTGTTACCGCCGTGAGAGGGCGGTGTCCTAGGCCTCTAGACGAAGGGGACAGAGGCGTCGTGTGAGGGGGCTTTTATCGGCGGGCGGCAGGGCGATCAAGGGGGGGATTTCATATTTCCGCGCGCGGAATGCTTTCGGGCCGCGTCGCGCCGGCCGCTGCGGCAGGCGTCGCTGCAGAAGCGCACCTCGTCCCAGACCGCCGCCCATTTGCGGCGCCAGGCGAAGGGCCGGCCGCAGGCGGCGCAGGGCTTCTGCGGCAGGTCAGGCTTGCGATGCGCCATGCGCCGTCCCTCCCCGCCGAAGCCTTACTCGCCGAGGCGGATCTCGCCGACCTGCTTCACCGTGCGCGGGTCCAGCAGCAGGATGCGGCCGCCATCCGGGCGCTCGACCCAGACCGCCAGCCGGCCTTCCAGCACGGCGATCTGGCCGATCCGCGTGCCCGGCGGCTGCCGCAGCGCCAGATCCGTGCTAACGCCAGCCGGCAAGGCCGCCACCGTCGAGGCGGCGGTCAGCCCGCTGGCCGCCGAGTTCATGCGCTGCACCAGCGCCACCACCAGCCCCACGGTGCCGATGATGATCAGCACCCCCATGACCGAAACCAGAATCTTGAGCCCGCGCACCGAAAACCCCTCTGCTTCCCAGCCCGATCCGGCGGCATCCGCTGCCCCCGATGTCGCCATCCACGGCCCCTTCCACGTCACCGTCGCGGCGGAGCAGGCAGGCACCCGGCTGGACCGCCTGCTGGCCGGCGCGATAGGCACGCTGTCGCGTTCCCGCGTCAAGGCGCTGATCGAGGAAGGCCATGTGACGCGCGGCGACACCGTGGTGACCGACCCTTCCGAATCGACCAGGGCCGGCGCCGGTTACACTGTGTCGCCGCCGGCCGCCGTGGCCGCGACGCCGCAGGCCCAGGCGATGGACCTGACCATCCTGTTCGAGGACCGCCACCTGATCGTGCTGGACAAGCCGGCAGGCCTGGTCGTCCATCCCGCCCCGGGCAATCTGGACGGCACCCTGGTCAATGCCCTGCTGGCGCATGCCGGCGACGAGCTGACCGGCATCGGCGGCGAGAAGCGGCCGGGCATCGTTCACCGGCTGGACAAGGACACCTCCGGCGTGATGGTCGTGGCCAAGAGCGACGCGGCGCATCAGGGGCTGTCCGCCGCCTTCGCCAGCCGCGACCTGGAGCGCGCCTACCTGGCCCTGGTCTGGGGCCTGCCGGCGCCGCCCGCCGGCGAGGTGCAGGCCGATATCGGCCGCCATCCGATGGACCGCAAGCGCATGGCGGTGGTCACCCGCAACGGCAAGCACGCGCTGACCCACTACGCCACCGAGCGCGCCTGGGGGAATGGCTGCGCCCTGGTCCGATGCCGCCTGGCCACCGGACGGACGCATCAGATCCGCGTGCATATGGCACACATCAACCATCCCTTGGTGGGCGACCCGGTCTATCTTCGCCGCCTGCCGGCCGCGTCGCGCAACGTGGCGGCGGCGGCGCGGGACACCCTGCTGGCCTTCCCGCGCCAGGCGCTGCATGCCGAGACGCTGGGCTTCCGCCACCCGGTCTCGGGCGAGATGCTGCGCTTCCACGCGCCCCTGCCGCCGGACATGCAGGCCCTGCTTACATTACTGGACGGTAACCCGTCGTAACCCGACTATTACAGTCGGGATTTGCTTGCGCAACCTTCGCGCAAGAGGTAGCGTTTGCCTGTCGCCAACGCCGGGTGCCGACACCATGGCGCGGCCGCCGAGCCTGTCTTCTGTCCGTGACTCAGAAGCAGGGCGGCGCGTCAGGGCCCGTTTGGAAGGCGACCCAGGACCCATGCCGGGGATCGCCGTCACAGGGGCTCCCGGCCGGTGCAGGAGGCAGTTACCAGTTATGGCTTCCACTACGATGATTCCGATGGCCCCCGAGGGCAACCTCTCCCGCTATCTGCAGGAGATCCGCAAGTTCCCCATGCTGTCGCCGGAGGAAGAGTTCCGCCTGGCGAAGGACTGGAAGGAACAGGGCAACCAGAAGGCCGCGCACAAGCTGGTCACGTCGCATCTGCGTCTCGTGGCCAAGATCGCCATGGGCTATCGCGGCTATGGCCTGCCGGTGGGCGAGCTGATCAGCGAAGGCAATGTCGGCATGATGCAGGCGGTCCGCCGCTTCGATCCCGACCGGGGCTTCCGCCTGGCTACCTACGCCATGTGGTGGATCCGCGCCGCAATCCAAGAGTACATCCTGCATTCCTGGTCGCTCGTGAAGATGGGCACCACCGCCGCGCAGAAGAAGCTGTTCTTCAACCTGCGCCGGCTCAAGGGACAAATGGCTGCGCTCGAGGAAGGTGATCTTCAGCCTGAACAGGTGGAAAAGATCGCCCGCGTGCTGCAGGTGCCGCAGCAGGACGTGGTCTCGATGAACCGCCGCCTGGCCTCGCCCGACAACTCGCTGAACGCGCCGGTGCGCGCCGACAGCGAGGGCGAATGGCAGGACTGGCTGGTCGACGAGTCCGAAAGTCAGGAAACCGAGATCGCGGACCGGCAGGACATGTCGAACCGCCGCGAGCTGCTCGGCGCCGCGCTGAAGACGCTGAACGAGCGGGAACGCCATATCTTGATCGAACGGCGCCTGAAGGACGAGCCGACGACCCTGGAGGAGCTCTCGCAGCAGTACAACATCTCGCGCGAGCGCGTTCGCCAGATCGAGGTGCGCGCCTTCGAGAAGCTGCAGAAGAGCATGAAGACCCAGATCATGGAGCGCCGCCTGTCGGTCGACTGACAGCCCGGCAGCCTCCACGGAACAACGGCGCGGCTCCTTCAGGGGCCGCGCCGTTTTAGTTTTTGAAGAGAAGACAGGACAGAGAAGACAGGGGGCAGGCCAGGGGAATGAATTCCCCTGGACCCCTTGTAACTTGGCGCCATCGCGCTCGGTCGTTGCTAGAGTGTCCGGAGCGGTGGCGGAGCGTAGCCCGGAACCCCTTGGGGCGATCGAGCCCGTAAAGAAGCGAGGGTCACGCTCCGTCGTTCCATCGAA
>NZ_CACSJM010000119.1 GCF_902706185.1 Roseomonas sp. 18066 | reverse complement strand
GCGGGGGCCGGCAGCGGGTCGCCGCCGAAGAGCGGCGGCAGGGCGACGGCGCTCGGCGCCGGCTCCGGGTCCAGCAGCGAGGGCAATTCGACGGCATGCTGGCCCGGCGCCTCGGGCGGCAGGGCGGCAGGCGCCAGGATCGGCTCCGGCAGCGGCGGCGGTGGCTCGGGCGTGAAGGCCAGGGGCGGCGGCGCGGGCGCTGGCTCCGGCGCGGCCGGCGCGCGGCTTTCCATGCTGGCCAGCAGGTCGGGCAGCATCTGCCCGGCCGGCGGCTCGTCCAGCCAGGCGGCGGTGGCCGAGGCCTCGCGCCAGGCATCGGCATTGCCCGGATCCAGCGCCACGGCCCTGGCATAGCGCTGCGCCGCCTCCGGCCGATGGCCCAGCATCTTGTGGGCATGGCCGATCTGCAGCTGCAGGTCGGCATCGTCCTGCGCCAGCGCCTCGGCGGCCAGGTAGCGGGCCAGGGCCTCGGCGATAAAGCCGGCTTCCTTCAGGCAATGGCCTTCCTGCACCATCAGCGACCAGGCCTCGGGCCGCAGCGCCACGACCCGGCCATAGAGCCGGGCGGCTTCCTGCCAGGCGGCGGCGTCGCGGCGCCGGTCGGCGGCGGCCAGCAGAACGTCGGGATCGGCTTCGTCGAGGGCAGGGTCCAGATCGGCGCTCATGGCGTCACCTCGTAAAGCAGCGCCGGAAGCGGCGCAATCGCTGCACCGCGGCGGGCGGGATCAGCACCAGGCCAGCGGCCGCGGCGCCTCGAGCAGGGCAGCGGCCTGCGGCGACCAGCCCTCGCCTTCATGCAACGCCAGCCCAGGCAGCAGCCGGTCCGGGCCGCGCCCGCCACGCCGGCCCTGGACCAGCATCCGCTTTGCCATCTGCCCGGCGCGCGGCCAAAGCGGCTGGAGGAAAACCTCGCCGCAGCGCGCGGCGCGCAGCCCGGCCGCGGCCTCGGCGAAGCGGCTGGCCGGCAGCACCAGGGTCAGGCTGCCGCGATGCGCCAGCGGCCGGGCCAGCGCCCTGGCCCAGTCGGCCAGCGACGGACCCTCGCCATGATGCGTGGCGCCGGCACGCAGCGCCTCGGGCGGGGCGCTGCCATCGGGCCAGTAGGGCGGGTTGGCGAAGGCATGGTCCAGCTGCGGCAGATCGCGCAGCAGGGTCGGGTCGGCGATGTCGCCCTCGATCACCGTCACCTGGCCAGCGAAGCCGTTCAGCGCGGCGTTCTCACGCGCCAGCGCCGCCAGGGCCGGTTCTCGTTCCACGGCGAAGACCCGAAGATCCGGCTGCCGCGCGAGCACAGACAGAAAGACAGGGCCAGCGCCGCAGCCGCCCTCCAGCACGGTCTGGCCGGCGCGGACGGGGATGGACGCGGCCAGCAGCACGGCATCCAGCCCGGCGCGCAGCCCGCCGCGCGGCTGGCGCAGCCGCACCGCGCCGCCCAGCAGCCTGTCGTCGGTGAAGCCCGCCTCGACGATCGTTGTCACGGCTTGATCTGGCCGGCCTGGCGCAGCACGGCCAGGGCCCGGGCATGGTCCTCGGTGGCCACGCCCAGCCGGCGCGGAAAGGCGCCGATACCGCCATGCAGCGCGCTGACATGGACATCGAGCTGCAGGCTGGGAATGCCGGCATCGTTCAGCAGGGCGGCCAGGAAGGAGAGGCGGATCGGGTCGGCGCTCTCGGCGACTATCCGCATCGGCGGCACACTCCAGGGACGGCGATCGGGGCGGCCCCGGGCACGGGACGCGGCGGCGGCGCCTTGCTGCCCCGGACCCCGGTGGCTATGGTGCCCGCCCCAGCACAGAGGTCAATGGCCGCGTGAGCTTTCCCGCCGCGCCGACGCGCACCGCGCCCCAGGACGCGACCCAGAATACCGTGCCCCCCCTGGCTGCCGGCGACGCGCGCCCGGATGCCGAGGATGCGCTGACCGCGCTGGTCGGCCTGGTCCGCGACGACCTGGAGGCCTGCAACCGCCTGATCATCGCGCGGATGCAGAGCCCGGTGCAACTGATCCCGCAGCTGGCGGCGCATCTGATCGCGGCCGGCGGCAAGCGCCTGCGCCCGCTGCTGACGCTGGCCGCAGCGCGGCTCTGCGGCTATCGCGGCGAGCGGCATGTGGGCCTGGCCGCCTGCGTCGAGTTCATCCACACCGCCACGCTGCTGCATGACGACGTGGTCGACGAGAGCGACCTGCGACGCGGCCAGGCCAGCGCCAATGCCGTCTTCGGCAACCAGGCCAGCGTGCTGGTGGGCGACTTTCTGTTCGCCCGCGCCTTCCAGCTGATGGTCGCCGACGGCTCGCTGGAGGTGCTCGACATCCTCTGCAGCGCCGCCGCCACCATCGCCGAGGGCGAGGTGCTGCAGCTGGTCATCCAGAACGACACCACCTCGACCGAGGCGCAGTATCTGGACGTGATCGAGGGCAAGACCGCCGCCCTCTTCGCCGCCGCGACGCGGGTCGGTGCCGTGGTCGCCGAGCGCCCCAAGGCCGAGGCCGAGGCGCTGGACAGCTATGGCCGCAACCTGGGCATTGCCTTCCAGCTGGTCGACGACGCGCTGGACTATTCGGCCGCGCAGGAGAAGCTGGGCAAGACGGTCGGCGACGATTTCCGCGAGGGCAAGATCACCCTGCCGGTGCTGCTGGCCTTCGCCCGTGGCAACGAGACCGAGCGCGGTTTCTGGCGCCGGGTGCTGGAGGAGCGCGACCAGAAGGAGAGCGACCTGGCCGAGGCGCTGACCCTGATGGGCCGCCACCGCGCCATCGAGGACACCATCCTCCGCGCCCGCCACTATGGCGACCTGGCCATCGCGGCCCTGGACGGCTTTGCCGATTGTCCGGAGAAGGCGGCGCTGACCGGCGTGGTCGAATTCTGCATCGCCCGCGCGCGCTGAATTCCGCCTTCAAACGAAGCGATGAAGGGCCGGGGCGCAAGCTCCGGCCCTTCTTGCATCGAGGCTGCCACGGCCTGGGTTTTGACTTGCCGGACCGGTCCGAGGCGGCTTATTGGTTGTGACATGTCAGCGACATGGGAATCGCTCTGTCATGTCTATCCTCACGCCGATCGAGCCGGCGCCCTCCCTGACCGAGCAGGCGGTGGCCTCGCTGCGGCGGGAAATCGTCACCACCCGCCTGCTGCCGGGCGAGACCCTGAGCGAGGCTTCGGCCGCGCAGCTGCTGGGGCTGGGCAAGGCGCCGGTGCGCGCCGCTCTGGCCCGGCTGGCCGAGGAAGGGCTGGTCCAGGCGGTGCCGCGGCGAGGCTGGATCGTCTCCCTGGTCACCATCCGCGACATCCATGAGGTCTTCGACCTGCGGCTGATGCTGGAGCCCGAGGCCGCCCGCCGTGCCGCTGGCCGGGTCGACACCGGGGAGCTCCGCCGGCTGGATGCCGTCTGCGCCTGCGGCTACCGCCCCGATGACGAGGAAAGCACCCATGCCTTCCTCGATGCCAACAAGGCCTTCCATGTCGCGGTGGCCGAGCTCTCCGGCAATGGCCGGCTGGCCCGCCAGGTCGACCGGCTGCTGGATGAGAGCACGCGCATGCTGGCGCTGGGCCTGCGCCGCCGCGACCGCACCGGCGAGATGGCGCATGAGCACCACGCGCTGATCGAGGCGCTGGCCCTCGGCCGCGCCGAGGATGCCGGCAGCATCATGCGCCAGCAGGTCGCCGCCTCGCGCGCCATGGTGCTGGCGGCGCTGACCACCCCCGAATCCGCCATGGTCCTCTGAGGAAGCTGCGCCATGTCCTTCATCGCCCCGCGCGACGCGCTGGCCGCCATGCTGGCCGATATCGCCACCGCCGCCGCGGCTGACCCGGCCGAGCGGCCTGGCCTGGTCGCCGCCGCCATCGCTGGTCATCTGGCCAGCCCGGACCTGCTGGCCGGCAAGGCCTGTCCCTGCAATCCCGACCGCTATGTCCGCCACCTGCTGCATGCCGACCCGGCCGGCGGCTATGCCGTGGTCGCGCTGGCCTGGCGCCCGGGGCAGATGAGCCCGGTGCATGCGCATCGCACTTGGTGCGCGCTCGGCGTCTATCGCGGCATGCTGACGGAAGGCTTCTACCAGGCCGATGCGGCGGGGCGGCCGGTGCAGACCGGCAGCCTGCTGCGGATGAGCGGCGCCACCAGCCATGGCCCGGCCGACCCCGACCAGATCCATCGCCTGGCCAATCTGGGCGGCTGCGACGCCATCTCGATCCACGTCTATGGCGTGGCCTTCGAGCGCTTCGGCGACGACGTGAACCTGGTCTACGCCCACTGACGCGGCAGCCGTGACGCGGACATGAAAAAGGCCCGGGGGAGGGATCCCCCGGGCCTTTCGCGTTCGAGCCTTGCGGCCGGCTTATTCCTTGCCCTGGTCCGGGGCGGCGTCGCTGTTCAGCGCGATGTACTTGGCGATGCCGATCTGCTTGATCAGCTCGAACTGGGTGTCGACGAAGTCGGCATGCTTCTCCTCGTCGATGAGGATGCGCATCATCAGGTCGCGGGAGACGAAGTCGCGAACCGCCTCGCAATGGGCGATGCCATCGCGCAGGTCGCCGATCGCCTTCTCCTCCAGCTTCTGGTCGCAGCGCAGGACCTCTTCGACGCTCTCGCCGATCAGGATCTGGTTCAGGCGCTGGACGTTCGGCAGGCCGCCGAGGAAGAGGACGCGGTTGATCAGCTCATCCGCGTGCTTCATCTCTTCGATGGATTCGGCCATCTCGTGCTTGCCGAGCTTGGTCACGCCCCAGTTGTCCAGCATGCGGGCATGCAGGAAGTACTGGTTGATGGCGGTCAGCTCGTTGGTGAGCTGGGTGTTGAGGAACTCGATGACCTTGGGGTCACGCAGCATGGTCGGCACTCCGTCCCGATTTCTCGGGGCGGAAGGTGCCGATTCTGCTCTCGCAGGTCAAGCTATTGTTTTTGCTTGATAATGCTAGTGAGAGGCGGTCTCAATTGCCGGCAGAGATCTCGCTTGCCGGGGCCGGCTGGTCGCGGATGATCGACAGCATGGTGCCGGTGCAGCAACCGCACTGCGCATTGCAGTTGCAGGCGGCATAGACCTCCTTCGGCCGGCTGGCGCCGGCGGCGATGGCGCCGCGGATCTGGGCGTCGGTCAGTCCGTTGCAGAGGCAGACATACATGCAGGGGCACCGCTCGGAAGAGGATGCCCGTTGATACCCATTCTCAATTCGAGTTGCAAGTCATTCGCACTCTCGCAACACCCGCAAAACGGCGTCGCCGTAGCGCTCCAGCTTGGTGGTACCGACGCCCGAGATCTGCCCCAGCGCATCCAGGTCGCGCGGCAGGGCGCCGGCGATCTCGGCCAGGGTCCGGTCCTGGAAGATGACATAGGAGGGCACGCCCTGCGCCGCCGCGGTCTTGCGCCGCCAGTCGCGAAGCGCTGCGAAGACCGGATCGGCCGAGGCATTGCCCAGCACCGGCAGCGCCGGCCGCGCCCGGCTGCGCCCGGCCGGGGTGAGGGGGGAGACCAGCTCCTCCCGCAGCATCACCTGCTGCTCACCCTTCAGGATCGGGCGGGCGGCCTCGGTCGGCACCAGCTCGCCATGGTTCTCGACGACGACGTCTAGCGCGCCCTGCGCCACCAGCTGGCGGGCGATGCCCTTCCAGGCGGATTCCGGCAGGTCGCGGCCGACGCCGAAGGTCGGCAGCTGGTCGTGGCCGAACTGCGTGACCTTCGGCGTGGTCTTGCCCATCAGCACGTCGATGACATGGCCGGCGCCAAAGCGCCGCCCGGTCCGCAGCACGGCCGATAGCAGCTTCTGCGCCGGCACCGTCCCGTCGAAGAGCTTCGGCGGGTTGAGACAGATGTCGCAGCGGCCGCAGGGATCGGGCGCCGCCTCGCCGAAGCAGCGCAAAAGGATCTGGCGGCGGCAGGTGGAGGCCTCGGCGATCGAGACCATGGCGTCCAGCCGCTGCCGCTCGACGCGCTTCTGCTCGTCGCTGGCGCCGCTTTCCTGGATGCGGTGCCGGGCCAGCGCGATGTCGCCGGCGCCGTAGAGCAGCAGCGCCTCGGCCGGCAGCCCGTCGCGGCCGCCGCGGCCGATCTCCTGGTACCAGCTCTCGGGACTTTTCGGCAGGTCGGTATGGGCGACGTAGCGGACGTCCGGCCGGTCGATGCCCATGCCGAAGGCGATGGTCGCCGCCATCACCACCGCGTCGCCGCGGGCGAATCGGCGATGCGCCGCGCGCTTCTCCGCCGGCTCCAGCCCGGCATGGAAGACCAGCGCGTCCTGGCCGTCGGCGCGCAGCCATTCGGCCGTCTGCTCCGCCTTGCGCCGGGTGCCGCAATAGATCAGCCCTGCGCCGCTGCTGTCGCCGGCGCGCTTGATGAAGCTGCGCAGCTGGCCGCGTTCCTGGTCGCGGGCCAGCGCGCCGATCATGATGTTCGGCCGGTCGAAGCTGGCGCGGAACAGCGGGCTGTCTTCGAGCCCGAGCTGGCGCTGGATGTCCTGCACCGTGCGCGGATCGGCGGTCGCCGTCAGCGCCAGCCGCGGCACCTCGGGGAAGCGCTCGGCCAGCATCGGCAGGGCACGGTATTCGGGCCGGAAGTGATGCCCCCACTGGCTGACGCAATGCGCCTCGTCGATGGCGAAGAGCGCGATGCGCATCTCGTCCAGCCGGGCGAGGGTGCCCTCGTTGGTCAGCCGCTCGGGCGAGACATAGAGCAGCTTCAGCTGGCCGGCGTTCAGGTCGCGCCAGACCGCCCGCGCCTCCTCCGGATCGAGCTCGGAATGCAGCGCGGCGGCGGCGACATCCTGCTGCCGCAGCGCCGCCACCTGGTCTTCCATCAGCGCGATCAGCGGCGAGACGACGACGCCGAGCCCGGGCCGGCACAGCGCCGGCACCTGGAAGCACAGGCTCTTGCCGCCGCCGGTCGGCATCAGCACGAGGCCGGAGCCGCCCGCCACGCTGTGGCGGATCACCTCCTCCTGCAGGCCGCGGAAGCCGGAATGGCCGAAGACGCGGTGCAGGACCTCGAGAGGGTCCTGCTCCGACCGGGGATCCTGGACGGTTATGGCGCCACCTGCCCGATGCGGATCTCCACCCGCCGGCTCTCGAGCGGCATCATCTCGAAGGGCACCGGGCCGCGCGGGGTGGTGCGGATGCGCGCCGGCGGCACCCCGGCCTGGCGCAGCGCCTCGGCGACATTCTCGGCCCGCGCGGCGGAGAGCGCGCGGTTGTAGGCGCGGCCGCCATCCGGATCGGCGAAGCCCAGCACGGTGACCGGGACCGCGGGCTGCGCCACCGCCTGGCGGGCGACGTCGCCGACGATGCCCTGCGCCGTCGGATCGAGCGCGGCGCTGTCCTCGGTGAAGAACACCACAGCCACGGGCGGGGCCGAGGGGGCCTCGACCATGGCGCAACCGGCCAGGAACGGCAGGGCAGTCAGGCCCAGTAGGAACACGCGGCGCATGCGCGTCGTCTCCAGTGCAAAGGGAATGCGGCATGGATGCGCGGTGCGGCCCGCCGCGTCAACCGGGCTGGCCAGCAAGGCTGACCGGCCCTAAAGCCGCGCCGTCGTCCGTCCCGCGAGGCGGACCAGTTCCAGGGAGAGGGGCGTATGGCCCAGATCGCACTCGGCATCGTTGGCTTCGGCATCATGGGGGAGCGGCTGGTCGCCACCGCCTTCCCGCATCCGGCGGTGCGGCTGTCCGGCGTCTGGGACCCGCAGCCGGCGGTGGCCGAACGGCTGGCGGCCCTGGCCCCCGGCGTGCCGCTGCTGGCCGATGCCGCGGCGGTCATCGATTCCTGCGACGCGCTCTATATCGCTTCGCCGCCGGCCGCCCATATCCCGCTGGCCCGCGCCGCCATCGCCGCCGGCCGCGCCGTGCTGCTGGAGAAGCCGCTGGCCACCGACCTGGAGGAGGCTGCGCGCTTCGTCGCCGAAGCCGAGGCTCAGGGCGCCCGGGCTGGCGTGAATTTCCCGATGGCCTCCTCGCCGGCGGTGGCCCAGCTGAACGCCTGGCGCACGGCGGGCGCGGTCGGCGCCCCGAGATCCCTGGCGATTCGCACCGATTTCGGCCGCTGGCCGCGCGGCTGGCAGCATGGCGCCGCCGGTTGGCTGGCCCGCCGCGCCGAGGGCGGCTTCACCCGCGAGGTGGTCTCCCACTTCCTCTTCCTGACCCGCCGCCAACTCGGGCCGCTGGCGCTGATCTCGGCCTCCGTCACCTATCCTGACGGCGACCTGGCCGAGATCGGCATCACGGCGGAGCTGCGCGCCGGCGGCGTGCCGGTGACCCTCGCGGGCAGCGTCGGCCGCATCGCCGAGGACGAGGCCAACAGCTGGGTGCTGGACGGCGAGGCCGGCAGCATCCGCTTGCGCAACTGGTCCTTCGCCGAGCGGCTGGAGGCGGACGGTGCCTGGCGCCCGGCCCCCGATGCCTTGCCGAACGAGGCCATGCGTCCCATGGTCCTGCAAGGCCAGATGCAGAAGCTGGCGGCGCTGACGGGCGGCGACACCGCTGCCGGCCTCGCGACATTGCGCGAAGCCCTGGAAGTGCAACAAATTGTTGAGGCGATCCTGCGAAGCTAAATCTTCGCAGCGGCGTTGCTAGGCTGCGGGAGGCAAATCCAAAACCGGTCAACCGCTTCTCTGGCCTGATGAAAGCCGCTTGATGCTGCCTGTCGAGACCGATCCTGACGCCGCCTCCCTGCCGCTCCACTGCGTGGCGGCCGCGGAACTGCCTGGCTTCCTGCAGCGACGCCCTCCGGACCAGTCCGCCTTCCTGACCGCCAGCGGCTTCGCGGCCAAGGCCGGGGAGCTGCGCCTGCTGCCGGGAGATGGCGGGCTGGCGGGGGCGGTGCTCGGTCTCGGCGCTGGGACGGAGGCTGATGAATCCCCCTGGCCCTATGGCGGGCTGGCTTTCGGCCTGCCGGAGGACAGCCTCTGGCATCTGCAGGATGCCGGGCTGCAGGCAGCGGTCGCGCTGGGCTGGTGCCTGGGTGCCTACCGCTTCAGCCGCTACCGCAAGTCGGCGCGCCGGCCGGCGCGTCTGCAACTAAAGGGCGAGTCGCAGGCGGCCCTTGCCACCGCACGCGCCATCTGGCGGGTGCGCGACCTGATCAACACCCCGGCCGCCGATCTGGGGCCGGAGGAACTGGCCGAGGCTGTCGCTGGCCTGGGCCGCGCCCATGGCGCCGAGGTCGAGATCATCGAGGGCGCGGCGCTGGCCGATGGCTTTCCCGCCATCGCTGCCGTCGGCCAGGGCAGCTATCGCCCGCCGCGCGTCGCGTTGCTGCGCTGGGGCCGGGTGGGCGACCCATTGGTCGCGCTCTGCGGCAAGGGCGTGGTCTTCGATACCGGCGGCCTGGACCTGAAAAGCGCCGAAGGCATGCGGCGCATGAAGAAGGACATGGGCGGCGCCGCCACGTTGATCGGCCTGGCGGAGCTGATCATGACCCAGGGCCTGCCGATGCGGTTGCTGCTGGCCGTGGGTTGCGTCGAGAACGCCATTTCTGACCGCGCCTTCCATCCTTCCGACGTTATTCGCACCCGGGCAGGTATCACGGTCGAGATCGGCAATACCGATGCCGAAGGCCGACTGGTCCTGGCTGATCTGTTACGATATGCCAGCGAGCAGGAGCCCGCCTGGTTGATCGACGCCGCCACCCTGACGGGGACGGCTCGTCAGGCTTTGGGCCCTGATCTTCCAGCGCTTTTCGCCAATGACGACCGGCTGGCCGAAACCCTGCTCGCGGCAGGACTGCAGGTCGCGGACCCTCTGTGGCGGATGCCGTTGCATGACGGTTACGCTTCGTGGCTCGACAGTTCGGTCGCGGATATTAACAACGTCGCCTCACGTCCAATGGCCGGTGCGGTCGTTGCTGCGTTGTTTTTGCGGAAATTTGTTCCGGAGCATATTCGATGGGGTCACCTTGATCTGTATGCATGGAATGACTCCGCGCGTCCTGGCCGGCCAGAAGGCGGCGAAGCACAAGCGATGCGGGCATTGCATGCCGGCCTAGAGAAACTGCTCTCTAGTGAGAAAGGTCCCGCGGTCGTATCGAAACCTGCACCGCGTCATACCAAATAAGACGGCATGCTGCTCGCTGGCGTTGTAGCCGGCCTTCTTCTTCACCTTTCCGGCGGCCCTCGAGTGCTGCCGGACCCGTTCTGCTAAGGGAATGCACCCCAAATGCCCGTTCATAACGCTCCCGATCAACTGATTGGCATCCTGCGGGACACAGTGGTCGCTTTGGTGCGGCGCGATGGGCACGACCTGTCGGCCCGCCAGCTGGGCGTGTTTCTGACCGTCTACATGAGCGAGGGTCCGCACACCGTGCGCGGCCTGGCCGCCGCGCTGAATGTGTCGAAGCCGGCGATCACCCGCGCCCTGGACCGCCTTGGTGAGCTCGATCTCGCCCGCCGCAAGACCGATCCTCAGGATCGCCGCAGCGTGCTGGTGCAGCGCACCGTCAAGGGCGCGACCTTCCTGCGCGAGATCCGCTCGATCATGGTTGAGGCCGACAACACCGTCCGCACCGTTGCCCCTTCCGTCCCGGCGAACACCGAGAGCGCGGCGCGCCGCGCCGGCTGACGACCCGCCACCGCCCGGTGGTGGTGGCGAGTGATATACAACCCGCGATGGCGGGGGTCCGGCAGGACCGGATCGGCAAAGCGGCCCCTCGTTTCGACGGCGGGCCGTTTTCCGTTTTTTGGAAGAAACGATGTGGTATCGGGCGCCGCCGAAACCCTGCTGCCGGGCGGTGGCGCGCGCGCAGGACCCCCGCGGGGGTCGCCACATGCTGCGGATGCTTCTAGGCTGGCGGACACGCTTTCCGCCGCCCCGGAGTGTCCTGCCATGCCCGATTCCCTGTCGATCGACCCCACCCGCCTGAAATTCGGCATCGGCCAGCCGGTTCCCCGCAACGAGGATCCGATCCTGCTGCAGGGGCAGGGGCGCTACACCGACGACCTGCAGATGCCCGGCCAGCTCTGGTGCGTCATCGTCCGCAGCCCTTACGCGCATGGCGTGCTGAACGGCATCGACACCAGCGCCGCGCTGGAGGTGCCGGGCGTCGTCGCCGCCTATACCGGCCAGGACTTGGCGGAGGCCGGCTACGGCACCTTCCGCTGCACCCTGCCGCTGCAGGGCCTGGCCAATATCGAGCGGCCGGTGCTGGCCCTCGACAAGGTGCGCTTCGTTGGCGACCCGATCGCCTTCGTCGTCGCCGAGACGCGCGATGCCGCCCGCGACGGCGCCGAGGCCATCTTCCCCGACATCGACCCGCTGCCGGCGGTGACCGAGGCCTCGGCCGCCGCCGCCGCCGATGCGCCGCAGCTCTACGACCACCTGCCGGGCAACCAGGTGCTGGACTTCCATTTCGGCGACGCGGCCAAGGTAGAAGCGGCCTTCGCCGGCGCCGCCCATGTCGCCCGCCTGTCGTTGCGCAACAACCGCGTCGTGGTCTGCGCCATGGAGCCGCGCAGCGCCATCGGCGAATACGATGCGGAAAGCGGCCGCTACACGCTGAATGTCGGCTGCCAGGGCGTCTTCGGTCTGCGCGCCTCGCTGGCCAACGACCTGCTGAAGGTGCCGGTCGAGAAGGTGCATGTGCTGACCGGCCATGTTGGCGGCAGCTTCGGCATGAAGGCCTCGGTCTATCCGGAATATATCTGCCTGCTGCACGCGGCCAAGGCGCTTGGCCGGCCGGTCAAGTGGACCGATGAGCGGACCGGCAGCTTCCTCTCCGACATGCATGGCCGCGACCATGAGGTGGAGGGGGCGCTGGCCCTCGATGCCGAGGGTCGCTTCCTCGCCGTCCGCCTGACCAGCTTCGCCAACATGGGCGGCTACCTCGCCAATGTCGGGCCGCTGATGGGCACGATGAACTTCGTGCGCAACGTGCAGAGCAACTACACCACGCCGCTCATCGAGGTCGCCACCCGCTGCCTGGTGACCAACACCACGCCGATCGCCGCCTATCGCGGTGCCGGCCGCCCCGAGGGCAACTACTTCATGGAGCGGCTGATCGAGACGGCCGCCGCCGAGATGGGCATCGACCCCATCGCGCTCCGACGCCGCAACCACATCCGCCCCGATCAGCTGCCCTATGCCGCCGCCTCCGGCACCAGCTACGACAGCGGCGAATTCTCCTCCCTGCTCGAGCGCGCCATGCAGGAGGCGGATTGGAACGGCTATGCCGCGCGCAAGGCCGCCAGCGCCGAGCGCGGCCTGCTGCGCGGCCGTGGCGTCGGCAATTTCCTCGAATGCACCGCCCCCCCGGCCAAGGAGATGGGCGGCATCCGCTTCGAGGCCGATGGCGCCGTCACCATCATCACGGGCACGCTGGACTACGGCCAGGGCCATTGGACGCCCTTCGCCCAGGTGCTGCACCAGACGCTGGGCGTGCCCTTCGACCGCATCCGCCTGCTGCAGGGCGATTCCGACCAGCTGATCACCGGCGGCGGCACCGGTGGCTCCAAGTCGCTGATGGCCTCTGGCGCCGCCATCATCGAGGCCTCGGCCAAGGTGGTGGAGAAGGCCCGCGCCGCCGCCGCCCATCTGCTGGAGGCCGCCGAGGCCGACCTTGATTTCGAGCCGCATGCCGAGGGCGGCGCCCGCTTCCTCATCGCCGGCACCGACCGCGGCGTCGGGCTGATGGAGCTCGCCGCCCGCCTGCGCCAGGCCACCGGCCTGCCCGAAGGCGTGCCCGTCAGCCTGGATGTGCAGCACATCTTCCAGGAAGCGCCGATGGCCTTCCCCAATGGCTGCCACATCACCGAGGTCGAGATCGACCCGGAAACCGGCACCGTGCATTTCGACCGGTATGTCACGGTCAACGACTTCGGCGTCATCGTGAACCCGCTGATGGTGGAAGGCCAGGCGCATGGCGGCATCGTCCAGGGCATCGGCCAGGCGCTGATGGAGCGTGTCTCCTACAGCGAGGACGGCCAGCTCCTCTCTGGCTCCTATTCCGACTACGCCCTGCCGCGCGCCTCCGACGTGCCGAGCTTCCACTTCGCCAGCCATGCCGTGCCGGCCAAGACCAACCCGCTCGGCGCCAAGGGCTGCGGCGAGGCGGGCTGCGCCGGCTCGCTGCCCGCGGTGATGAACGCCGTGGTCGATGCGCTCTCGGCCCGCGGCGTCACCCATATCAACATGCCGGCGACGCCCGAGGTCATCTGGCGCGCCCTCAACCCCGCCTGACACACGATCCAGCCTGAAACGACAAGGAAGCAAGAATGCCCAATCCGCCGATCGGCTTCGCCCCCGGGATCAGCCTCGCCCTCGCCTCCCGCATCGGCGAGGTCGCCCTGGCCAAGGGCCGCGAGCTCGGCCTGGCGCCGCTGACCGTCGTGGTGCTCGACCAGGCGGCGCAGCCGAAGCTGCTGCTGCGCGAGGACGGCGCCAGCCTGCTGCGCCCCGAGATCGCGACCGGCAAGGCCTTCGGCGCCATGGCCCTGGGCTTCGGCGGGCGCGAGCTCGCCCGCCGCGCGGCCAAGATGCCGGGCTTCATGAACGCTTTCTCTGATCTCTGTGGGGGGCGTGCGGTGCCGGTGCCTGGCGGTGTTCTCGTGCGGGATGCGCAGGGGACCGTGCTGGGGGCTGTCGGCATCTCCGGTGACGCCTCGGACAAGGACGAAGCCTGTGCGGTCGCGGGGATCGAGGCGGTTGGGCTGGTCGCGGATACCGGGGATCCTGAGTAAGCAAAGCAAGGCCGGGGGAAGGAATTCCCCCGGACCCCCATCTTCTTTCTGACTATTGGCGGCCGAGGCCGAGCTCCTGCAATAGCCGCTGGTTCTCCCGGCTCTCGGCCTGGAAACGCTCCTGGAAGGCACGGCCGCTCAGAAAAGCCGGCACGCTATTCAGGCGCTCCGCGGCGACGCGGAAGCCCTCGCTTTTCACCGCCACCTCGCAGGCCTGCTCCAGCACCTTGGCCGCCGCCTCGGGCAGGCCCGCCGGCGCGATCAGCCCGCCCGCCGAACTGCCCAGCACCGGCAAGCCCAGCTCCTGCGTCGTCGGCACCTGCGGCAGGTTGGGCAGCCGGCTGGCGCCGAACACCGCCAGCACCGGCAGGCCGGTGGCGGCCGGGATCGACGGGCTCTCGACGAAGGCCATGATCTGCCCGCCCATCGCCGCCTGGCTCATCGGCCCGGCGCCGGTGAAGGGCACATGCAGCCCGTCGGTCTTCGCCAGCCGCAACAGCGCTGCCAGCAGGATATGCTGCGTGCTGCCCTGGCCCGGGGTGCCGAAGACCAGCGCCTCCTGCCCGCTGCGCGCGGTCTTCAGCATCCCCGCCATGTCCTGGAACGGCGCGTTGCGGCCGCCCACCAGCACCTGCGGATTGTCATAGACCAGGCAGATGTAGCGGAAGCTGTCGACGCCATAGGTCAGCTGCTGCAGATGCGGCTGCGCCGTCAGCGGATTGTTCGGGGACAGCGCGATCGTGTAGCCATCCGGCCGGGCGCGGGCGAGCTCGGCATCGCCGATCGCCCCCGCCGCGCCGCCGCGATTGACGATCACCACCGTCTGCGACAGCGCCTTGGACAGCTCCGTCTGCAGCGCCCGCCCCATCAGGTCGGTGTTGCCGCCCGGCGGATAGGGCACGATCATCTGGATGGTGCGGCTCGGATAGGCATCCTGCGCGGCCGCGGCGCCGGCCATGCCGAGCGCCGCCGCCATCATGGCCAGGCAGCGCCCGGCCTTCGCGATCCTGGACATCTTTTTGTTTTCTCCCTGAAGCGCGGCGGGGCTTACCCGCCGGCGCGAACAGGGGGCGGCATGAAGCCCACCGGCAGCATCAGCCGATTCTCCTGGAACTCCAGGTAGCCGGCCTCGGCGCTCTTCTCGAGATAGGCGATCCAGTCCGGGTCGGCCTGCATGGCGGCGCGCTTGGTCGCGCGGTCGGCGGCGTCGGCATAGGCCCAGATATGGACATAGGTGTTCACATTGCCGCTTTCCGTGGTCAGGAAGGCGACCGGCTGGCCCAGATGCTTGGTCTGCGGCGCCTTGCCATAGGCCTCGTAGATCGCGAGGTGCTTCTTCAGCGTGCCCGGACGGCAAATGTAGGTGCGGTGGTCGATGAGCATGATCTGTCCTCCCTGACGGAAGTCAGCATGGGCGGCGCGGCCCTGGTCGGCAAGCCGTCCCGGGATCGGAACGGCCCGCCTGGGGACTGTCAGGCCGCCGCCGGCACCGGCCGCGGATCGCGGATCGGCAGGTGGATCAGCGCCGCGAAGACCGCCGCCAGGATGCCGATCATCCACATCAGGTCGTAGCTGCCGGTGCGGTCGAAGATCAGCCCGCCGAGGTAGGCGCCGGTGAAACCGCCGACCTGGTGGCCGAGGAAGACCATGCCGAAGATGGTCGCCAGCCAGCGCGTGCCGAAGTTGCGGGCGCAGAGCGCGACCGTCGGCGGCACCGTCGACAGCCACAGCACCCCCATCACCGCCGAGAAGGCCAGCACCGTCGCCGTCGTCTTCGGCGCGACGAAGAACACCGCCATCAGCACCGCGCGGCCGGCATAGATCAGCACCAGCAGCTCCCGCCGCCGCCATTTCTGCGTCAGCTCCCCCGAGGCCAGCGAGCCGACCACGTTGAACAGCCCGATCAGGCTGATGGCGCCGGCGCCGACGAAGCTCGGCAGGTGGCAGCTGGCGACGAAGCCGGGCAGGTGCACCGACAGGAAGCTGACATGCAGCCCGCAGACGAAGAAGCCGAAGAACAGGCACCAGAAGGAGCTGCTGCGCAGCGCCCGCTTCACCGCCGCCCCGGCGCTTTCCTCGGCCGCCTGGCCATGCCGCAGCACCGGCGGCGCCGGCCGGTCCTGCAGCGGCAGGGCCAGCGGGATCATCAGCAGCGCGGCGCCGGCCATCAGGAGCAGCGCGCTCTGCCAGCCGAAGCCGGCAATGCCGAGCCCGGCCAGCGGCACGACGAGGAACTGCCCGAAGGAGGAGCCGGCGGTGCCCAGCCCGGTTGCCCGCCCGCGCTGGCTCTCCGGCAGCAGCCGGGTCATGCTGGCCATGATCACCGGCATGCCGGCCGCCGAGACGGCGACGCCCATGACGAGGCCTGCGAAGAAGGTGAATTGCGGCAGCCCGTCCGACAGGGCCATGCCCAACGTGCCCAGGGCATAGAGCCCGGCGCCGCCCATGATGACGACGCGCCCGCCCAGCCGGTCGGCGATCTGTCCGCAGATCGGCTGCGAGATGCCGTTGACCAGCACCTGCAGCGCGATGGCCAGGGCGAAGCCGCTGGCGCTCCAGCCATTGGCCGCGGTCATCGGCGCCAGGAACAGGCCGAAGGACTGCCGCAGCCCCATGGCCAGCGCCGCCGTCAGCACGGCGCCGATCACTAGGATCATCATGGGCGAGACGCGCCGGCCGGTATCGGCGGCGGGCGAGGGGGGCGGGGCGGACATTGCGGATTTCCTCCAGCCGCGCCGGCATGCCGCGCGGGGGAGGAGAATGCGGAGCCGCCGTCGCCGAGGCAAGCCCGCCGCGCGCATGCCCGGGGGCATTGTCCCCTCGCCGAAAGCATGGGAAGGGGGCGAATGCTCCGCGCCCTGTATGACCGCGTCCTCCGACTCGCCGCGCATCGCCATGCCGAGCGCTGGCTGGCCGCCGTCTCCTTCGCGGAGAGCAGCGTCTTCCCCATCCCGCCCGACGCCATGCTGCTGCCGATGTGCCTGGCGCGGCCGGACCGCGCCTTCCGCTACGCCGCCATCTGCACCATCGCCTCGGTGCTCGGCGGGCTGCTCGGCTACGGCATCGGCTATTTCCTGTTCGAGGCGGTGGCGCAGCCGATCCTCGTCGCCTATGGCCATGCCCAGGCGCTGGAGACCTTCCGCGCCTGGTTCGACCGCTGGGGCGCGGCGGTGATCCTGATCAAGGGGCTGACGCCGATCCCCTACAAGATCGTCACCATCGCCGCCGGCGCCGCCGCCTTCGACCCCTGGATCTTCCTGGTCGCCAGCATCGTCACCCGGGGCCTGCGTTTCTTCCTGCTGGCGGCGCTGCTGCGGCGCTACGGCACCCCGGTGCGCGCCTTCGTGGAAAAGCGTCTGACGCTGATCACCACCCTGGTCGCCCTCGCCATCGTCGCCGGCTTCGCGGCGCTGAAGCTGCTCTGAGGCGAGGGCGGCCGCCCGACGCCTCAGAGCCGTGTCGTCAGCCCAGCGCGGCCACCGCCTCCTTCACCGCCTTGGCATGGCCCGGCACCTTCACCTTGCGCCAGATCCGCGCGACCTTGCCCTCGGCGTCGACCAGGAAGGTCGCCCGCTCCATGCCCATGTAGGTCTTCCCGTACATCGATTTCTCGACCCAGGTGCCATAGGCCTCGGCCACCTGCTTCTCGGCATCCGAGGCCAGCGGGAAGGTCAGGTCGTGCTTCTTGGCGAATTTCTCGATTGGGCCCATCGGGTCGGGCGAGACGCCGATCACCTGCACCCCCGTCGCGCCGAGAGCCGGCAACGCTTCCTGGAAGTCGCAGGCCTCCGTGGTGCAGCCGGGGGTGTCGGCCTTGGGGTAGAAATACAGCACGAAGGGCGCGCCCTTCAGCGCCGCCAGCGAGACGCGGCGGCCACCGCTGGCCGGCAGGTCGAAATCCGGCGCCGCGGCGCCCTCGGCAATGCTGCTCATGCTGCTCCTCCGGTCAGCGGGCCCAGGCGGCGCTCGAAGATGGCGCGCACCTGGCCGGCCTGCTCTCGCATCTGCTGGCGCAACGCCGCCACGTCAACCGCCGCCTGGCCCAGCAAAGGCGCGGTCGCCCGCAGCATCGCCGCGGCGGTGGCCGCCGGCAGCGCCTCCTGCTTCCAGGGGCCGAGCGTCAGCCGCAGCAGGCCCAGCATGGTCCGCCACAGCCGGTCGGCGCCGATCAGCAGCTCCGCCTCCTCGGGCGGCAGCAGCCCGGCGCGGCCGAGCTTGCCCAGCGCCAGCCGGGTGGTCGGCGCCAGGATGGTCGGGTGGCGCTTGGCATGGGCCAGCTGCAGCGCCTGGGCGATGAACTCCACCTCGATCATGCCGCCGGGCATGGCCTTGATGTCCCAGGGCCCGTCGGCCGGCAGCTCGCGCAGCATGCGGGCGCGCATGGCCACCGCATCGGCGATGGCGGCCTCCCCGGCATGGCTGATGATGGCGTTGCGCACGGCGCTGCCGATGCGGCGGCGCAGCCCTGGGGGGCCTGCGACGCAGCGCGCGCGGGTCAGCGCCATGCGCTCCCAGGTCCAGGCATCCTCGGCATGGTAGCGCAGGAAGGAGGAGAGCGAGGTCGCGACCGGGCCCTTGTTGCCGGTCGGCCGCAGCCGCATGTCGACCTCGTAGAGCTTGCCCTCGGCGCCGGGCGCGGTGATGGCGGCGACCATCTGCTGCGCCAGCCGGCCGTAATAGGTGCTGACCGGCAGGCTGCGCGGCCCGCCGGCGCTTTCCGACACCGCCTCTGGATGGTCGTAGATCAGCACCAGGTCGAGGTCGGAGCCCGGCAGCATCTCCTGCCCGCCCAGCTTGCCCAGCGCCACCACCGCCAGCGACCCGCCCTTGACCTTGCCGAAGCGGGCGGTGAATTCACTGGCGACATGGGGCAGCAGGGCGGCGATGGCGGCGTCCGCCAGGGCGCTGCGGGCGGCGCCGGCGGCATCGGCGTCGATCGCGGCCTCGAGCCCGGCGGCATCGATCTCGAACTTGCCTTCCGTCACCAGGCGGCGGGCGCCGTCCAGCGCCTCCTCGAAATGCCGCGCCTCCTTCAGCAGCGCCGGCAGCACCGCGGCGGCGCCACCCGGGCCGCTGCCGGCCAGCAACCCTTCGAGCGAGGCGGGGTTGAGCGCGAGATGGTTGGCGAGGGCGGGCGCTGCGCCCAGAATGCCGGCGACGCGCTGCAGCAGCGCCGGGTTGCGCTGGAACAGGGAGAACATATGCACGCCGGCCGGCATCTGGGTCAGCACCGCATCGAAGCGCGCCAGCGCCGCATCCGGCTCCCGCTGCCGGGTGAAGGCGGCCAGCAGCGCCGGCATCAGCAGGGTCAGCAATTCGCGGGCCCGCTCGCTGCGGGTGGCACGCGGCCGGCCATGCAGCCAGCCGCGCAGCATGGCGGCGATGCTGGTCGGGCTGGCGAAGCCCATCTGGCCCAGCACCTCCAGGGTCTCCGGATCGTCGCGGGTGCCGGAGAAGCGCAGCGACAGGCTGGCGGCCTCGTCGCCGGCGGGCAGGCCGAGCGCCGGCTCGCGCTCGAACATCTGCGCGTAATGCTGCTCCACCCGGTTCAGGTGGCCGGTAAGCCGGGCGGCGAATTCCGCGGTGCCGGCGAAGCCCATGAAGCTGGCGATGCGGGCCAGGCCTTCCTCATCCTCCGGCAGGCGCTGGGTCTGGCGGTCGGCCACCATCTGCAGCCGGTGCTCGACATCGCGCAGGAAGACATAGGCATCGGCGAGATCCGCCGCCGCCCGGCGGTCGATGCGGCCGGCCCCGGCCAGCGCCGCCAGGGCGCCCAGGGTCGTCGGGTCGCGCAGCCCTGGGTCGCGCCCGGCCCAGATCAGCTGCAGCACCTGGGTGGTGAACTCGATCTCGCGGATGCCGCCACGACCCAGCTTCACGTCATGCCCGGCGACCTGCACCTGGGCATGCGCGCCGCGCCCGCCATGCGCCGCATGGATCTGCCGCTTGATGGCGTGGATATCGGCGATCATCGCGAAGTCGAGGTGCCGGCGCCAGACGAAGGGGCGGATCTCGGTCAGGAAGCTGTCGCCCAGCGCGCGGTCGCCGCCGACCGGCCGCGCCTTGATCATCGCCGCCCGCTCCCAGTTCTGCCCCATCGATTCGTAGTAGGAGATGGCGGTCGGGATGCCGACCGCCAGCGGGGTCGCCGCCGGGTCGGGGCGCAGCCGCAGGTCGGTGCGGAAGACATAGCCGCCGGCGGTGCGCTCCTCCATGAGCTTGACCAGGTCGCGCGCGATCCGGACATAGATGCTGCCCGCGCGTTCCGCCTCGATGGCGGCGGCCAGCGGGTCGAAGAGCACCATGAGGTCGATATCCGAGGAATAATTCAGCTCGCCCCCGCCGAGCTTGCCCATCCCCAGCACCACCAGGCCGGATCCGCGCGCCACGCCGCGCGGGTCGCGGACGCCGCCGCGTGGCAGCCGCAGCTCGCCGCGCGCCGCCGCCTCGCGCAGCAGATGCGCGCAGGCATAGTCGATGGCGGCCTCGGCCAGGCTCGACAGCGCGCCGGTGACCCGGTCGAGCTGCCATTGCCCGGACAGGTCGGCAGCAGCGATCAGCAGCGCCGCCTGGCGCTTGGCCTGGCGCAGCAGGGCGGCCACCGCCGTCCGCGGCGCATCCGGATCGGCGCGGCCCAGGGGGTCGAGGGCCAGGGCGAAGGCTTCCTCCGCGCCGCGTTCGGCAAAGCGCAGCAGCGTGGCGCTCTCGCGCTCGGCGAGATCGGCCAGGTACGGGCTGTGGCCGCCCAGCGCGCCCAACAGCGCGATGCCGGCCGGGCTTTCGGCATAGGCGCGTTCGCCGCTGCCGCGCTGGGCGAAGGCCTCGACCAGCCGGGCGGCGGCGGCGCGGTCATAAGGGGCGGGCAGGGCGGCGGGCAG
>NZ_CACSJM010000118.1 GCF_902706185.1 Roseomonas sp. 18066 | reverse complement strand
TCTTTTTTCTTTCAAGCAGAAGACGGCATACGAGATAGGAGTTCGACTCGTGGGCTCGGAGTTTTGTATAAGAGACAGGGTCGTGGTCGAGGCCACCCACCTGCCCGATGGCAGCGCCAATCCGCTGCACGACCCGATGCACACTCTCGACGGCCCCGCCGGCCCGCAGCGCTGGCGCAAGACCTGCTGCCTGCTCTACCGCCTGCCCGACCGCCAGGAATGCCCCTATTGCCCGCTGCTGCTGCGCGGCGGCCGCTGCGCCGGCCCCACCGAGCCCTGCTGCACCGACAACTAGGCCGCGCCAGCCAGAACGTTGCGTTTTCGGTCTTGGCAATCCCGCGGCCGCGGGCTACCGCCGAGCCATGGACACCTTCCTTCCCGCTCTGATGCTGCTGTCGGGGGGCGCCTTCATCAACACGCGCGCCAATGTCCCCGAGCTGCGCCCCGCCTCCGACGCGGCCGACCTCGCCTGGCGGCTGCTGTCCCGGCTCGCCTTCTACCTGTGGATCGGCCTGCTGCTCTGGGGCGCCTATCAGCGGCCGCTGCTGACCGTGGCCTTCGGCTTCGGCCTGTCGCTCGCCTTCAACGTGCTGCTCGCCGCCCGCGGGCCCAAGGCCGTCTGGCCCGGCCTGTCGATGCTGTTGTCGCTGCTCGGCATCCTGCTCGGCGTCTGGACCGTTCTCGGCCTGGAATTCTGACGCAGACCAAGGAGGCGGCCATGTTCTTCCCTGACTTCACCCTCGAGGAACGGCAGGTGGAGGGCGAGACGGTCCGTCTCCGCCGCGGCGGCGCCGGCCCGCCGCTGCTGCTGCTGCACGGCAATCCGCAGACCCATGCCATGTGGCACAAGGTGGCGCCGGTCCTGGCGCAGCGCTTCACCGTCATCTGCCCCGATATCCGCGGCTATGGCCTGACCCAGAGCCCGCCGCCCTCGGCCGACCACGCCGCGCATTCGAAACGGGCGATGGCGCGCCAGCTTCTCGGGCTGATGCAGGGCCTCGGGCATGAGCGTTTCCAGGTGCTCGCGCATGACCGCGGCGCCCGCGTCGCCCACCGCCTGGCCCTCGACGCGCCCCAGGCGGTGCAGCGCCTGGCCCTGCTCGACATCGTGCCCACGCTCGAGCATTTCGAGCGCACCGACATGGCCTTCGCCCTCGGCTACTACCACTGGTTCTGGCTGGCCCAGCCGCATGACCTGCCCGAGCGCATGATCCTGCGCGACGTCGAGGACTGGTTCGACCTGCACACCGGGCGCGAGCCCAAGGACCGCAGCTTCTTCCATCCCGTAGCCCGCGCCGACTACCTGGCGGCGCTGCGCAGCCCCGGCACCGTCGCCAGCATCTGCGAGGACTACCGGGCGGCCACCTCCATCGACCTGGAGCACGACCGCGCCAGCCGGCAGGACGGCCAGAAGATCGCCTGCCCGCTGCTGGTCCTCTGGGGCGCCAAGGGCAAGATCGGGCAATGGTACCAGCCGGTCGAGCTGTGGCGCCAATACGCCTCCGACAGCGTCGACGGGCATGCCGTGGCGTCGGGGCACTATCTGGCGGAGGAAGCGCCTGACGAAGTTCTTCGGGCGGCGGGAGAATTCTTCACAAGTTAAAAGGCCAGGGGAAGGAATTCCCCTGGACCCCTTCTTTTTTCTGTCTGTTTAAACAAAAATGGCGGGGAGGTCGGTGTCGCCTGTGGCGGCGCCGAAGCTGGTCAGCAACGCATGCGCCTGGCCTCGGTGATGCGTCTGGTGGTTGAACAGATGCACCGCCAGCAAAGCCATCGGACGCCGCACCTCGCGGCCCATCGCGCCGCTGTAGTAAGCCAGCTCGCCATCCAGCACAGCGGCGCTGACCGAGCCGGCCCAGGCCTCGATCACCCCGTCCATCCGCGCCCGCTCCGCCCGCAACGCGGCGAAATCCTCGATCATGCTGGCGCTGCGATCGATCGAGACCGGCGGCGGCGGACTGCCGGTGAAACGGTGCAGCCAGATCGTGTCGGCCCACAGCACATGGCATAGCGTGCCCTGCAGCGACCCGAAGAAGGCGCCACGATCCTCGCGCCGCTGCGCCTCGGTCAGCCCGGCCGCGGCGGCATAGAAGCGCCGGTTCATCTCGCTGTTATAGGTCGCCATCATCCGGCAGAAGGCCGGCGTGGTCATAGCGACCGATAGAAGAACAGCTGGTCGCCGAAGGTGCCGTCGGCATTGCGGGCGAAGGCGGGGATGCGCCCGGCCTCGACCCAGCCCTGGCTGCGATACAGCCGCTCGGCCGCGTCGCCGGCCCGGGTGTCCAGCGTCAGCAGCGACCGGCCGATGCCGCGCGCCGCCTGCTCCGCCCGCCGCATCAGCGCCCGGCCGACGCCGCGCCGGCGGAATTCCGGATGCACCAGCAGCATCTCCACCACCGCGCGATGCGGCTGGTTCTCGGCCATGGCCAAATGCAGCTGCGCCGTCCCCGCCATCCGCCCGTCCAGCCACGCCACCAGCAGCAGCCGGTTGCCCATGGCCACATCGCCCGAGATCTTGCGCCAGAAGCCGCGCGCCGTCTCTGGCGACAGCGGCGCCTGGTAGGCCACGCTGGCGCCGTCGGCCACGCAGGCCGCCAGGATATCGGCCAGGTTGCGCTCGGCGCTGGCGGCGGCGGCGGCGTCCAGCGCCTCGATCACCAGCCCGTGCGCCGGCTTGGCGTAGCGGAATTCCAGCGAATGCGAGATGTCGTCCAGGATGCGGATCGACCCGGCCCGCACATAGCCGCGCTTCTCGTAGAAGCGATGCGCCGCGTCGAAGCGCGTGTCGGTCCACAGCACGATGCGCTGCGCGCCCTGCTGCTGCGCATAGATCTCGGCGCCGCCCAGCAGGACATGCGCCAGGCCGCTGCCCCGCTCCGCCTGCTCGACATACATCTTGCAGATTTCCCAGGCATTGTCGGAGCCGAGCGGCCGCGTCGCCACCATCCCCGTCACCCGCCCGCCGCGCTCGGCGACCCAGACCGCGCCGCCGGCGGCGCCGAAATGGCTGGCCAGCGCGCGCAGCTCCGGCACCTCGCCGTCGACGTCCAGGATGCAGTTGGGATACTCGCCCCAGGCATCGCCGATCAGCCGGATATAGTCAGCCGCATCCTCGTCCCGGCCGGGGCGGATCCGTGCCGCCGGCCGTGACGAGGGGGGTGCCATGATGGTGACGCCGTCGTTCACGAAAGCGCCCGGCAAAACTCCTGGATCCGCGTGCAGGCCTCGCGCAGGCTCTCGGTGTCCGTCGCGTAGGAGATGCGGATATAGGGGCTCATGCCATAGGCCGTGCCCTGCACGGTGGCGACCAGCTTCTCCTCCAGCAGGGCGAGCGCGAAGTCGGTGTCGGTCTCGATCTTGCGGCCGCCCGGGCTGGTCTTGCCGATGCAGCCGGCGATGTTCGGATAGACGTAGAAGGCGCCCTCCGGCTTGTGGCAGGACAGGCCCGGCGCCTCGGCCAGCATGTCGACCACCAGGTCGCGCCGCTCGCGATAGATGCCGGCGCGCTCGGCCAGCAGGTCCTGCGGGCCTTCCAGCGCCGCGACCGTCGCCGCCTGGCTGATCGTGCTGATGCCGCTGGTCAGCTGGCCCTGCATATTGGCCATCGCCTTGATCAGCGGCTTCGGCCCGCCGGCGAAGCCGACGCGCCAGCCGGTCATGGCATAGGACTTCGACGCGCCGTTGACGGTCAGCACCCGGTCCTTCAGCGCCGGCTCGATCTCGGCGATGGTGCAGAAGCCGCCGTCATAGACGAGGTGCTCATACATGTCGTCGGTCAGGATCCAGACGTCGGGATGCTTCAGCATGACGTCGGCGATGGCCCGCATCTCGGCGCGCGAGCAGGTGGCGCCGGTCGGGTTGGACGGGAAGTTCAGCAGCAGCCACTTGGTCTTCGGCGTGATCGCCGCTTCCAGGTCCTCAGGCCGCAGCTTGAAGCCGTTGTTCTGCGGGCAGTTGACGAAGGTCGGCGTCGCCGTCGCCAGCTTGGCCATGTCGGCATAGCTGACCCAGTAGGGGGCGGGGATCAGCACCTCGTCGCCGGCGTCGCAGGTGGCCAGCAGCGCGTCCATGATGATCTGCTTGCCGCCATTGGCGACCAGGATCTCGTCCAGCGCGTAGTCCAGGTTGTTGTCGCGCTTGAACTTCTTCTGGATGGCCTGCTTCAGGGCGCGGGTGCCGTCGGTCGGCGGGTACTTGGTGTCGCCGGCCAGCGCCGCCTTGTGCGCCGCCTCGATGGCATGGGCGGGGGTCGCGAAATCCGGCTCGCCAGCGGCGAGGCTGATGACCTTCTTGCCCTCGGCCGCCAGCTCACGGGCACGGGTGCCCATGACGACGGAAGCGGAAACGGCGATATCCTTCAGGCGACCAGCAAGGGCAGGCATGGCTCAGACATTCTCCGGAAACTTCGGCGGTGGCGCAGCCTAGAGAGGCTTGCCCGCCGCGCCAAGGCCATGCGGGACCGCCAAAGCGCAGAACCGCCCTGCTTTCGCCGCCCGCCACGGCAGAAAGCCCTTTTCCTCGGCGCTGGCCTGGCGAGAATGCGGGCATGACCACCGATCCCGCCTTCCTCGCCACCATCCCGGTCCTGCGCAGCTTCGACGAAGCCAAGGCGCGGGAATTCTACCTGGACTTCCTCGGCTTCACCCTGGACTGGGAGCATCGCTTCGCCCCGGACCTGCCGCTCTATGTGCAGATCAGCCGCGGCGCCCTGCTGCTGCACCTGACCGAGCATCATGGCGATGCCTGCCCCGGCGCCACCGTCTTCATCCGCATGGCCGGCATCGACGCCTTCCATGCCGAGCTGACGGCGAAGCAGTACCGCAACGCCCGGCCAGGGCTGGAAAGCCTGCCCTGGGGCCGCATGGTCACGGTCGGCGACCCCTTCGGCAACTCTTTGCGATTTTGCGAGCCGCCGCCCGGGGGCTAAGCCCCGGGCGGATCAACCGGGACGGGCGACGTGAAAGAGATCTGGCGCGGGTTGCGGCGGCCGCTGGTGGCGATCGCGCTGGGGCTGGTCCCCTTCTGGCTGTTCCTCGGCTTCAGCAACGAGGTCCGGGTCAATGGCGCCCTGGTCGGCGACAGCCGCTTCAACCTGGGCGGGCTGGCCATGGCGCTGATCGGCATCGGCCTGGCCATCGGCACCCTGCGGGAGCGGCCGCGCCGGCTGCCCCCCCTGGTCCTGGCCGCCCTCGCCTTGCCGATCTGCCTGCTGCAGGCCGCCGTCTCGGCCGAGTTCCTCTCGGTCGAGCGGCTGCGCGCCGTGGTCATGGGCCCGCCCTCGCCCGACCCCGGCGCCGGCCTGGCCGAGGCCGAGCGCGCCCGCCTGGCCGCCAGCGCCCGCCGCCCGATCCTCGACGAGGTCGCCCTGCGCGACGAATTTTTGTCCGTCGCCAAGCGGCTGGAGGCGCGGGCGGCGGAACACGCCGCCTATGCCGGGCAATGCCATGGCGGCGCCCGCTTCGCCGCCCCCGCCTTGCCCGCCTGGCTCTCCGACACCGAGCGGGCCGAGGTCGCCGCCGCCGGCCAGGGCCCGCGCAGCGCGACGCCGCCCGCCTGCAGCACGGCGCAGTCGGGCGTGCTGATGAAGGATCTGGTCGAGCAGGCGCTGCGTGACCGCGACCTGGCCGGCATCATCCAGGCGGCGCGGGAGGAGCGCTTCGGCACCGCGCCCGCCGCCGCCGGCCCGGCCCCCGGCCAGCTGGAGGGCGCGCCGCTGGCCCTCGGCGAGCCAGGCGACGCGCTGCGCGCCCGGCTCGGCCTGGCGGCGCTGCCGGAGCCGCTGCCCGGCGCGCCGGAGGCCTCGTCGATGCAGGCGCGGCTGCCCGTCGCCCCCGGCGTCACCGCCTATCTGGACCGCGCCGGGACGGTCCGCGCCCTGCTGCTGGAAGAAGGCTTCGCCGGCACGCTGGGCGGGGTGCGGCCGAGCCAGACCGCCAGCAGCGTGCTGCGCCGGCATGGCCCGCCGGCGCGCGAGGTCGCCCTGCAGGGCGGCGTGCGCGGCCTGCTCTATGCCCAGGAGGACGGCACCGTGACCCGCTTCGACATGCGCGGCGGCGCCGTGGTGGGAATGCTGCTGCTGCGCTGAGCCGCGGGCCTCAGAGGCGGGGGGCCAGCTCCATCGCCCAGTCCACGTCCTGCTCGGCGGTGACCACGAAGCCCAGCCGCTCATAGAAGGCCTTCGCCCGGCTGCCCTTCAGCACCTCGATGCGCAGCGGCAGGTCGGGGCGCTCGTCCATGATCGCCAGCATCACCGCGCGGCCGAGGCCGGAGCCCTGGGCCGCGGGCTCCAGATAGAGCTGGCAGACCTCGCCATGGTCCTCGTGGTCGTGCACCGAGACGCAGCCCAGCAGCGTGCCGTCGGGGGCCTCGATCAACCGGCTGGCCATGGGCGAGAAGCTGGCGCGCATCCGGGTGCGGCGCCGCACCGGGTCCCAGCGGCCGAGCGCCTCCAGCTGCGGCCGCATGGTGCGGACCGAGAGGTCGAGCAGCCGCTCGAAATCCGCCTCCGCCGCCGGCTGGAAGCGGAAGGGCGGGAGGTCCCGCCCCTCCGCGCCGCTCACTTCAGGCCCGCGCAGAACCGCTGGATGCGGCTGCAGGCTTCCACCAGCGAGGCGTCGTCGGTGGCGTAGCTGATGCGGAAATGGCCGGGGAACATGAAGGCCGAGCCATGCACGGCGGCCACGCCCTCGTCTTCCAGCAGCAGGGTGACGAAATCCTCGTCGGACTCGATCGTCTTGCCCGAGGCGGTGGTCTTGCCCAGGCAGCCATGGATCGAGGGGAAGACGTAGAAGGCGCCCTCCGGCGTCAGGCAATGGATGCCCGGCGCCTGGTTCAGCAGGCCGACCACCAGGTCGCGGCGGCGCTCATAGGCGACGCGCATCGCCTCCACCGAGTCCTGCGGGCCGTTCAGCGCCTCGACGGCGGCCGCCTGGCTGATCGAGGAGGTGGCCGAGGTCGACTGGCTCTGCAGCTTGTCCATCGCCTTGGCCAGCTTCAGCGGCGCGCCGGCGAAGCCGATGCGCCAGCCGGTCATCGCCCAGGCCTTGGAGCAGCCATTCATGGTGATGGTCCGCTCCTTCAGGCGCGGCTCCACCTCGACGATGGTGCTGCACTTGAAGCCGCCATAGACCAGCTTCTCGTAGATGTCGTCGGTGAAGACCCAGACCTGCGGGTGGCGCAGCAGCACCTCGGCCAGGCCCTTCAGCTCGGCGGCCGTGTAGGCGGCGCCGGTCGGGTTGGACGGGTTGTTCAGGATCAGCCACTTGGTCTTCGGCGTGATCGCGGCCTCGAGCTGCTCGGGCGTGATCTTGAAGCCCTGGTTCTGCCCGGCCGGCACGATCACCGGCTTGCCGTCGGCCAGCGCCACGATGTCGGGGTAGGAGACCCAGCAGGGGGCGGGGATGATCGCCTCGTCGCCGGCGTTCAGCGTCGCCAGCATGGCGTTGAAGATCACCTGCTTGCCGCCGGTGGAGACGACGATCTCCTCCGCCGTGTAGTCAAGCCCGTGCTCGCGCTTGAAATAGGCGGCGGCCGCCTCGCGCAGCGCCTTGGTGCCGGAGACGTCGGTGTAGCGCGTCTCGCCCCGCTCCATGGCCGCGATCGCCGCGTCCTTGATGTTGCGCGGCGTGTCGAAATCCGGCTCGCCGGCCGAGAGGCTGATGATGTTGCGCCCCTCCGCCTTCAGCGCGCGCGCCTTGGCCGAGATGGCGATGGTCTGGGAGGGCGAGATGCGGTCGAGCCGCTCGGCGGTCAAGGACATGGCGATGGCGATCCGGACAAAAAACGCTGGGCACCCTAGGCCCCTGCGCCGGCCGCGACAACTCGCCACGGGCGGATTTGACCCGCCATCGCGCGGGGTTTGCACCGCAGCATGCCCATGCTAGCCCTCGGCGCCGAGGGAGCGTCCTTTCCTGCCGAAAGGAACGCCCATGGCCAAGACATCCCCCGATACCGCGCTGCCTTATGGCCTGGCCGCCGCCGAGCTCGCGCTCTGCCTGGGCGCCCTGGCGCTCGGCGTCAGCGAATTCGCCGCCATGGGGCTGCTGCCGCAGATCGCCGGCGACAGCGGGGTCGCGGTGCCCGAGGCCGGGCTGACCATCAGCGCCTATGCCATCGGCGTCGTCGTCGGCGCGCCGGTCTTCGCGCTGCTGCTGGCCCGCGCGCCGCGGCGCGGGCTGCTGGTGGGCCTGGCCCTGCTGATCGGCCTCGGGAATCTCGCCAGCGCGCTGGGCAGCGGCTTGTGGGGCATCTCGGCGGCGCGGCTGCTGGCCGGCCTGCCGCATGGCGCCTATCTGGGGACGGCGGCGATGGTGGTGGCCTCCCTCGCCCCGCCCGAGCGGCGCGCCAGCGCGGTGGCCCGCGTGCTGCTCGGCCTCAGCCTGGCGAATGTGCTGGGCGTGCCGCTGGCCACCTGGATCGGCCAGGCGGCCAGCTGGCGGCTGGCCTTCGGCATCGTCGCCGTCATCGCCCTGGCTTGCGCGGTGCTGGTGCGGGTCTGCCTGCCGGTGATCGGCCCCGGCCCGGCGATCGGCGCCGGGCGCGAGGTGCGCGCCATGCTGCGGCCGCAGGTGCTGCTGGCGCTGGCGACGGCGGCCATCGGCTTCGGCGGCATGTTCTCGATCTACACCTACCTGGCGCCGACGCTCACCGAGGTCACCGGCCTGGCCGCGGCGCAGGTGCCGCTGATGCTGGCCGTCTTCGGCTGCGGCATGATCTTTGGTAATTTGCTGGGCGGCTGGCTGGCCGACCGGGGCGTCATGCGGGCGATCGGGATCGCCTTGATCACTGGCGCGGTGGCGCAGTTCTGCTTCCTGTTCACCCCGGTCAGCCTGGTCGGCGTGACGCTGAACATCTTCCTGATCGGCGCCACCAGCATGGGGCTGACGCCGGCGCTGCAGACCCGGCTGCTGGACGTGGCGCCGGATGCGCAGATGCTGGCCTCCTCGCTGAACCACTCGGCCTTCAACATCGCCAATGCGCTGGGCGCCTGGCTGGGCGGGGTGGTGGTCGCGGCCTTCGGCTGGACCGCGACGGGCGGCATCGGCGCGGCGCTGACGCTGGGGGGCCTGGCCGTCTTCGGCGTCGCCGCCCTGCTGCAGCGGGCCGAGGCCGGCCGCCCCGTCGAGGCCCGCGTGGAGGCCCGCGTCGAAGCCTAGTCCTGGCTGGTGCGGCGGCGGAGGCCTGCCTGCAGCAGCAGCGCCGCCGCCAGGGCGACACCGCCCAGCACCAGGATGACGCAGGCCAGGGCGTTGATCTCGGGGGTGAGGCCGAGGCGCAACATGGAGAAAACCTGCATCGGCAGGGTGGTGCCGGCGGGGCCGGAGACGAAGCTGGCCACCACCACATCGTCCAGCGACAGGGTGAAGGCCAGCAGCCAGCCCGCCGCCAGCGACGGCGCCATCAGCGGCAGGGTGACGGTGCGGAAGGCGGTGGCGGGGGTGGCGCCCAGGTCGCGGGCGGCCTCCTCCAGCTCCGGCGCCAGTTCCGCCAATCGGGCCTGGACCAGGACGGCGGCATAGGCGCTACCGATCGTCGCATGGGCCAGCAGGATGGTGGTGGCGCCGCGCTCGGCCGGCCAGCCCAGGCCGGATTGCAGCAGCACGAAGAACAGCAGCAGCGCCAGGCCGATGACGACATCGGGCAGCACCAGCGGCGCGCCGGCCAGCGCGCCGAAGATCGCCCGTCCGCGGAACGGCCCGCGCCGCGCCAGCACCCAGCCGAAGGTGCCGCCCAGCAGGACCGCCAGCGTCGCCGCCCCGATGGCGACCCGCAGAGACAGCAGCGCCGCCTCGACCAGCCGGTCATTGGCGGCCAGCGCGGCGAACCAGCGCAGCGAGAACCCGCCCCATTGGAAGGGAATCCGGTCGGCGCTGAAGGCATAGCCCGCCAGCAGCAGCACCGGCGCCCAGAGAAAGCCGAGGCCCAGCGCCAGCAGCAGGGCGGTCAGCCGGCCGCGGCTCATCGGCTGGTGCCGAGGCGCTGGAACAGGCGGATCGGCGCCAGGAGGAGCGCCAGCAGCAGCACCGCCAGCGCCGCCGCCGTCGGCCAGTCGCGGTTCTGGAAGAATTCCTGCCACAACACCCGGCCGACCATGGGCGTGCCGGGGGGGCCGAGCAGCTCGGGGATGACATATTCCCCGGCCGCCGGGATGAAGACGAGCAGAAAGGCCGCGGCCGCGCCGGGGATGGCCAGCGGCAGGGTCACGCTGCGGAACACCGTCCAGGGGGTGGCGCCGAGATCGGCCGCGGCCTCCTCCAGCGCCGGGTCGCGCCGCGACAGCGAGGCATAGAGCGGCAGCACGGCAAAGGGCAGGTAGGCATGCAGCATGCCGAGGAACAGCGCCGGCCAGGAATAGAGCAGCGGCAGCGGCGCGCTGATCAGGCCGAGGTTTTCCAGCACGGTGTTGACCCAGCCCTCGTCGCGCAGCAGCCCGATCCAGGCGCCGATGCGCGGCAGGAAGCCGGTCCAGAAGGGCAGCAGCAGCGCGAAGAGCAGCGGCCCGCGCCAGGAGGGCCGCGCCCGGGTCAGCCCCAGCGCCATCGGAAAGGCCAGCAGCAGGCACAGCGTCGCGGCACCCCCGGCCACCAGCAGCGCGCCGCCGAGGGACTCGACATAAAACGGATCCGTCAGGACGAGGGCGAAGGCTTCCAGGTTGACGCCCTCGACCCAGGGCAGGGCGAAGGGCGGCACGCCCTCGGCGGCGGTGGACAGGGCGAGGACCAGCACCACCAGCAGCGGGGCGGCGACGAAGGCGGCCAGCCAGGCGCCGCCCGCCAGCGGCAGCAGCCGCCGCATCAGCCGGCCAGCGGCACCAGCGCCGCCGCCTCCCAGCCCAGCGCGATGCGGCTGCCGCGCGCGGGGGGCGGGCCGTCCTCCTCGGCATGGCCGACGCGCAGCAGGGCGCCGCCGGCGGCGCGCACCAGCAGCAGGCTGTCGTCGCCGCGGAAGGCGACTTCCTCGACGATGCCGTCGAAGCTGTTGGGGCGGTCGGCCAAGGCCAGATGGGCGATGCGCTCGGGGCGCAGCGCGCAGGCGCGGCAGTCGTCGGGGATGGCGGCGGCGGGATGCAGCGTCACGCCAAGGCCGGGGCAGTCGAAGCCGCCCTGCCCGTCCGGCACCCCCTCCAGCACATTGGCACCCCCCAGAAAACCGGCGACGAAGCGGGTGGCGGGCTGGTCATAGACGGCGCGCGGCGGGCCGAGCTGCACCAGCCGCCCGCCCTCCAGCACGGCGACGCGGTCGGCCAGCGCCAGCGCCTCCTGCTGGTCATGGGTGACCATGATGAAGGCGGCCCCGGTCTCGCGCTGCAGGGCGCGCAGCTCGAAGCCGGTGCGCTCGCGCAAGTTGGCGTCCAGCGCGCCCAGCGGCTCGTCCAGCAGCAGCAGCCGCGGGCGCTTCACCAGGGCCCGCGCCAGGGCGACGCGCTGCTTCTGGCCGCCCGACAGTTTTTGCGGGGATCTCCCGCCGAAGCCTTCGAGGCCCACCATGGCCAGCGCCTGCTCGACGCGGCGGGCGCGCTCCGGCTTGGCGACGCCGTCCCGCTTCAAGCCGTAAGCAACATTGTCGGCGACGGAGAGATGCGGGAACAGCGCATAGGACTGGAACATCATGTTCAGCGGCCGCGCATGCGGCGGCAGCGGCGCCAGGTCGCGGCCTTCCAGCAGGATCTTTCCGGAATCGGCCGCCTCGAAGCCGGCGATGACGCGCAGCAGCGTCGACTTCCCCGATCCCGAGCCGCCCAGGAGAGTCAAGAATTCGCCGCCGGCGACGGCGAGGTCGAGATCATCCAGCGCCAGCGTCGCGCCGAAGCGCTTCGTCAGCCCGTGCAACGCCAGCAGCATCCGCCTGGCTTACCGGCCGGCCTTGAAGCGGCCCCAGCTGCGGCTGCGCGCCCGCTCGGCCGCCGGCGCCAGGGCATTGACGGTGAAGGTGCGGGTCAGCGCCTCGGCCGTCGGATAGACATTGGGGTCGTCGCGCACCGCGGCCTCGACCAGCGGGCGGGAGGCCGGGACGGCGTTCGGGTAGCGCACCTGGTTGGTGATGCCGGCCATCACGTCGGGCTGCAGCAGGAAGTCGATGAAGCGCTGCGCCGCCTCGGGGTTCGGCGCATCGGCCGGGATGGCCAGCATGTCGAACCACAGCTGCGCGCCTTCCTTCGGCGCCACATAGCCGATCTGCACGCCGCGGCCGGCCTCGCGCGCCCGGGCCTGGGCCTGGATGACGTCGCCGCTATAGGTCAGCACGACGCAGTATTCGCCATTGGCCAGCGCATCCATCAGGTTGCCGCTGGCAGTGATGGCGCGGATCTGCGGGCGGACGGCCAGCAGCGCATCCTCGGCGGCGCGCAGGTCGCGCGGCTCGGTGGTGTTGGGGTCGCGGCCGAGCCAGCGCAGCACGCTGGGCAGCACGTCGATCGCCGAATCCATCACCGCGATGCCGCAGCGCGCGAGGCGCCGGGCATTCTCCGGCTTCAGCAGCAGGTCCAGGCTGTCGAGCGGCGCGTCCGGCGCCAGCTCCCGCACCTTGTCCGGCCGGATGCCCAGGCCGATGGTCCCGTAGAGATAGATGGCGCCATGCCGGTTGCCGGGGTCGGAGCTTTCCACCTGGCGCAGCAGCGCGGGGTCCTGGTTGCCCCAGTTGCGGATCGCGCTGCGGTCCAGCGGCCGCAGCGCGCCGGCGCGGACCAGCCGGGAAAAGCTGGGCTCGCTGGTCGGCACCACCACGTCATAGCCGGAGCGCCCAGCGGAGAGCTTGCCCTCCAGCGTCTCCAGGCTGTCGAAGACGTCGTAGCGCACGCGGATGCCGGTCTCGCGCTGGAAGCGGGCGATGGCATAGGGGTCGATGTAATCCGACCAGTTGTAGACGTTCAGCACCGTCTGCGCCTGCGGGGATGTCGCCTGCGGGGGCGTCGCCTGCTGGGCGCTGGCGGCACCGGGCTGCAGGGCGACGAAAGGGGCCGTCAGAAGAACGGCGGCGAGCAGGCGGCGAAGCATGCGGTCATTCCTGCGGGCTGGAAGGGGGCCGGAGCCGGCAAGGCTAGGCGCTGCGCCGCCGCCGGTCCACGCCCCTGCGCGGCTGGTCAGCGGGATCGTCGCTATAATAGGATTTTTTTCTTGACTTCGCCCGACAACGTATTTAATTCCTAGCCCTGTCAGCGGGCGAGCTGCGCCTGCCGCCGCTCACCCGATCCTCCCGACCCTCCCCTCCCGCATTGGCCCGGCCCTGCCCCCGCAGGCGCCGGGCTTTTTCGTATGGGGTCCCCCTCCGCCGATCCAGCAGGAGACGCGCATGCCCTTCGACGCCCGCGGCCTGACCGCGCTCGCCAATACCGACAGCTTCACCCTGTGGCTCTACATCACCACCGACACCCGGGCCGCCGTGCTGGCGCCGGGCTATTTCACCGCGGCGATCAGCCGGCTGAAGCCCGGCCACGTCATCCTGCTGGAGGCCGCCGACGCCATCGTGCTGATGCCGGTGCTGGCCAATGGCAGCGTCGGCAACGGCCTGGTGCTGAGCGCCACCGCCGCCCCGCTGCGGATCAACGCCGAGGCGGCGCTGCTGTTCGAGATGACCATGGCCGCAGTCAGCGCGCAGACCCGCAGCGTGGCGCTCGATCCGCTGCCGACCGGCCTCTATGTCGGCCGCGTCTTCACCGTCGCCGCCCGCGTCAGCGGCCCGGTCACCTCGGTGATCTTCAGCATGCTGAATTCGGCCGGCGCGGTGATCGCGGGGCCGACGACGGTCAGCGTCTCGGCCGGCAGCGCGTCCACCGACTTCACCGCCCCCTCCCCCGGCAGCGGCTACCGCATCCGCGTGACCGACGCGGCCGAGCCGCTGGCGACGCAGACCTCGGCCTCCTTCGTGGTCACCGAGCCCTATGCGCTGCTGACCGAATCCGGAATGAGCCTGACCGGCATCGAGGGCGGCGAGCTGCTGCTCTGAGCGTCCTGGCCCTCCCCCTTCCATCGCCGCCTTCCCCGCGCTTGCGCCAAGGATCCCCCCGACGATGCCCGACAAGAAGATCACCGAGCTGCCCGTGGTCAGTGCCGTCAGCGACCAGGACATCGCCCCCGTGGTGCAGGGCGGCCTGATCTCGGGCGAGACCCGCCGCACCACCGTCGCCCAGCTGCGCGCCGGCATCCTGGCCGAGCGGCCGCTGCATGTGCGCGAGTTCGGCGCCGTCGGCGACGGCACCACCGACGACACGGCCGCGATCAACGCGGCGATCAGCGCCGCCTTCGCGCTCGGCGGCGGCACGGTGATGCTGGGTCCGCGCCGCTACCTGGTGAACAGCGCCGAGCTGCTGGTGCGCGAGAACGTCATCCTGATGGGCCAGCCGCACCAGGGCGGCTTCCGCATGAACAGCGACTACGCCACGCTGCGCTACGCCCTGTTGCTGAACCCCAGCTACACCATCCGCGTCCAGCGCAATGGCGGCATCCATGGCGTCGCCATCCTGCGCGCGGGCATGACGCGCGCCACCACCCTGCGCCAGGGGCTGGACGAGGCCGCCGCCTTCGCCGGCACCGCCATCACGGTGGGCAATGGCGCCGCCGGCGGCAGCGCGGGCAATGGCGCCGACAGCTCGCTGACCCGGCTGCTGATCCTCGGCTTCAACTGGGGCATCTACAGCGACGGCAATGCCCGGGTGCGCGTCAACGACATCCTGGGCGACTGCACCAATGGCCTGTATCTCGGCCGCTCCTTCGACGTGTCGCGCATCAGCGAGGTCAACTGGCACCCGCTGCTGACCACGGCGCGCAGCTGGTCGAACACGCGGCTGCCGATCGCGGCGGTGGAGAACAACGGCGCCGGGCTGTTCCGCCTGACCACCGCCAGCGCGCATGGGCTGTCGACCGGCGACATGGTCAATATCGCCGAGGTGCGCACCAGCGGCGCGCCTGCCTGCTACGGCCGTTGGATCGTCACCGTCGTCGACAGCACCCGGCTCGACCTGCAGGGCAGCGCCTTCGCCGGCAGCTGGGGCTCCGGCGGCGCGGTCTATATCAACCCGAACCGGCGGCTCGGCATCGCCTTCGTGGTCAATGACTCCGACATGGCCAGCTTCGAGAACTGCTTCGAATACGGCCATGAGATCGGCTTCGACATCCGCAACGCCGTGCATGCCGGGCATTTCAACAATATCGGCACCGACGGCTGGAACGACATGGCGGACCCGACCACCATCGGCATCCGCATCGCCGGCACCTCGCTGCGCAACAAGGTCGTCGGCGGCTTCATCTCGTCGAAGGGCTGCTCGGTCCAGGTCAGCACCACCGGCACCGAGCAGCACGAGATCATCGGGGTCGATGTCACCGGCGGCGCGCGGCGCATCGCCGAGGTGCTCAGCGGCCAGCTCTCCTTCCTCGGCTGCGACTTCACCGGCGCGCCGGGCACCAGCAATGTCGCGGTCAGCACCATCCATCTCGGCGCCAGCGCCGGCAGCGTCATCGTCAATGGCTGCGACACCAGCGCCGTCACCTTCACCGCCGACACCGCGGCGGCGATGCAGCGGCTGCAGCTGCTGGGCAACCGCCAGGCGCCGGGCACCGCCACCACCCAGCGCATCGCCGCCGGCCGGGTCGAGCTCGCCTCGGTCTCCGCCTCCGCCGCCATCGAGACGCGGCTGTCAGCGGATACCGACGGCGCGGTGAACATCCATCGCCGCAGCGCTAGCGACGGCGCGCAGATCACCCTGGCCAACAGCGCCAATGCCGCCATCGCCCAGCTGACCGTCGCCGGCAACGACCTGGTGCTGGAGACCCGCAGCGGCTCGACGCCGACCGAGCGGCTGCGCCTGGCCAGCAACGGCACGCTGACGGTGGCCACCGGCCCGCTGGTGCTGGCCGCCGACCCGACCGCCGCGCTGCATGCGGCGACCCGCCAATATGTCGATGCGCAGTTCACCGACCGGCGGATGACCACCGTGCTGCTGTCGGGTGCCACCGCGCTCGCCCAGGCCAGCCACAATGCGCGGATGCTGATCGCCAATCCGGGCACCACGCTGTCGATCAACTGGGCCAGCACCGGCGACGGGTTTTCCTGCAGCGTGGTGAACCGCACCGGCGCCGACCTGGCCTTCACCCTGTCGGGCTTCACCGGCAGCACCCCCAGCAACAGCGACGGCTTCACCAAGATCCGCTCGGGCGGTGTCGCGACCCTGCTGGTCTATTCGCCCGACGGCGGCACCACGCGGATCTGCCACCTGACCGGCGCGGGGGCCCCCTGATGTTCCAGCACGCCCCGATGGCGGGCGCGGTGACGCCGGAAACCGCGCTGCGCCTGCTCGGCCCCGATTTCAACGAGCGGCTGGCGGTGACGCGGGCCGGCGCCGCCCTGGCCCAGGACGTCGCCGGCATCTGGCAGCCGGCCGCGGCCAACACGCCGCGCTTCCACGGCCCGGCCCGCCGGCTGCTGGTGGAGGAGGCGCGCAGCAATGCCTTGCGCAACCCGCGCGCCGAGGGGGCCGTCACCGGCACCCCCGGCACGCTGCCCACCAGCTGGGCCACCTTCAACAGTTCCGGCCTGACGCTGGCGATCGTCGGCACCGGCGTCGAGGACAACATCCCCTATGTCGACTGGCGCCTGTCGGGCACGGCGACGGCGGCCGGCCAGGTGCAGGTGAAGTTCGAGGCGGCGACCCAGGTGGTGGCCGCCCAAAGCGAGACCTGGACCGGCAGCTTCTTCGCGAAGATCGCGGCGGGGGCGCTGCCGGCCGGCGTCGTCCAGGCGCTGCTGATCGAATACACGGCCGCCGCCGGCTACCTCTCCGAAGGCGGCGCCGATATCCGCGCCGTCACCACCGCAGCGCTGCGTGGCCAACGCTGGTCGCACACCCGGACGCTGGCCAGCGCGACGACGGGGCGGCTGCTGCTGCTGTTCCGCACCAACATCGCCAATGCCGAGGTGGTGGACCTGACCCTCCGCCTCGGCCTGCCGCAGCTGGAGAAGGCGTCCTCGGCCTCCTCGCCAATCCTGCCGGTGGCAGGAACGCCCGCCGTTTCCAGCCGCGCGGCCGACGCGCTGACCTGGTCGCCCGCGGGCGGCTTCGGCGCCGAGGGCACGCTGGTGGTGCAGGCGCTGCTGCCCGCCGCCGCCGGCGCGACGCCGGCCGGGCTGCTGCAGCTCGACGCCGGCAGCGACGCCAACCGGCTGGTGCTGCGCAACGCGGCCGGCGGCAGCGCCATCCAGGCGCTGGCCATCGGCGCCGGCGCCACGCTGGCGACGCTGGCCGGGGGCTCGATGATCGCCGGCACCGCCTTCCGCGCGGCGCTGGCCTGGTCGGGGGGCGAGCTCGCCCTCTGCCTCAATGGCGGCACGGTGCAGGCCGCCGCCATCACCCTGCCCGGCGGCCTGGTCCAGCTGCTGGCCGGCCATGCCAACGCGGCGCTGACCCAGGCCGCCAACGGCCAGCTGGCGCTGCTCGACTACCGCCCGGCGCGCCTGCCCAACGCCATGCTGCAGGCGCTGTCGGCGCCCTGAAGCCCGTTTTTTCCCGTGTCAGACAAGGACAAGCCCGCATGCCCATCCTGACCGACTATTCGAAGAACATCCTGGCCCGCGCGCTGTGCGGCCGGTCGCCGGCGCTGCCCGCCACCATCTTCCTGGCGCTGGGCTCCGGCGGCGGCACCGCCGGCCTGACCGGCGAGCCGGTGGGCAATGGCTATGCCCGCCAGCGGGTGACCTTCACCGGCACCGGCCAGCAGCGCAATGTCGAGACGGTGCGCTTCGTCTTCAGCGCCGCCGCCGGCAACCTGACCCATGTCGGGCTGTATGACGCGGCGACCGGCGGCAACGGCCTGGCCTATGGGCTGCTGGCGGCGACCGCCGCGGTCTCCGGCCCCGGCACCGTCACCGTGCCGGCCGAGGCCGTCACCATCACCGGCAGCTGAGGGGCGCCCGGCGATGGACAGCTGGCTGCGCACCCAGATCACCCAGCCCAGCACCTGGCGCGGCATCTTCCTGATGCTCAGCGCCGGCCTCGGGGTCAGCGTCTCGGCCGAGCTGCAGGCGGCGCTGCCCAACCTGGCGATCGCGGCGCTCGGGCTGTGGGAGGCGATCCGCAAGGGCGGCCGCTTCGGCGACCCCGGGGCGTAAGCGCCTGCTCAGGCTCGCGTCCCTGAGCGGCGGCTCGGGCTCGCGTCGATGTGCGTCCCGGCCGGCCAACATTCCGGCCGGGCGCGCGTTGCCCCCACATGACCCAGACCAACCCTTCCCGCAGCCTGGGCGCCCGGATCCGCCGCGGCGCGCTTCGGTTGCAGCTCCTGGTGCTGCTGCTGGTCTCCGCCGCCTCCGGCCTGCTGGCGCAGCAGCTCGCCCCGCATGCCGACCGCCTGGCCGACCGCTACCTGGCCATCGGCGAGGCCCCCGAGGACACCCGCGGCGATCTTTGAGCGGCGTGGTCTTTTCCCCCTCCGCATCGCCTTCCTGCAAAAAGGGGGTTGCGCCGGCGCCGCCGCCCCCTTAGAGAGCGCCTCGCTTCCACCGGCGGCACGCTGCTGTAGCTCAGCGGTAGAGCACTCCCTTGGTAAGGGAGAGGTCCAGGGTTCGATTCCCTGTAGCAGCACCACCCGCCTTTGGTGGGCGACGCAAAAAACCCGCGCTTCGGCGCGGGTTTTTTTGTGCCCTGCTGGCGCCGCTACCGGGCGCGCCAGGAAGCGCGCCCGATCCCGAAAAAAACTATTCGGCGGCGACCAGCGGCGAGCGCCGCCGCGCCAGCGCCCAGCGCCCCGCATCCACCGCCCAAAACAGCAGAAAGCTGAAGCCGGCCATAGGCAGGGTCCAGCCGATGGCCAGCGCCAGCAGCACGACGCCGCCCCGCGCCGTCCAGCCCAGCCGCAGCCAGGCCAGGGTCAGGCTGCGCGGCACCGCCCCCGGCGCCGGGCGGCTCTGCCACCAGATGCGGTAGCCATAGACGGTCGCCACCATCAGCCCGATGCCGAGGGCCGCCATCAGCAGCTGGTTCGGCAGGCCGAACAGCACCCCCATATGCGCGTCGATCCCCCAGCGGATCAGCTTCGCCACGATCGGGAAGGTGGCGAAGTCGGCGCGGCTGGTGACGGACAGGTCGCGCGGGTCGAGGGTGACGGTGTCGACCTGGGTCGGCCAGGAGCGGTCATATTCCCGCACCAGCCAGGCCCGCCCCGGCCGCGGCAGGCGGATCTCGACGAAGCTGGAATCGATCCCCGCCGCCCGCGCCGCCGCCAGCGCCGCGTCGAGCTGCCCCACCGCATCGTGCGCCACCGGCGCCGCCGGCATGGCGCCGCCGCCATGGTGATGCGCATGCGGGTCGGGGGCAGCGGCGCTGGCTTCCCTGGGCGCCTCGGCCAGCGCCACGGTCACCCCGGGCGTCACCCAGCCCAGCGCGCCGCGCAGCGCGTCGATCCGGGCGCCGGCCAGCTGCGACCAGGTCAGGCCGGTGGCCGAGAGGAACAGCAGCCCCAGCGCCACCACCAGCCCGGTGACGCCATGCCGGTTGCGCGTCCGCAGCCGGACATTCTTCGGCGCCTGCCGGGCCAGCCGCCCGGTGCGCCGCCAGGTCCACATCAGCACGCCCCCCAGCGCCAGCAGCCACAGCCAGGAGGCGGCGAGCTCGCTGTAGAGCCGCCCGGCATCGCCCAGCATCAGGTTGCGGTGCAGGTAGTCGATGGTGGTGCGCAGCGGCAGCACGCCGCTGGTGCCATAGGCGATCATGTCGCCGCGCACCGCCAGGCTGGCGGGGTCGAGGAAGATCGCCCGGCTTTCGGACTCGCCCAGGCCCGGGGTGATGAACATCACCCGCGTGGTCAGCCCGGGGGCGGTCGCCGGGCGCAGGGCGAAGAGCCGCGCCGCGGGCCCGGCCACGGCCTGGGCGGCGGCGGCCTGCTCGGCCAGCGGGCGGGGCGGCCCTTCGGCGGTCGCCGTCAGCGCGTCCTTGTAGAGAAAATCCTCGAGCTGCGGCGTGAGAACGTAGAGGACACCGGTCAGCGCGGCGACCAGCAGGAAGGGGCCGGTGAGCAGGCCGACATAGAAATGCAGCCGGGACACGAAGGCCTTGAGCTCGGCGGCCTGGCTGGCGCGCGCGGCCCCGGCCCCCGGCGATGGGTTGGCAGGCATGATGCAGCTGATCCTGAAGAGGACGACGGATCGGCGCCGGTCAGGCGCCGGGCGGGTCGGCGGTCTTCAGGCCTGGGGTGGCGCCCGCGAATGGCGGATGGCGGGCGGCGGGCGGAAGCTCAGCGCCTGAACCTGCGCCACCATGGCGATGGCCGGGCCCGCGACGAGCCGCGGCGCCGGCAGCACCGGCCCCGGCACCAGGTCGGCCCCGGTCAGCGGCGCCTGGCACAGCTGGCAGCAGCCGGCGGCCTTGGGCAGGGACGGCCCGTCTTCCTCCAGCGGCTGGCCGTCGGGGCCGATGCGCAGGCTGTGGAAGCCGTCGGGCGTGCAGATGATGACCATCTCGCCAGCCTGGGCGGTGCCGGCCATCCCACCAAGATGTGGCCACAGCCCGGCCCCCCACTGCAGCAACAGCAGCAGGGCCAGCAAGCGCAGCAGCGGGCGGGCTGAACGCGACATCCCTGGCTGAGTAGCAAGCGGCGGCGGCGCTGTCATCCGCCATGGTGGCGCGGTTTCGCGGAAAGCACCGCGCTCGCTGGTGCTTTGCCGCCGGTCGCGGCCCCGCTATCCTGCTGCCCGATGTCCGACGAGCCGCCCGCCCCCCTGTCTCTTATACACAACT
>NZ_CACSJM010000117.1 GCF_902706185.1 Roseomonas sp. 18066 | reverse complement strand
CGGCCACCTGACCTTCGGCCCCCGCGCCCCCCTCGCCCGCCGCGAGGTCTTTCTTCAGTTGCACCCCGGCGTTTCGCTGCCTGCCCTGCCCGAGCGCGCCTGGTATCGCGGCTGACATGGCGCTTGGCCTGACCCTGCCGCGCGCCGCGATCCGCCATCCGATGCGGACCGCGCTGCTGCTGGGCGTGCTGGGGTTGCTGGCGGCGCTGCTGGCCGGGCTGCTCTTCGGCCCGGCGGCGGTCAGCGCCCGCGCCATCGGCGCCGTCGCCCTGGACTTCCTCGGCGTCGCCCCCTTGCCGGCCGCGCTGCAGCGGGAGGCCGCGGTGCTGACCGTCATCCGCCTGCCGCGCGCCTTGCTGGCCGCCATGATCGGCGCCGGGCTGGGCGCGGCCGGCGCGGTGATGCAGGGGCTGTTCCGCAACCCGCTGGCCGATCCCGGGCTGATCGGCGTCTCCGCCGGCGCGGGGCTGGGGGCGGTGGCCAGCATCGTCTTCGCCGCGCCCCTGCTGGCGCTGGCCGGCGGCAGGCTCGGCCTCTGGCTGATGCCGCTGGCCGCCTTCGCCGGCGGGCTCGGCGCCACCCTGCTGATCACCCGCCTGGCCCAGCGCGAGGGCGTCACCGCGGTCGCCACCCTGCTGCTGGCCGGCGTCGCGGTGAACGCGCTCGCCGCCGCGCTGACCGGCCTGCTGATCTTCATGGCCGATGAGCGCCAGGCGCGCGACATCACCTTCTGGACGCTGGGCAGCATCGCCGGCGCCCGCTGGTCGCAGCTGCCAGTGGTGATGGTCCTGGTGCTGGCGCCGACGCTGGCCCTGCTGCGCCTGGCGCGGCCGCTGAACGCCCTGGTGCTGGGCGAGGCCGAGGCCTTCTTCCTCGGCCTGAAGGTCGAGCGGGTGAAGCGCATGGCCACCATCCTGGCCGCCATCGCCGTCTCCGCCGGGGTCGCCTTCACCGGGCTGATCGGCTTCGTGGGCCTGGTCGTGCCGCATCTGGTGCGGCTGGTCTGCGGCGCCGACCACCGGCTGGTGCTGCCGCTCTCGGCGCTGCTGGGCGCGGCGCTGCTGGTGCTGGCCGACCTTGCCGCGCGGTCGCTCGCCGCGCCCGCCGAGCTGCCGGTCGGCGTCGTCACCGCCCTGCTGGGCGCGCCCTTCTTCCTGTGGCTGCTGCGCCGGGGAGGCGCGTCGTGATCCGGCTGGACCGCGCGACGCTCCGCCGCGGCGGCCGGGACCTGGTGGCGGCGGTCTCGCTGACCCTGTCCCCGGGCGAGGTGCTGGCCATCGTCGGCCCGAACGGCGCCGGCAAGTCGAGCCTGATGAAGCTGTGCAGCGGCGAGCTGCTGCCCGATGCCGGCCATGCAGCCTTCGACGACCGCCCCCTGGCCGGCTGGGATCCGCTGGCGCTCGCCCGCCGCCGCGCCGTGGTCAGCCAGAAGGTGGCGCTGAGCTTCCCGATGCGCGCGGTGGAGGTCGCCGCCCTCGGCCGGCTGCCCTGGCACGGCACGGCGGCGCAGCGCCACGACCGCGCCGCCGTGGCCGGGGCGCTGGCCCGCGCCGGTGTCTCGGCCCTGGCCCAGCGCCCCTACGCCCTGCTGTCAGGCGGCGAGCAGCAGCGGGTGCAGATCGCACGCGCCCTCGCCCAGCTGGAAGCCATGCCGCGCCCGGCGGCGCTGCTGCTGGACGAGCCCACCGCCAGCCTCGATCCCGGCCACCGCGCCAGCCTGCTGCGGCTGCTGCGCATCCTGGCCGCGGAGGGCGTGGCGGTGGCCATCGTGCTGCACGACCTGAACGAGGCGCGCTTCGTCGCCGACCGTGTCGCCTTGCTGGCGGAAGGACGGCTGCTGGCCGAGGGCACGCCGGATGACGTGCTGCGGCCCGAGCTTCTGGCGCCGGTCTATGGCGTGGGGTTCCGCGCCGTCGAAGGCGGCGGGTTGCTGGCGGTGTATTGAGGCGGGCAAGCCGCGCTCAGCAGGTCACCCGGACCTGCGCCAGCACGGCCGAGATGGCCGGCGGGGTCGACCCCGGGCCACCGGTGAAGCTGCCGACACGCTGGACCGCCACCGCGCGCGGCTCGATCCGCACCTGGCCGGCTGGCGCCGCGGTGAAGCCCGACCCCAGGCTGCCGCCCAGCGAGACCGTGGCCATGACCGGCGTGGCGGTCTCGTTGCGCAGCCGGACGCTGTAATCAATGAACACCATGCCGTAGCCGCCGGGACGGGTCGTGAAGGTCACGTCGGAGGCCGAGACCCGGTTGTTGCAATAGCGCGCGGTCTGCGCCGCGACCGGCTGCGCCAGCCCGATGAGCGCGACAAAAGCGGCGAGGCCGAGAATGGGACGGGGTGTCATGCGGTGCTCTCCTGAACGCTGCCAATCTGTGGCTTATCCATGCCGTCCGCACCATTCGATTCCGGCGATGGTGGCGATAGACGGGGTTTATCGGCGGGCGGGGCCGCAGCCGCGCCCAGGCCGTGCCCGACCTGCCGTCAGGATTATTATTTCTTTTACGCAAAGATAATGGCCACGGCATAGTCGCCTGGAACCAATTCCAGCGCGGGTTTCCAGCATGACGAGCTATGTGACCTCCTACTACTACGTCATGCCTGAAACACCATTCCTGGTGAGCTTCGTCATCAAAAATCCAAATCTTCAGACATTGACGGCAACAGATACCAGCGGCGACGAAACCTTGTCTGGCCTCATCACGATCGGGGAAACCTCGGAACAATTCAATTACTATGGATATTGGCAGGAAGGCTGGATTGGCCAGTCGACAAGCCCCTCTCACCGCTTTGTCTATTTTACCCAGACACCGAAGGAATATGGCTCGGCGGTCGATTACAGCCGCGATCCGATGCCGGTCTGCTTCCTGCGCGGCACCGGGATCGCCACGCCGGAGGGCCTTCGCCCCGTCGAAGACCTGCGCATCGGCGAGCTGGTGCTGACCACGACCGGGCAGCCGTGCCCCATCCGCTGGATCGGCCGGCAGGAGATGGTGGCCTTCTTCGCCGACCGCGCCACCAGCTATCCCATCCGTATCCAGGCCGGCGCCCTGGCCGAGCAGCTTCCCGCGCGCGACCTCTCCCTCTCGCCGAGCCACGCGCTGGCGATCGACGGCCTGCTGGTGCAGGCCGGCGCGCTGGTCAATGGCAGCAGCATTTGCCGGCCGGCCGATCCCGGCGAGCGCTTCACATACTTCCACATCGAGCTGGAGGATCATGCGCTGGTTCTCGCCGAGGGCGTCGCCGCCGAGACCTTCGTCGACAACGTCACCCGCCGCCGCTTCGACAACTACCAGGACCATGTCGCGCTCTATGGCGAGGTGCTCGCCCCGACCGGCGAGCTGGCGGCGCCGCGCGTCAAGTCGCCACGGCAGCTGCCCGCCGGCATCAGGGCACGCCTGGCCGACCGCGCCGCCGCGCTGCTGCCGCGGCGCGATGCCGCCTGACCGGCAGGGCCGATCGCCGACCCTGCCGAACTCGCTGGCTATTCCAGCCCCAGCAGCCACCGCCCCAGCGGCACCGCGCGCACCTCGGCGCCCGGCAGGCCGCGGGCCAGCGCCGCCTGGTTCTGCCGGATCCAGCGCCGGCAGCTGAGCTCACCGTCGAAGGTCTCGAATTCCTCGCGCGAGACCGCCAGCGTCGCGCTGTTGACCAGGTAGCGCGCGCCCCGCCGGCAGCCGGGCGCGGCCGACCAGTCGCGCCGCGGCGAGACCACGGCCGGCACCCAATAGTCGCGCGCCGGGTCCAGCCGGTCGACATCGCGCCGATGCATCGCCCCTGTTCTCCCCCCGATTTTTCTTCGTTCTGGGCAGGCAAGTTCACGCGCGAGACGCAGGCCCGCCCCAACGAGGGCGGGCCCACGGACAAAAGAATCAGAGAAGGTCGAAGCGGTCGGCGTTCATCACCTTCACCCAGGCGGCGACGAAGTCGTCGACGAATTTCCGCGACGCGTCGGCGCCGGCATAGACCTCCGACAGCGCGCGCAGCTGCGAGTTGGAGCCGAAGACCAGGTCGGTCCGCGTCGCCGTCCATTTCTGCTGGTGGGTCTTGCGGTCGGTGCCGGCGAAGCTCTCATCGGCCGCGCCATCCACCATCTTCCAGGCGAGGTTCATGTCGAGCAGGTTGACGAAGAAGTCGTTGGTCAGCTGGCCCGGCCGTTCGGTCAGCACGCCGTGCTGTTCCCCATTGTGGTTGGCGCCGAGCACGCGCAGGCCGCCCACCAGCACCGTCATCTCCGGCGCCGACAGGCCGAGCAGCTGGGCGCGGTCGAGCAGCAGCTCCTCCGTCGGCACGTTGAACGGCACCTGCAGGTAGTTGCGGAAGCCATCCGCCTTGGGCTCCAGCACCGAGAAGTTCTCGAGGTCGGTCTGCTCGGCGCTGGCATCGGTGCGGCCGGGGGCGAAGGGCACGGCGACGTCATGCCCGGCCGCCCTGGCCGCCTGCTCCACCGCGGTGGTGCCGCCCAGCACGATCAGGTCGGCGACCGAGACCTTCTTGCCGCCGCCGGCGGTGGCGTCGAAGGCCGCCTTGATGCCCTCATAGACGGCCAGCACCTTGGCCAGCCGCGCCGGCTGGTTGACGTCCCAGTCCTTCTGCGGCGCCAGGCGGAGGCGCCCGCCATTGGCGCCGCCGCGATGGTCCGAGCCGCGGAAGGTCGCGGCCGAGGCCCAGGCGGTGGCCACCAGCTCGGCGGTGCTGAGGCCCGAGGCCAGGATCTTCTTCTCGAGCTCCGCGACATCGGCCGCGTCAATGGAAAGATAATCTGCGGCGGGGATCGGGTCCTGCCAGATCAGGTCCTCGGCCGGGACCTCGGGGCCGAGGTAGCGGATCTTCGGGCCCATGTCGCGATGGCACAGCTTGAACCAGGCGCGGGCGAAGGCATCGGCGAATTTGGCCGGATCGGCGCGGAACGTCTCCGAGATGGCGCGATAGGCCGGGTCTTCCCGCATCGCCATGTCGGCGGTGGTCATCATGGTCGGCAGGCGGCGCTCCGGGCTGTGCGCGCCGGGCGCCAGGTCCTCGGGCTTCTGGTTCACCGGCTGCCATTGCTGCGCGCCGGCCGGGCTCTTGACCAGCTCGTACTCATAGTCGAGCAGCATGTGGAAATAGCCATTGTCCCAGGCGATCGGATTGGGCGTCCAGGCGCCTTCCAGCCCGCTGGTGATGGTGTGGTCGCCAAAGCCGCTTTCATGCCCGCTCTGCCAGCCGAGGCCTTGCTGGGCGATGTCGCTGCCCTCGGGGTCGGAGCCCACCTTGGCGGCATCGCCGGCGCCGTGGCACTTGCCGAAGGTATGGCCGCCGGCGGTGAGGGCGACGGTCTCCTCGTCATTCATGCCCATGCGGGCGAAGGTCTCGCGGATGTCGCGGCCGGACTGCACCGGGTCGGGCACGCCGCCCGGGCCTTCCGGATTGACGTAGATCAGCCCCATCTGGATGGCGGCCAGCGGGCTTTCCAGCACCATCTCCTTGGTCGGGTCGATGCGGGTCTGGCCGAGCCATTCCTCCTCGGTGCCCCAGTAGATGTCCTTCTCCGGCTCGAAGACATCGACGCGGCCGCCGCCGAAGCCGAAGGTCGGGCCGCCCATGGATTCGATGGCGACATTGCCGGTCAGGATCAGCAGGTCGGCCCAGGACAGCTTCTGGCCGTATTTCTGCTTGATCGGCCAGAGCAGCCGCCGCGCCTTGTCCAGATTGGCATTGTCCGGCCAGGAATTCAGCGGCGCGAAGCGCTGCGAGCCGGAGGAGGACCCGCCGCGCCCGTCGCCGGTGCGGTAGGTGCCGGCGCTGTGCCAGGCCATGCGGATGAAGAAGGGGCCGTAATGCCCGTAATCGGCCGGCCACCAGGGCTGGCTGTCCGTCATCAGCGCGGTCAGGTCGCGCTTCACCGCGGCATAGTCGAGGCTCAGGAATTGCTTCTTGTAGTCGAAGCCATCCCCCATCGGGTTCCCGGTCAGGCCCTTCTGGTGGAGGATGTCGAGCGACAGCTGGTTGGGCCACCAGTCGCGGTTGGTGCGTCCCAGCAGGGCGCGGGTGGCGCCCGGCTTCTTCATCGGGCAGCCGAGCGGACCGGTCGCATTCGTGTCCATGGTGCAAAACCTCCCAGGGGTGCTTCTTCGCGAACCCGGGAAGGGTAGAGGGGCAGGCGTCATCGGGGGAAACGATTTTTCCCGATCAAAGGCATTGAGAAAATCGATCGAGAGGGGCGGCGATGGCGCAGAATATCTATGACGATCCGGGCTTCTTCGCCGGCTACAGCCAGCTGAACCGGTCGCTGCACGGGCTGGACGGGGCGCCGGAATGGCCCGCCATCCAGGCGCTGCTGCCGCCGATGGCGGGGAAGCGGGTGGTCGACCTGGGCTGCGGCTTCGGCTGGTTTTCCCGCTGGGCGGCGGCGCAGGGGGCGGCGGGCGTGCTGGGCATCGACCTGTCCGCGCGCATGCTGGCCCGCGCCCGGGCCGAGACCAGCCACCCCGCCATCGCCTACCAGCAGGCTGACCTGGAGACGCTGGAACTGGAAGAAGCCCGCTTCGACCTGGCCTATAGCGCGCTGGCCTTCCACTACCTGGCCGATTTCCCCCGGCTGGTCGCGACGGTGCACCGCGCCTTGGCCCCCGGCGGGCATTTCGTCTTCACCATCGAGCACCCGATCTACATGGCCTCGACCCGGCCGGGCTGGCTGGCCCGGGATGACGGCGCCCACGCCTGGGCGCTCGACCACTATGCGGTGGAAGGCCCGCGCGAGACCGACTGGCTGGCGCCGGGGGTGATCAAGCAGCACCGCAGGATGGCCACCACGGTCAACGCCCTGATCGCCGCCGGCTTCACCCTGGCGGCGCTGGACGAATGGGCGCCGAGCCCGGCCCAGCTGGCCGCCCAGCCCGCCCTGCAGGACGAGGTGGAACGGCCGATGATGCTGCTGGTCTCGGCCCGGCGGGGGTGAGGCTCAGATCAGGACCGCGCTCTCGATCTGCCCGGCCGCGTTGTAGGTGATGGTGAAGCTCTCCCAGGAATATTCGTCGGCCAGGTCGTAATCGGTCGCGACCCGCCGGCCATCCGCCGCGGTCTCGATGACATAGTCGAGCAGCCCGCTCGCGGGGTCATGGTCGCGGGCGATCGTCTTGCCGTCGGCCAGGGTCTCGATGACGTAGTCCAGCCGGCCCTGGGCGTCGTAATCCTCGACCAACCGGTAGCCGGTGTCGTCGCGGGTGATGACATAGTCGAGCAGGCCGGTGTCGGGGTTGTAGTCCTCCGCCTTCAGCCGCCCGTCGAGCCAGGTGTTCAGCACATAATCCTTGTTGCCGTTCTCCCGGTCGTAGGTGATGCTCTCGCGCGGCCCATCGTAATAACGGGTATGAACGTAGTAAGGGTCGGCACTGCCGGCCTCGTACTTCATGACCCTGTTATAGTATTCGTTTTCCCCACCAAACCGGTCGATCGGGCTGTCCCAATTCTCCACGACAAGCCGCACGTTGCCCTCGGCATCCGACCTGGTCCACGTCTCCAGGTACTGGATCGGATAGCTCGCAAGGGCGCCGAAGTAGCTGTAGTCGGTCTTCATCGTGCTGCCGTCGTCCAGCACCGCGACGATGCTGGTCGTCCGGGCCTGCTCGAGGCCGAAATAGCCGGTGTTGATCGTGTAGGACTGCCAGGAATGCGTGTCGTCCAGGTCATAGGCGGTCCGCGAATAGACCTGGCCTGACCTGTCCGGATCGGCACTCGTCACATAGCTGTAGCGGAGCTCGCCGCTGACGGGGTCGTGGTGGTTCACGGTAACCAGGTCGCTCATCCTCAGGCACTCCTCATCCAGCACGTTGCGCCAGATTAATCTCGATCTCGGATTGAACAACCCGCCCCGCTCAAGCATTCCGCCGCGCCCCGCCTCCTGGACGAAGTGCTGCCGCGGCACCATGGTAAGCGGCATGAGCTTCTCGTCGATCTACCGCCACGGCTTCGCCCGGGTCGCGGCCTGCACCACCCGGATCTCGCCGGCCCATCCGGCGGCCAATGCCGCCGCCATCCTGGAGGCGGCGCGCGAGGCCCATGCCGCCGGCGCCGTCAGCGCCGTCTTCCCGGAGCTGAACCTCTCCGGCTATGCGATCGACGACCTGCTGCTGCAGGACACGCTGCTGGAGGCGGTGGAAGCCGCGCTGGAGACGCTCGCGCGCGACACCGCCACCCTGCGCCCGCTGCTGCTGATCGGCGCGCCGCTGCGCCAGCAGGGCCGGGTCTATAACTGCGCGGTGGCGATGCAGGCCGGGCGCATCCTCGGCGTGGTGCCGAAGCAGTTCCTGCCCAACTATCGCGAATTCTACGAGCGGCGGCATTTCGCCTCCGGCACCGGCACCGAGGGCCAGGCGATCCGCCTCGCCGGCCAGGAGGCGCCCTTCGGCCCCGACCTGATCTTCGAGGCCTCCGACCTGCCCGGCTTCGCGCTCCACGCCGAGATCTGCGAGGACCTCTGGGTGCCGATCCCGCCGAGCTCGGTGGCGGCGCTGGCGGGGGCCACCGTGCTGGCCAATCTCTCGGCCAGCAACATCACGGTCGGCAAGGCGGAGACGCGGCGGCTGCTCTGCCAGTCGCAATCGGCGCGCTGCCTCGCGGCCTATCTCTACGCCGCCGCCGGTCCAGGCGAATCCACCACCGACCTTGCCTGGGACGGCCAGGTCTCGATCTTCGAGAACGGCGCGGTGCTGGCGGAGAGCGAGCGGTTTCCCTCCGGCGCGCAGCTGGTGCTGGCCGATATCGACCTCGACCTGCTGCGGCAGGAACGCGCCCGCCAGGGCACCTTCGACGACAACCGCCGCAGCTTCGCGACCCCCTTCCGCCGCGTCGCCTTCACCCTGGCGCCGCCGGCGGAAGACATCGGCTTCCAGCGCCCGATCGAGCGCTTCCCCTTCGTCCCCGCCGACCCCGCCCGGCTGCACCAGGATTGCTACGAGGCCTACAACATCCAGGTCGCCGGCCTGGTGCAGCGCGTCCAGGCGACCGGCAACGGCCGCATCGTCATCGGCGTCTCGGGCGGGCTGGATTCGACCCAGGCGCTGATCGTGGCGGCCCACGCCATGGACCTGATGCAGCGCCCGCGGACAGAGATCCTGGCCTTCACCATGCCGGGCTTCGGCACCAGCGATGGAACCAAGAAGAATGCGCATGCGCTGATGGCGGCGCTGGGCGTCACGGCGCAGGAGCTGGATATCCGCCCGGCCTCGCGGCAGATGCTGGCCGATCTCGGCCATCCTTTCGCGAATGGCGAGCCGGTCTATGACGTCACCTTCGAGAACGTCCAGGCGGGCTTGCGCACCGACTATCTGTTCCGCGCCGCCAACCGGCATGGCGGCATGGTGCTGGGCACCGGCGACCTGTCGGAGCTGGCGCTGGGCTGGTGCACCTATGGCGTCGGCGACCAGATGTCGCACTACAACGTCAATGGCGGCGTGCCGAAGACGCTGATCCAGCACCTGATCCGCTGGGTGATGGGCAATGGCCAGTTCGGCGACGAGGTCGCGGCCATCCTGGAGTCCATCCTGAACACCGAGATCTCGCCCGAGCTGATCCCGGCCGGGGCCGAAGGCGGGGCGGGCCTGCAGAGCACCGAGGCCAAGATCGGCCCCTACGCCCTCCAGGATTTCTCTCTGTTCTACACGCTGCGCTACGGCTTCCGGCCGTCGAAGATTGCTTTTCTCGCGCTGCAGGCCTGGGGGGATGCGGCGCGGGGTAGCTGGCCGCCGGGCTTCCCGGCGCAGCGGCAGAACGAATACGACCTGCCGACCATCCGCCGCTGGATGGAGGTCTTCCTGTCCCGCTTCTTCGGCTTCGCCCAGTTCAAGCGCTCGGCCATGCCGAACGGGCCGAAGGTCGCCGCCGGCGGCTCGCTCTCGCCGCGCGGCGACTGGCGCGCCCCCTCCGACGGCAATGCCGCCGCCTGGCTGGAGGAGCTGCGCCGCAACGTGCCCGAAGCCTGAGGGCGCTATTCCGCCAGCACGGCGATCCCGTGCCGGGACAGCGCGAGGCCCAGGCGCTGCCCCGGCGCATGCTGCCCGGCGGCGGAGGGCGCGGTGACGAAGATCTCGCCGATGTCGGTGGCCAGCGTGTATTCCATCGTCCCGCCCAGATAGGCGGCCTTGGCGACGGTGCCGACCAGGGCGGCGTCCGCGTCATCCTCGGTGGTCAGCCGCACCGCCTCCGGCCGCAGCGCCAGCTCGACCGCGCCATCGGCCCTTCCGTGATGCGGCAGCACCAGCACGGCGCGGCCCAGCGTGACCTCGGCCTGCTCCGCATCGATCCGGCGGAGCGTCGCCGGCAGCCGGTTGGCATCGCCGATGAAGCCGGCGACGAAGGCGGAACGCGGCGCCAGGTACAGGCTGGTGGGCGTCCCCTCCTGCGCGATCACCGCGTTGTTCATGACGATGATGCGGTCGCTGATCGCCAGCGCCTCGCTCTGGTCATGGGTGACATAGAGCACCGTCACCCCCAGCCGCTGCTGCAGCTCGCGGATCTCTTCCCGCATGTGGCGGCGCAGGCGCGCGTCGAGGTTGGACAGCGGCTCGTCGAAGAGCAGCACCGAAGGCTCCAGCACCAAAGCGCGGGCCACCGCCACGCGCTGCTGCTGCCCGCCCGACAGCTCTGCGGGCAGCCGCGCGTCGAAGCCTGCAAGCCCGACGCTGGATAAAGCGGCACGGGCGGCCTCCGCGGCGGCGCGCTTCGGCTTCCCCGACACCGCCAGCCCGTAGGAGACATTTTCCAGCACCGTCATATGCGGGAACAGCGCATAGGACTGGAACACCATGGAGACGTCGCGCTCGGAGGGCGGCAGGGTGGAGACGTCGCGGCCGCCGATCAGCACGCGGCCCTCGGTCGGGTATTCCAGCCCGGCGACCATGCGCAGGATCGTCGTCTTGCCGCAGCCGGAGGGCCCGAGCAGCGTGCAGAGCTCGCCGGCCGGGATATGGAAGGAAACATCGCGCACGGCGGTGGAGGCGCCGAAGCGCTTGACCACATGCTCGAAGCGGATATCGGCGGCGCGGGTCATGCGGCGGCTCCGGGCTCGGTCGAGAGGGGGATGGCGGCGCGGCGGCCGATGCGGCGGCGGCCGACCGCCAGCTGCGCCAGGCCCAGCACGGCCAGCATCAGCAGGATCAGCACCACGGCGACCGCGATGGCCAGGCCGTAATCGCCGTTGATGACGCGGTTGACGATGAAGATGGTGGCCAGCTCGGTCTCGGCGGTGACCAGGAAGATCACCGCGCTGATCGTCGTCATGGCGCGGACGAAGGCATAGGTGAGCCCGGCGATGATCGCCGGCCGCAGCAGCGGCATCAGCACCCGGCGGAAGGCGTCGAGCCCGTTGCCGCCCAGCGTCGACGACGCCTCGTCCAGCGAGCGGTCGATCTGCGCCATCGCCGCCATGCCGGAACGCAAGCCCACGGGCAGGTTCCGGAAGATGAAGCAGACGACGATGATGGCGCCGGTCCCCGCCAGCTCCAGCGGCGGCAGGTTGAAGGCGCGCAGATAGGCCACGCCGATCACCGTGCCCGGCACCGCGAAGGACAGGAGCGTGGCGAATTCCAGCAGCCCGCGCCCGGCGAATTGCGCCCGGCTGAACAGCCAGGCGGCCAGGATGCCGAAGCCCGCGGTGATGGGGGCGGCGATGGCGGCCAGCTCCAGCGTGGTCAGCACGCTGTTCCAGGCCAGGCCCGTCAGCTGCAGGCCCTGGGTCCATTCCAGGTCGAAAGCCTTGACCAGGTGGCGCAGCGTCGGCGTGTTGTCGCGGCCCCAGATCTCGACGAAGGCGCCGCTGACCGCCAGCACATACAGCCCGATGGTCAGCCCGGCCCAGGGCAGCGCAAGCCCCAGGCAGATCGCCCGCACCCGGGGCGGCAGCGCCGGCGGCAGCCCGCCATCGCCCTTGCCGCCGATCGACACGAAGGACTTTCTCCCCCCTGTCAGCCGCTGCTGGATGACGAAGACCAGGCAGGCGATCAGCAGCAGCACCAGCGACAGCGTCGCGGCCCGCCCGGGATCGGCCTGGGCGCCGACAACGGCGAAGAAGATTTCCGTGGCGAGGACGTTGAAGCTGCCGCCCAGCACCACGGCATTGCCGAAATCGGCGATGCTCTCGATGAAGCCGAGCAGGAAGGCATTGGCCAGCCCCGGCATCAGCAGCGGCAGCGTCACCGTCCGGAAGATCTTCTCCGGCGGCGCGCGCAGCATGGAGGCGGCTTCCTCCAGCGTCGGCGACAGCCCCTCGACCACGCCGATCAGCACCAGGAAGGCGATCGGGGTGAAGGCGAAGAGCTGCGCCAGCAGGATGCCCGGCAACCCGTAGATCCAGCGCCCCAGCTCCAGCCCGAACCAGTCGGCCGCCAGCTGCGACACCAGCCCCGACCGCCCGAAGATCAGGATCAGCCCGAGCCCCAGGATGAAGGGCGGCGTGACGATCGGCAGCACCGTCAGCCAGCGCAGCGGCTTGGCCAGCGCGATGCCGAGCCGCCCGCGGGTCACCAGCAGGGCGAAGGCCAGGCCCAGCGCCGTGGTGCCGAAGCCGACCAGGGTCGCCACCAGCAGCGTGTTCCAGACCACGCCGCAGCGCGGGCCGCCGGCCAGGCAGCCGAGGCCCCAGAGCCGGTCATCCGCCAGCCGCGTCACCGCCGAGAGCGGGCTGATGGCGCCGCCGGCATCGCGGAAGGCGTCGCCCAGCAGGGCGGCGAGCGGCAGGAAGGTGAAGAGCAGCACGCCGATGCCGATGGCGGTGGCGCAGCCGGCGGTGAAGGCGTCGCCGCGGAAGGCGCCGCGCCCGGCGAGGCCGGCGGAGGCGGTCAGCGCCAGCCCCATCGCCACCAGGCTGCCGCCCCAGCCGATGCCGTATTGCCGGTCATCGAGGACGCCCAGCAGGGGTTCCAGCCCCGGCCAGGCCCAGCCCTGCACGCCGATGGCCAGGCCCTGCACCACCAGCAGCGCCAGCCCCACCGCGCCGGCGAGCAGGAAGCCGGTCGCCTGGGCGCGGCGCGGCAACGGAGACAGGCCGGCGATCAGCGCCGCCGCCGGCGCCAGCACCGCCGGCCAGAGCCACCAGCGGCCCTGGCTCGACGCCTGCAGGATGGCGGGGGCGAAGTCGGCCTCCCGCCACCAGCCGGGGATGTCCCGGACCGCGGTCAGCACCCCGTCCTGGGCGAGGTACCACGGGAAGAACAGGGCGGCGATCAGCGCGATCGCGGCCCCGGCGATGCCGGCGGCGCGCATGGGGCGGGCGATCAGCGCGGCAGGCTGTTGACCTCGCGGTCCCAGCGCTCGATCAGGCGGCGGCGCTCGGCGCTGGTGCCGTACTTGGCGAAGTCATAGTCGATCAGGCGGATCTGGCTCATCTGCGGCGCCTCGGCCGGCACCGGCGTGCTGCGGTTGGACGGCGTCTGGAACGACTTGGCCTCGGCGCCCAGCTGCTGCGCGGCCGGCGTCAGCGCCCAGTCGTAGAAGCGGCGGGCGTTGCGCTCGTTGCGGCTGCCGCGGATGATCGACATCGAGCCGATCTCATAGCCGGTGCCCTCGCAGGGCAGCGCGAACTGCGCCGGGAAGCCGCCCAGCCGCTCGGTCACCACGTCATGCACGAAGGAGATCGAGACCCCGGTCTCGCCGCGCGCCACCGCCTTGACCGGCGCCGTGCCGCTGCGCGGATAGGCGTTGATGTTGCGGTGCAGCTGCTTCAGGTAGTCGAAGGCCGCCTCCTCGCCCATCACCTGCACCATGGTGGCGATCATCACATAGGCGGTGCCGCTGGATTGCGGATTGGCCATCTGGATCTCGTTGCGGAAGGGCGGCGTCAGCAGGTCCTTCCAGCAGGCCGGAGGGGTGATGTTGCGCCGCGCCAGCAGCTCGGTGTTGAAGCCGAAGCCCAGCGCGCCGGCATAGATGCCGACCGTGCGATACTTCGACTCCGCCGCCTGCTTCTGCGCCCAGTCATACAGCTGGTCCAGCATCGGCGAGCGGTATTCGGCGGTCAGGTTGTCCTCGGCCGCCTGCAGGTGCGGGTCGCCGGTGCCGCCATACCAGATGTCGCCGCGCGGGTTCTGCGCCTCGGCGCGGATCTGCGCCAGCACCTCGCCGCTGCCCTTCTGCGACATGCTGACGCGGATGCCGGTCTCCTTGGCGAAGGCATTGGCCGCGGCCTGGCACCACTCGACCTGGGCCGAGCAATAGAGGTTCAGGCTGCCCTGGGCGGCAGCGGGCGCCGCGGCCAGGCCAAGCCCGAGCATCGCGAAAGCGGTCGCGCCGAGGGCGCGGCGGAAGGTCGTGAAGCGCATTGTTTCCCCCTGGGCCGGCAGCGGCGCGGCTCCGGGGAGGAATGAAACAAAACTGTCACATTGGCAATGGCGGCTTGGCCGCTACCCCGCCCCCAGCCCCAGCAGCACGTCCCGCAGCGCCGCCACCGAGCGGAAGGTCTCGCGGCTGAGCGCCGCGTCGGGGAATTCCACCTCGAAGCGTTCTTCCAGGGCGGTCATGATATCGACCGCGCGCAGCGAGGTCAGGCCGCGGGAGAACAGGTCGTCCTCCACCGCCAGCACGCCGTCGCCCGCGGGCAGGCCGGCGCAGCGGGTCAGAACGTCGCGCACCGCCTTCTCGACCTCGATCATCCCAGCCTGCTCCCCGCCACCACGCCAGGTTAGCGCGAGCTTACCTAACGGACCGTTAACCTGAGGCCAACCACCTCAGGCCGGCAGCGGCGCCGTCTCCTTCAGGAACCCGGCGAACTGGGAAAAGCTGTCGCGCCGCGGGTCGGTGCCGCGCCAGACCAGGCCGATCTGCCGGCCGACCCCGGCCTCGTCCAGCGGGCGCAGCGCGACCAGCCCGTCGAACTCGGCCCCCGCCTGCGCCGCCAGCGCCGGCAACAGGGAAAAACCCTCCCCGGCGGCGATCATGTGGCGCAGCATCTCCAGGCTGCTGGCGAAGCGCTCCTCCCGGTCCGTCCGCGGCAGGGCGCAGAGAGAAAGGGCCTGGTCGCGCAGGCAATGACCCTCCTCCAGCAGCAGCAGCTCCTGGCCTTGCAGCGCCTCCAGCGTCAGCCGCTTCAGCCCCAGCAAAGGATGGTCTGGCGGGCAGGCGAGCAGGAACGGCTCGAAGAAAAGAGGTTCCCCGGCCAGGCTCGGCGCCGGCGCTGGCAGGGCGATCAGCGCCGCATCCAGCTCGCCGCGTTCGAGCGCCGCCAGCAACCCCGCGGTGCGCCCCTCCTGCAGCCGCAGCACCAGCTCGGGGAAGCGCGCCCGCACGTCGCGCAGCACCCGCGGCAGGTAATAGGGGCCGAGCGTCGCGATCACCCCCAGCCGCAGCGGCCCCGACAGCGGCGCCGCCTGCTGCTGCGCCAGGTCCAGCAGGCCGCGCGCCTCGCGCATCACCGCCCGCGCCTGGGCCAGCAGCACGGCGCCCTGGGTGGTGACCGCGATGCGGCGGGCCTGGCGCTCGAACAGGGTGACGCCCAGCAGCCCCTCCAGCTTGCGGATCTGCTCGGACAGCGCCGGCTGGCTGACGCCGCAGCGCTCGGCGGCGCGGCCGAAATGGCGCAGCTCGGCCACCGCCACCGCATATTCCAGGTCGCGCAGCGACAAGCCGGCCAAGGTTTGCGGGGCCATGCGGGTCCTTTGTTCCTCGGCGGTCAATCTCGCACGATGTCATGCATTTGCGATAGACGCGGCCGCCCGCCTGTCGCAGAGGGCGGCTCCATGGAATATGGCCGCCGCTTCAAGTTTCTCGTCTGCGCCCCGGGCTTCGACGAAGCCGATCTCGAGGGCGCGCGCCTGCACCAGATCCTCGCCGAGATCGAGGGCATGGGCTATGCCGTCACCCGCGCCCGGCGCGACGACGATGCCGAGCTCGTGGTGCGCACCGATGCCGCCATCGGCTGCATCGTGGTCGACTGGGGCAAGAAGGGGCTGCAGGGCCGCTCGGCGGCGCTGATCTCGCTGGTCCGCAAGCGCGGGCTGGACGTGCCCGTCATCCTGCTGGTCCGCCGCCAGCGGCTGGAGGACATCCCCGTCGCGGTGCTCGACGATGTCGACGGCTTCGTCTTCCTGGCGGAGGAGACGCCGGGCTTCATCGCCCGCAACCTGGTCTCCAAGCTGCGGCAATATGCCGAGACGCTGAAGACCCCCTTCTTCGGCGCCCTGGTCGACTATGCCGAGCAGGGCAACCAGCTCTGGACCTGCCCCGGCCATAATGGCGGCAATTTCTACGCGCGCAGCCCGATTGGGCGCATCTTCGTCGAGCATCTGGGCCAGGCGGTGTTCCGGGATGACCTGGACAATTCGGTGCTCGAGATGGGCGATCTCCTCACCCATGAGGGGCCGGCGCTGAAGGCGCAGCAGGAGGCGGCCGAAATCTTCGGCGCCGAGCGCACCTATTTCGTCCTCAACGGCACCTCGACCTCGAACAAGATCGCGCTGCAGGCGCTGCTGGCCGAGGGCGACCTGGTGCTCTTCGACCGCAACAACCACAAGGCGGCGCATCACGGCGCCCTGTTCCTCGGCGAGGCGACGCCGGTCTTCATCGAGACCCGCCGCAACGCGCACGGGCTGATCGGCCCGATGGCCGCCGACGCGCTGGACGAAACCCGCCTGCGCGAGGCGATCCGCGACAACCCGCTCGTCCGCGATCCGGAAGCCTGGCAGCGCCCGCGCCCCTTCCGCGCCGCGGTGGTCGAGCAATGCACCTATGACGGCACCATCCACTCGGCCGAGGCGATCATCGCCCGCATCGGCCATCTCTGCGACTATATCCTGTTCGATGAGGCCTGGGCGGGCTTCATGAAGTTCCACCCGCTGTTCCGCGGCCGCTTCGGCATGGGGCTGGAGAAGCTTGGCCTGGACAGCCCGGGCATCATCGTCACCCAGAGCACCCACAAGCAGCTGGCCAGCTTCTCCCAGGCCTCGCAGATCCATGTGAAGGACAGCCATCTCGGCGACCAGCGCCGCCGCGTCGAGCACCGCCGCTTCAACGAGATGTTTCTGCTGCACGCCTCGACCAGCCCCTTCTATCCGCTCTTCGCCTCGCTCGATGTCGGCGCGCAGATGATGAAGGGCCGCTCGGGCGAGGTGCTGTGGGACGACACCGTCCGCCTCGGCATCGAGCTGCGCAAGAAGCTGCGCCTGACCGCGCGCGACTTCGCCGCCGACCCCGACCCGGCCAGGCGCTGGTTCTTCGAGCCCTTCGTGCCGAAGACCGCGACGGTCGACGGCCACGAAACGCCGTGGGAAGAGGCGCCGACCGACGCGCTCGCCAGCGACCCGGCGCATTGGTCGCTGACGCCGGCCGCCGAATGGCACGGCTTCGGCGAGAACCCGGATGGCTGGGCCATCACCGACCCGAACAAGCTGACCCTGCTGACCCCGGGCTTCCGCGACGGCGGCTATGACGAGCACGGCATCCCCGCCCCCGTCGTCGCCGAATATCTGCGGCAGAACCGCATCGTGCCGGAGAAGAACGACCTCAATTCGCTGCTGTTCCTGCTGACGCCGGGCGTCGAGAGCAGCAAGGCCGGCACCCTGCTGGCGCATCTGATCACCTTCAAGAAGCTGCACGACATGAACGCGCCGCTGGACGAGGTGCTGCCGAAATTCGTGGCCCGCCGCCCGGCCCGCTACGGCCGCGCCCGCCTGCGCGACCTCTGCGCCGAGATGCATGCTTTCTATCGGAGCGCCGGGATCAGCAGCCTGCAATCGGCGCAATTCGCCGAGAAGCACTTCCCGGAAATGGCCATGGCGCCGAACGAGGCGGTGCGGGCGCTGGTCAAGAACAAGGTCGACTATGTGCCGCTGGAGGAGACGGCGGGCCGCATCGCCGCCACCCTCTGGCTGGTCTATCCGCCCGGCATCGCCACCATCATCCCCGGCGAGCGCCTGGGCGAACGCGCCCAGCCGATGGTCGACTACCTCAAGGCCTTCGAGGCGGCCTGCAACCGGTTCCCGGGTTTCGAGAGCGAGGTGCAGGGCCTGTACCGCGAGACCGACGCCGAGGGCCGCATCCGCTTCCACACCTACGTGGTCCGGGAATAGCCCTCAGCCGCCCATGAACCCCTTGACCATCGTCGCCAGCGAGCCGGCGATGGCCAAGGCCAGCGCCGCCTGGCGGCCACGCTCCATCGGCACATGCGGCGCCAGGCGCTGGCCGATCAGCAGCCCGGCGGCCAGCGCCGCCAGCAGCGTGCCGCCCTCCAGCGGCCCGACCGGCGGCAGGCCCTTGGCCAGCACCGCGCTGCCATTGACGATGGCGAAGTAGAGCTGGATCGAGGCGACGAAGCTGCGGTGGCCCCAGCCGCTGCCCAGCGCATAGATGGTCACCGCCGGCCCGCCGATGCCGGCGGTCACCGTCATGAAGCCGCTGAGCGCGCCGGCCGTCACCGCGCCGCCCCAGCCATGGAAGATGCCGAGCTTGCGGGCATACCGCACCGCCAGCAGGGCGGCCACCGAGATCGCGCCGATCCCCACCATCAGCGCGGGTGCGGGCACCAGCGCCGCGGTCCAGAGCCCCAGCGGAAAGGCCAGCAGCGCCGGCACCGCCAGCAGCGCGACGCGCTTCAGCTCCACGTTGCGCCAGACCTGGGCCAGCAGCAGGATATTGGTGCAGAAGGCCAGGGCATTGGCCAGCAGCACGCCGACATGCGGCCCCGCCGCCAGCACCAGCAGGGGTGCCGCGACGAGGGCGAAGCCGATCCCGGTCAGCCGCTGCGTGACGGCCCCCACCAGCACGGCGGACCCCATCAGCGCCACGAGGGCAGCGCTGAAATGCTCCATCACCCGGCCGCCAGGTAGTCCGCGGCGCAGAGCGCCTGCAGCCGGATCACCGCGATGGCTTCCTCCACCGCGACATGCTCCTGGTCGGTGCCCATGCTGAGGTTGGAGGGGCCGCAGATCACCGCCGGAATGCCGCGCCAGCGCCAGTAGCGCGCATCCGTGCCGCCCAGGCTGCAGACCGGCGGGCCGTCGAGGTCGAGCAATTCCTTGGTGTTGCGCCGCAGGATCCGCGCCATCTCGCACTCCGGGTCGGTCATGCTGGCGGGGTAGGAATGGTCCTCGTTGACCAGCATCGTGCAATGGCCGGCCGCCGCCATCGCCTCGAGCTCGGCGCGGACCGCGTCGCGGTCGGTGCCATAGGGCAGGCGGATGTCGAGATGCGCCGAGCAGGCGGTCGGGATCTGCGTCGCCTTCTGGCCGCCCTGGATGATGCCGATATTGACCGTGATGCGCCGGGCATTCTCGGCAGCACCCTGGCCCAGCAGCCGGTCGGCGGTGGCAACCGTCTCCGGCGCCGTCAGCAGCGCGTCGATCGCGGGGTCCATCTCGCCCAGCTTCAGGTGGAAGCGGTCATAGATCGCCTGCGTCAGCTTGACGATCCGCTCGATCGGGTTGGGCGCCTGGTGCGGATAGCCGCCATGGCCGCCGATGCCGGTGGACGATAGCGAGAAGCGCAGCGTCCCCTTCTCCATGAAGCGGATATTGCCCAGCGCGCTGGGCTCGCCGTTCAGGCAGCAATCGGCCTCGACCACCTCGGGATGCTGCTCGAACAGGAAGCGGGTGCCGTAGCGCCCGCCGGACTGCTCGTCGGAGACCACGGTCAGGCTCAAGGCGCCGGCCAGCGCCGCGCGATGCGGATAGAGGTAGCAATAGGCCATGATGCCGGCGAGCGTGCCGGTCTTCATGTCCGAGGCGCCGCGGCCATAGAGCAGCCCGTCGCGGATCGGGGCCTCCCACAGCGCTTCGTTCTGCACCGGGAAGACGTCCATATGGCCGTTCAGCACCAGGTGCCGGCCCGGCCGCGCGCCGTCCCAGCGGCCGACGATGTTCGGCATCTCCTCCACCGCCGACAGGGTGCGGTGCGGCACGCCGTGGCGGTCGAGGATGGCGCGGACGAATTCGGCCGCCTCCCGCGTGTCGCCGGGCGGGTTGACGCTGCGGATGCGCAGGAACTGCTGCAGCAGGTCGATCAGCGCCCCGCGATCGGCGTCGATACGGGCATTGATGGCGGCGCGCAGCGCGGCGGTGGTGGCCAAGACGCTTCCCCTCGGATGGCGGAGGCTGGTGGAAGCGCCAGGAAGTGGCACCGCTGGCCACCCGCCGTCAAACCCACCCGCCATCGCTCCCCCGCCGGGCCAGGCCGCCGGGAGGCCGCTACCCGGCCAGGCTGCCGATCAGCTCCTGGATGTCGATCATCGCGAAGCTGGAGAAGGTGTCGCTCACCGCATAGGGCAGCACCAGGCGCGGCCCCTGCCGCAGGCCGCCGCAGGTATAGACCACGTTGGGGACATAGCCCTCGCGCTCCGACGGCTCCGGCCAGACCAGCGGCTCGCGCGAGCGGGCGACGACGCGGGACGGATCGGCCTTGTCGAGCAGCGCCGCGCCGATCGCATAGCGCCGCATCGGCCCGACCCCGTGGGTCAGCAGCAGCCAGTGGTCGTCGAGCTCGATCGGCGCGCCGCAATTGCCGATCTGGACGAATTCCCAGGGGTAGCGCGGCTGCATGATCGGACTGCCGCCCTCCCAGACCAGCAGATCGTCGGAATAGGTCAGGTAGAGGTTCTCGTTGTCCTGCCGCGAGATCATGGCGTAGCGGCCGTCGATCTTGCGCGGGAACAACCCCATCCCCTTGTTGCGCGTGGCGCTGCCCTGCAGCGGCGTCATGCGGAAGGACAGGAAGTCGCGCGTCTCGATCAGCTCGGAGCGGATCGCGCGGCCGCTATAGGCGGTGTAGGTGGCGTAGTAGACCAGGCGCGGCCCCTGCCGCAGGCCGCCGCAGGTATAGACCACGTTGGGGACATAGCCCTCGCGCTCCGACGGCTCCGGCCAGACCAGCGGCTCGCGCGAGCGGGCGACGACTGT
>NZ_CACSJM010000116.1 GCF_902706185.1 Roseomonas sp. 18066 | reverse complement strand
TGCCTCACCCCCGCCCCCTGCCGCGCCGATGCTGCCTGCTGCTGCCGGGCCTGCTGCCGGCGGCCCTGGCCATGGGCTCAGCGCCGGCCGCGCTGGCCCAGGAGGAGGGCATCCTGCGCAAGCGGGCCGAGACGGAAAGCTTCCTGCGCCAGGCGGCCGCCTATCTGGAGCAGGTCGGGATCGAGCAGGCGCTGGCCGCGTTCAACGCGCCACAGGGCCGCTTCGTCGCCGGCGAGCGCTATGTCTTCTGCTACCGCCTCGACGGCACGGTGCTGGCGCATGGCGGCAACCCGGCGCTGCTCGGCCGCAACCTGGGCGCGCTGCGCGATGCGCGGGGCAAGCCTTTCGCCGCCACGCTGATCCGCATCGCGGTGACCCAGGGCGAGGGCTGGCTGACCTATGACTGGATCAACCCGGTCTCCCGCCAGACCGAGATCAAGGACACCTTCATCATGCGCCTGCGCGAGGACCTGATCTGCAGCGCCGGCCATTACCGGGGATGAGCGCCCCGCTGGAATGACCGCGCGACGGGCGGGGCAGAAGGCCCGCGCCGCCGCGCCCTGGAATGGACCGGAGCAACCGCCTTGCCTTTCCGCGCCGTCTTCCGCTGGACCAATTCCAGCATCGCCCACCGCTTCAGCTTCGCCGCGGCGACGATGGCGCTGCTGGCCTGCGCGCTGAACGGGCTGATCAGCCACCACTACCTGTCGCGCGAGGTCGAGGAGGGCATCCGCCACCGGCAGGAGGCGCGGACGGCGCTGATCGCCCAGCGCGTGCAGCAGAGCATGAACATGCTGTCGGAGGCGCTGGACGAGGTCACCAAGAACCCGCTGATCGAGACGCTGATCCAGGGCGAGATCCTGAACAGCCGGCTGCTGCGCGACGTGCTCGGCAGCATCGCCTCCTCCAAGCAGATGGCGCTGCCGATCGCGCTGTACCGCATCGACGGGCGGATCATGGCCGGCACCCAGGACAGCCTGCCGGCCTCGCTGGCCGAGCAGCCCTGGTTCCCGACCCTGGCCAAGGGCGGCTCGGCGGTGACGGTGGAGCATGGCTCGGACCGCATCTGGGTGGCGCTGCCGGTGGTCGGGCTGATGAGCGCGCAGGTCGATGGCGCGGTGGTCGGCGTGATCGAGACCGAGCGGCTGCTGCGCGCCGCGCGGAGCTCGGCGGATTCGCTGACCCTGCGGCTGGAGGCGGGGGGCGTGCTGCTGGCGCATTCGCGCGGCAGCCAGGACATTTCCGAGCCGCTGCGGGTGCGCCACCTGCTGGAGGTGGACACCGCGCTGAAGGGGCTGAACCTGGTGCTGGAGAGCGAGCAGGACGTGGCGCTGGCCATGGCGCCGCTGCGTGAGCACAACACGCGCACCCTGGCGGCGACGCTGGCGATGATGATCGGCGTGATCATCGCCGCCATCCTGCTGGGGCGCAACCTGTCGCGGCCGCTGCGGGCGCTGAGCCGGGCGGCGCAGCAGGTGGCGCAGACCGGCTCGGTCGAGGTGGCGCTGCCGCCGCCCGGGCCGGACGAGGTGGGCGGGCTCAGCCGCGACTTCGGCGTCATGCTGCGCAAGCTGGGCGAGCTGACCGGCGGGCTGGAGAGCAAGGTGACCGAGCGGACGCGCTCGCTGGAGGAGGTGCAATCGCTGCTGCAGCTCTATGGCGAGCGGCGGCGGGTGATGATCGAGAACGCGCCCTACGGCATCATGAGCCTCGACGAGGACAGCCATATCGAGGCCTGCAACCCGGCGGCGCTGAAGATCCTCGGACGCGGCGAGGAGGAACTGCTGGGGCAGCCGCTATCGACCATCGCCGCCGATCCGCAACGCATCACCGACCTGCTGCAGCAGAGCGCGCTGGGCGAGGAGGAGCCATCGGGCCATGAGCTGGAGGCGCGGCATGCCGCCGGCCACCTGATCCCGATCGAGATCGCGCTGAGCAAGGTGCGCGACGGCGAGCGCTGGATCTGGATCTGCACGCTGGGCGACATCACCCAGCGCAAGCAGGCGGAGCGGGTGAAGGATGAGTTCATCTCCACCGTCAGCCATGAGCTGCGCACCCCGCTGACCTCGATCCGCGGCGCGCTGGGGCTGGTCGATGCCGGCAAGATGGGGCCGATCCCGGTGGCGGCCGGGCGGCTGGTGAAGATCGCGCTGAGCAACAGCGAGCGGCTGGTGCTGCTGGTCAACGACATCCTCGACCTGCAGAAGATCGAGAGCGGCAGCATGCAGTTCGACGCGCGCGAGGTCAGCCTGACCGAGATCGTGCAGCAGTCGATCGACGCCAACGAGGGCTATGCGCGCAGCTTCGACGTCACCCTGCAGATGGGCGGCGACATGACGCCGATGCAGGTCTTCGGCGACCCGAACCGGCTGATGCAGATCATGTGCAACCTGATTTCCAATGCGGTGAAATTCTCGCCCAAGCAGGGCGAGGTCGAGGTCAGCATCGAGAATCGCGGGCGGCTGGCGATGGTCAGCGTCTCCGACCAGGGGCCCGGCATCCCGGCCAATTTCCGCGACAAGATTTTTTCGCGCTTCGCCCAGGCGGATGGGTCGGACCGGCGGGCCAAGGGCGGCACGGGGCTTGGCCTCGCCATCACCAAGGCGCTGGTCGAGCATCATGCCGGGCGGATCAGCTTCCGCGGGCGGGAGGGCGGCGGGACGGTGTTCCAGTTCGTCATCCCCCTGATCGACGGGGGACGCAGCCGCAACCTGCCGCAGCGGCGCAGCGGCGGGCTGCCGCGGATCCTGCATGTCGACGACGATGCCGACCTGCTGAACGTCATCGCCACGCTGCTGTCCTTCCGCGCGGAGGTGGTGTCGGTGCGCAGCGCCGCCGAGGCGGAGCAGGCTCTGGCGGAAAGCTGCTTCGACCTGCTGATCATCGATGTCGGGCTGCAGGATGGCAGCGGGCTGCGGCTGCTGCACAGCCCGGTGCAGGGGGAGGCGCCGGCGGCGATGGTCTTCACCAGCGCCGACCGGCCGGCCCATCTGGGGGAGCTGCTGGACTGGATCGTCAAGGACCGCACGGGCACCGAGCGGCTGGTGGCCGCGGTCAACACGCAGATCGACCGTATCATGGGGAGCGAGACCAATGCCGCGTGAGGCTTTGCAGCGCATCGCCTATGTCGAGGATGAGCCGGACATCCAGGAGGTGGCGATCATCGCCCTGGAGAGCATCGGCGGCTACGAGGTGCATGCCTTCGACCATGCGCCGCCCTTCCTGGAGCAGGTGGAGGCGATGCGGCCGCAGCTGATCCTGCTGGACGTCATGCTGCCCGGCATGACCGGCCCCGAGATCCTGACCGAGCTGCGCGCCCGCCCGGAGACGAAGGACATCCCGGTGATCTTCATGACCGCGAAGGTCCAGTCGACCGACCACCAGCGTTACCTGGACCTCGGCGCCATCCGCGTCATCGGCAAGCCCTTCGACCCGATGTCCTTGTCATCGGAAATCGAAGAAGCGTGGAACGCGCTGGAAGATTAGCCCGCGGCAGCACAGACAGAAAAAAGATGGGGGTTCCAGGGGGAATTCATTCCCCCTGGCCTTTTCTCAATCCGGCTTGACGTTGTTCTCCCGCGCCGTCTTCCCCCAGGTCTCCACCTGCGACTGCACAAAGCGCCCCAGCGCCGGCCCGTCGGAGAGGACGAGCTCCGCCTGGTTGATCTCGGCGAATTGCTGGGCGATGCGGGCTTCGCGGTAGGCGCCGACCAGCGCCTCCTGGAAGCGCGCGACGACGGGCGCCGGTGTCTTCGCCGGGGCGAAGACCCCCCACCAGGCTTCGGCGGTCAGCCCGTCGAAGCCGCTTTCGACCGCCGTCGGCGTGGCGGGCAGGCCGCCCAGCCGGCTGGCGCCCAGCTGCAGCAGCGGCCGCAGCGTGCTGGCCGAGATCTGTGGCGCCAGCAGGGCGCTGCTGCCGATCATCATGTCGATATGGCCGGCCACCGCGTCGTTCACCGCCAGGCCGCCGCCGCGATAGGGCAGGTGCGTCACCTCCGCCCCGCCGCGGCGGGCCAGCATCAGCATGGCGAGATGCCCGATGGTGCCGTTGCCGGTGGAGCCGAAGGTGACCGAGCCTTTTTGGCGCGCCAGGGCGAAGACCTCGGCCAGAGTCTGGTAGGGCTTGGCGGGCTGGCAGGCGATGACATAGGGCGCGCGGCCGATCTGGGTGACGGGGGTGAAATCCGCCACCAGGTCGAAGGGCAGGTTGGGCACCAGCACCGGCATGACCGCGTGGGAATCGAAGGTCAGCAGCCAGGTCTGGCCGTCCGGCCGGGCCTTGGCGACGATGTCGCTGCCGATGCTGCCGGCGGCGCCGCTGCGATTCTCGACGATGATGGGCACGCCCAGGCGCTGCTGCAACCCCGGGGCGGCCAGCCGCGCCACGGCATCGGTGGACCCGCCGGGGGCGAAGGGCACGACAATGCGGATCGGGCCCGCCGGCCAGGTGTCGGCGCGCGCGACGGCCGGAAGGGCAAGCGCCGCCCCCAGCACCCCACGCCGGGTGAGTGAAAAAGCCATCTGGACAAACAACCTCCCTGGACGCGGCGCCTTGTGCCGGCGCTTCGCGTGTCGGCTATCCTGCTACACTCCGGGGCTGAGGCCCAGGGCCGCGCGGGTGCGGCCGCGCATCAGCACGGCGTCGCGCAGCGGCAGCACGCGCTCGGCCTCGGCCGGGTCGATCGGGATCAGGGCGACGCAGGGGCCCTCGCCGCCGTCGCGCAGCCGGGCGGCCAGGGCGTCCAGGTCGGCCTCGTCGGCGACGTGGCGCGCCTCGGCGATGCCGCAGGCGCGGGCGACGGCCAGCAGGTCGGTGCGCGCCGCGCCATGGCTGCCGCCGGTGTGGCTGGGCTGGCCGCCGGTCTCGCCATACAGGCCGTTGTCCAGCACCGCCACCACCAGGTTGCGCGGCGCCTGCAGGGCGATGGTGGAGAAGCCGCCCATGCCCATCAGCATCTCGCCATCGCCGGTCAGCACCAGCACCGGAACCTCCGGCCGGGCCAGCGCCAGGCCGAGCCCGACCATGGCCGCACCCCCCATGGCGCCCCACAGGTAAAAGTTGCGGTCATGGTCGCCGGCCGCGGCCAGGTCGTAGGTGGCCGAGCCCAGCCCGGTGATGACCACGGCCTCGCCGCGATCCCGCAACAAACGCGCCACGGCCGCACGCCGCTCAAACTGGAAGACGCTCATTTGAAGAAGACCTTGGCGCCGATCAGGCGCTGGGAGAGCAGGACAGCGGTCGCGGTGCCGCCGGCGAAGGCCATGTTGGCGCCGGCCTGGACCACCTCGGGCACCTCGGCGGCGGTGCCGGCGCGCAGCACCTGGATGTCCATCAGTTCCAGCGCCGCCTGGGTGGTGGAGCCCATCGGCACCTGCCACGGGTTGAACTCGCCATATTCGCCGCGCATCGTCACCAGGATCAGCACCGGCGTGCGGGTCAGCTTCACCAGCGACAGCATGTTGATGCAATTGCCGACGCCGCTGGACTGCATCAGCAGCACGCCGCGGTCGCCGCCCAGCGAGGCGCCGGTCAGCAGGGCCAGGCCTTCCTCCTCGGTCGTCAGGGCGATCGCCTTCATCGACGGCTCGGCCTGCACGGCGCGGATCAGCCGGGCATGGCCGCCATCCGGCACATAGGCGACCTGGCGCACCCCGGCCTGCTTCAGGATGTCGAAAATGGCGTCGGGCCATGCCTCCGCCGCGGGCGTCTCCGCCCTGTCCTGAACTGCCGTCATGCTTCCCCCTCGCCACGATGCGCTTGCCGGCAGTGTCCCGCAGCGGCAGCCTTCAGGAAATTCGAAAATAGCGATAAGCGTTATCGCAAAAGGTTAAGGGGGACCGTCGATGGACCTGCGGCAATTGCGCAGCTTCCTGCAGATCGCCGAGAGCGGCTCGCTCAGCCGCGCCTCCGACCGGCTGCGCCTGGCCCAGCCGGCGCTGTCGCGGCAGATTCGCCTGCTGGAGGCCGAGGTCGGCCTGGCCCTGTTCACCCGTCATGGCCGCGGCATGCAGCTGACCGAGGCCGGCCGCGCCTTGCTGGAACGGGTGACCGGCCCGCTGCGGCAGCTCGAGCGCTCGGTGGAGGAGGTCCGGGCGCTCGCCTCCGAGGTGCGCGGCCAGGTGGCGCTGGGGCTGATGCCGACCACCAGCCATGTGCTGTCCGGCCGCCTGGCGCGGCGCGTGGCGGCCGAGCTGCCAGGGGTGAGCCTTCGCATCGTCGAAGGCTATGCCGGCCACCTGGTGGAATGGCTGCAGCGCGGGCAGCTCGATCTCAGCCTGCTCTATGGCCCGGGCGACGGGCTGCATCTGCGCTGCGAGACGCTGCTGCTGGACGAGCTGGCGCTGATCGGCCCGGCCGGGGCGCTGGATGGCGCGCCGGTGGCGGTGGACCGGCTGGCCGGCCTGCCCATGGTCCTGCCCAGCCGGCCGCACGGGCTGCGCCTGCTGATCGAGGCCGCGGCGTCGCGCGCCGGCGCCCCGCTGGCGGTCCGCTTCGAGGCCGACAGCTTCCGCGTCATCAAGGACCTGGTGGGGTCGGGGCTGGGGCATAGCGTGCTGCCGCCTTCCTCGATCGATGCCGAGGAGGCGGCGACGCGCTTCAGCATGGCCCCCCTCACCCCCCCGATCCGCCGCCAGATCCTGCTGGTGCGTCCTCCCGACCGCGCCGACACCCGCGCCACCGGCGCCGTGGTCGCCCTGCTGAAGGCCGAGGTGGCGGCGATGCTGGCGGCCGGGGAATGGGCCGGCGCCTCCCCCGCCTGACGCCCCGGGCGCAAACCGCAACGGTCTGGCATGGCCGTTGCATGGCGGCCTTGTATGCAAGCCCCGCATGCAACCCCGCTTTCGATCGACGAGCGCATCCTGCAGGCGGTGCTGGCCGGCCGCATCAGCCCCGGCACGCGGCTGGGCGAGCAGGCGCTGGCCGATCTCTTCGCCGTCTCCCGCACCCTGGTGCGCGAGGCGATGATGCGGCTGGCGGCGCGGCGCATCGTCTGCCTGGCCACCCGCCGCGGCTGGTTCGTGGCCGAGCCCTCGCTGGAGGAGGCCCGCGCCACGCTGGCCGCCCGCAGCGCGCTGGAATGCGGCATGCTGGACCAGGCGGCGCCCCCCGATGCGGCCGGCATCGCCCGCCTGCGCGCCCAGATCGCTGAAGAATCAGAGATCATCGCGGGCGACGATGCCGGAAGCCGCAGCCTGGCGCTGGGCAATTTCCATGTCTGCCTGGCCGAGGTGCTGGGCAATCCGGTGATCGCCGAGCTGCTGCGCGACCTGACCGCGCGCACCATGCTGATCGCCACCCTCTACCAGTCGCCGCGCGATGCCGGCCTGTCCTCAGCTGAGCATCTGCACATCCTCGAGGCAATCGCCGCCGGCCGGATGCGCCAGGCGGCGACGCTGATGCGGGCGCATCTGTCGCATGTGCAGACCATGCTGCGCCCGCCTGCCACCGCGCCGAGCGACCCGCTGGCGCCGCTGCGCCAGGCGCTGGTGCCCGAATTTGCCGCGCTGCCTGCTCAGGACTTGCGCATTCCCGATCCCGTCATTGGATGAGAGGCTTCCATGCATCGTCGCAGCCTGCTTGCCACCGCCCTCGCCGCCCCCTTCGTCAAGCCCGTCGTCGCCGAGGCGCAGACCGCCGCCCCCAGCCGGCGCGAGACCCTGCTGCTGGTGCAGGAATACGGGCCGAACAGCCTGGACATGCAGGGCATCGGCTCGGCCCAGCCGGTCAATGGCGTCTCGCTGAACTGCTATGACCGGCTGCTGCGCTTCAAGCCGGTGCCGCTGGCCGACGGCAATGGCGGCACCTTCCAGATCAACGAGCTGGAGGGGGAGCTGGCCGAAAGCTGGCAGGTCGCCAGCGACGGCATGTCGGCGACCTTCAAGCTGCGCGATGCCAAGTTCCATTCCGGCCGGGCGGTGACCGCGAAGGACGTCAAGTGGTCGCTCGACCGCGCGGTCAGCATCGGCGGCTTCGCCACCACCCAGATGGCCGCCGGCTCGCTGGAGAAGGCCGAGCAGTTCGTCGCGGTGGATGACCGCACCTTCCGCATCGACTTCGTCCGCCGCGACAAGATGAGCCTGCCCAACCTGGCGGTCACCATCCCCTTCGTCTTCGACAGCGAGCTCGCCCAGAAGAATGCCGGTGGCGACCCCTGGGCCAAGGACTGGCTGAAGAACAACGTCGCCGGCTCCGGCGCCTTCAAGGTGGAAAGCTGGAAGCCCGGCGTCGAGACCATCTATACCCGCAACGACGACTGGACCTCCGGCACGCTGCCGTCGCTGCGCCGGATCATCGCCCGCGACATCCCCTCCCCCAGCACCCGCCGCGCGCTGATCGAGCGCGGCGACGCGGACATCAGCTACGGCCTGCCGCCCAAGGACTTCAAGGACCTGCTCGAGGCCGGCAAGGTCAAGGTGGTCGGCGTCCCCGTGCCCAACGCGCTGTGGTCGCTGGCGCTGAACGCGGCGACCGGCCCCTTCACCGACGCCCGCCTGCGCCAGGCCGTCGCCTGGGCCGTGCCCTATGAGAAGATCATGCAGGCCGCGCTCTTCGGCCGCGGCATCGCCATGTTCGGCGGCGACGGCCGCGCCACCACCGCCTGGCCGCAGCCCTACCCCTACGACACCAATATCGAGAAGGCCAAGGCCCTGGTCGCCCAGCTGGCGCCCGGCGGCATCACCACCAGCCTGATCTTCGACGCCGGCTCCGCCACCATCGCCGAGCCCATGGCCGTCCTCGTCAAGGAAGCCCTGGCCCCGCTCGGCATCAATGTCGAGCTCCAAAAAATCCCCGGCGCCAACTTCCGCGGCGAGCTCAACAAGAAGACCGCGCCCATGGCCATCAACCGCTTCGGCGGCTGGCTGGACTACCCGGACTACTACTTCTTCTGGAACTACCATTCCAACAACTCGATCTTCAACATCTCCAGCTACCAGAACAAGGAGCTGGACAAGCTGGTCGACGGCGCCCGCTTCGCGCCGGACGCCGCTTCCTACGAGCGCGACGTCAAGGCCTTCATCGAGATGGCCTTCACCGAGCTGCCCGCTTTGCCGATCTGCCAGCCGCTGCACGACGTCGCCATGCAGAAGAACATCGGCGGCTACCAGTTCTGGCCGTGCCGGGAGCCCGACTTCCGGTATCTGACGAAAGGATAATCAAGAAAGGTCGGGGGGAGGTATCCCCCCGAATCCCCCTTCTATTTTTGCAAGAAAGCAGCATCCAACATGCGAACCGTGGCACTAAGGCTCGCGGGAGCGATCCCGGCCCTGATCGGCGTCATCCTGGCGACCTTCGTGCTGACGCGGGTGCTGCCAGGGGATACCGCCAGCTATTTCGCCGGGCCCACCGCCAGCGCGGAAAGCATCGCCCAGATCCGCGCCGAGCTCGGCCTCGATCGCCCGCTGCCCGAGCAGTTCCTGCGCTACATCACCGCCCTGACCCACGGCGACCTCGGCATGTCGCTCACCACCGGACAGCCGGTGCTGAACGACCTCGCCGCCCGCCTGCCGGCCAGCGCCGAGCTGACCCTCTCCGCCCTGCTGCTGGCCATGCTCATCGCCATCCCGCTCGGCATCCTGGCGGCGGTGAAGCAAGGCAGCATGGCCGACCACGCCTGCCGCATCCTGGTTACCGGCGGCGTCAGCCTGCCCGTCTTCTTCACCGGCCTGCTGCTGGTCTATGTCTTCTACTTCCTGCTCGGCTGGTCGCCAGCCCCGCTCGGCCGCCTCGACGCCTTCGCCAGCGCGCCGCCCACCGTCACCGGCTTCTTCCTGGTCGACACCCTGCTGATCGGCGATACCGAGACCTTCCGCGCGGCCCTCGCCCAGATGGTGCTGCCGGTCTGCACCCTCAGCCTCTTCGCCCTGGCCCCGATCGCCCGCATCGCCCGCGCCAGCATGCTCGCCGTGCTCGGCTCCGACTTCGTCCGCACCGCGCGCGCCAGCGGCCTCAGCCCCCGCGCCGTGATCCTGACCTATGGCTTCCGCAACGCCATGCTGCCGGTGCTGACCACGCTGGGCATGGTCTTCTCCTTCCTGCTCGGCGCCAATGTCCTGGTGGAAAAGGTCTTTGCCTGGCCCGGCGTCGGCTCCTACGCGGTGGAGGCGCTGATCGCCTCGGACTTCGCGCCGGTGCAGGGCTTCGTCCTGGCCATGGCCATCCTCTATGTCCTGCTGAACCTGGCGATCGACCTGCTCTATGGCCTGGTCGACCCGCGCGCGAGGATGACGGCATGAGCGCGACCCAGGCTCCCTCCGCCTTCACCGCCTCGCTGCGCCATGCGCGCCACGTCGTCACCGGCAACGCCGTCACCGCCGGCGCCTTCGCGCTGTTCTTCCTGCTGCTGCTCTGCGCCGCCTTCGGGCCGCTGATCGCGCCCTACGACCCGCTGGCCAGCAACACCATGATCGCGCTGCAGCCGCCCAGCTGGGCGCATCCCTTCGGCACCGACCAGCTCGGCCGCGATATCCTCAGCCGCGTCGTCGTCGCCACCCGGCTCGACATGACGGTGGCCATCGCCTCGGTGGCGCTGGTCTTCGCCCTGGGCGGGCTGGCCGGCGTCGCGGCCGGCTTCTTCGGCGGCTGGACCGACCGCGTGGTGGGCCGCATCGCCGACACCATCATGGCTTTTCCGCTCTTCGTGCTGGCCATGGGCATCGTCGCCGCGCTGGGCAACACGGTGACCAACATTGTCATCGCCACCGCCATCGTCAATTTCCCGCTCTATGCCCGCCTGGCCCGCGCCGAGGCCAGCATCCGCCGCGAGGCCGGCTTCGTCCTCGCCGCCCGCCTGACCGGCAATTCCGAGCTCCGCATCCTGCTGACCCAGATCCTGCCGAATATCCTGCCGATCATGGCGGTGCAGGTCTCGCTGACCATGGGCTATGCCATCCTCAACGCCGCCGGGCTTTCCTTCATCGGTCTCGGCGTCCGCCCGCCCACCCCGGAATGGGGCATCATGGTGGCCGAGGGCGCCAGCTTCATCGTCTCCGGCGAATGGTGGGTCGCGCTCTTCCCCGGCCTCGCGCTGATGCTGGCGGTGTTCTGCTTCAACCTGCTGGGCGATGGCTTGCGCGACATCGTCGACCCGCAGCGGCGCAGCTGAGGAAGGACGCCCCCATGTCCAGCACCATCACCGAAAACCCGCCGCTGCTCGAGGTCCGCGACCTCACCGTCGAATTCGCAACCCGCGCTGGGCCGGTGCAGGCGGTGCGCCAGGTCTCGCTCAGCATCCGCAAGGGCGAGACCGTCGGCATCGTCGGCGAAAGCGGCTCCGGCAAGTCGGTCACCTCCTATGCCGTGATGCGCATCCTCGACCGCGCCGGCAAGATCGCCACGGGCAGCATCGGCTTCTTCGGCATCGACCTGCCCGGCCTGCCGGAGCGCGAGATGCGCGACCTGCGCGGGCGGGAGATCTCGATGATCTTCCAGAACCCGCGCGCCGCGCTGAACCCGATCCGCGCCGTCGGCCGGCAGATCGAGGACGTCCTCATCCGCCACGCCCAGGCGACCCGCGCCACCGCCCGGGCGCGCGCCATCGAGATGCTGACCCAGGTCCGCATCGCCCGGCCCGAGGAACGCTACCACGCCTATCCCTTCGAGCTGTCGGGCGGCATGTGCCAGCGCATCGTCATCGCCCTGGCCCTGGCCTGCCGGCCGCAGCTGCTGATCGCCGACGAGCCGACGACGGGCCTGGACGTCACCACGCAGAAGACGGTGATGGAGCTGGTCACCGAGCTGACCCGCGCCCGCGGCATGTCGACCCTGCTGATCACCCACGATCTGGGCCTGGCCGCCGCCTATTGCGACCGGGTGGTGGTGATGGAGCGCGGCCGCGTCGTCGAGGATGCCTTGGCGAAGGATATCTTCCGGGCGCCGCAGCACCCCTATACCCGCCGCCTGCTGCGCGCCACGCCGCGCCCCGGCGCGCGCCTGCCCGACCTGCTGCCGGAAGGCGAGGCGCCCCCGCTGGATGCCCCGCAATCCGCCCCTGGCCTGGTGCTGCTCGACGTCATCGGGTTGGTGAAGGAATTCCCCCGCGCGGCGGAGGGCGGCATCGGCGCCTGGCTGCGGCGCGGCCCGGCCCTGCCACCGGCCCGGGCGGTGGACGGCATCTCCTTCCAGATCCGCCGCGGCGAGAGCGTCGGCCTGGTCGGCGAAAGCGGCTGCGGCAAGTCCACCACCTCGATGATGGTGATGCGGCTGATCGATCGCACCAGCGGCTCGATCCAGTTCGACGGGCAGGAGCTCGGCGAGATCGCGCCGCGCGCCTTCACCCGGTCCCCCCTGCGCCGCCGCATCCAGATGGTGTTCCAGGACCCGACCGACAGCCTGAACCCGCGCTACACCGCCGAGCGCGCCATCGCCGACCCGATCCTGCGCATGGGCGACCTCCGCGGCGCTGGTCTGGAGGCCCGCTGCCGCGAGCTGGCCCGCCTGGTCGGCCTGCCGGAGGCGCTGCTCGGCCGCTTCCCGCACCAGCTGTCGGGCGGGCAGAAGGCGCGTGTCGGCATCGCCCGCGCCATCGCCCTGAACCCGGAGCTGGTGGTGCTGGACGAGCCCACCGCCGCGCTCGATGTCTCGGTTCAGGCGGTGGTGCTGAACCTGCTGCAGGAGCTGAAGGTCCGGCTGGGGATGAGCTATCTTTTCGTCAGCCACGACCTGCATGTGGTGAAGCTGCTCTGCGACCGGGTCATCGTCATGCGCCAGGGCCGCATCGTCGAGCAGGGCCCGACCGAGCAGGTGCTGAACCACCCCACGGCCGACTATACCCGCGAGCTTCTGGCCGCCGCCCCCTCGCCCCCATGATTCTTCTTCCAGTTTTGAACGCGGCATCGCCCGAAGACTTCTGCGCGGCGCTGGAGGGGGTGGTGGAGCGGGCGCCCTGGGTGGTGGCCGCCGCCGCGGCGCAGCGCCCCTTCGCCGATCTCGCTTCGCTGCACGGGGCGCTGGTGGCTGCGCTGCTGGCCGCCCCGGAGGAGGCCCAGCGCGCCTTCCTCAATGCGCATGAGCCGCTGGTGGCGGGACCTCTGCCGACGACACTGACAGAGGCCTCGCGGCGGGAGCAGGGCGACACCCCGCTCGGCGCGTTGGTGACGCCCGAGGCGCTGGCGGCGCAGAACGCCGCCTATCGCGACCGCTTCGGCTTCCCGTTCATTCTTTGCCTGCGGCGGCACAGCAGTGCCAATGTGCTGCGCTGCCTCGCCACGCGGCTGGCAGCCCCGGTGGAGGCCGAGCTGGCCGTGGCGCTCACCGAGATCGGCCATGTCATCCGCCTGCGCCTGCGCGACCGGATCGAGGGGCCGCCGCCGGCGATGCTCGGCGTCGCGCTGGACCGCCCGGCGACGGTCCGTCTTCAGCTGGAAGACACCACGCTGTTCGACGGCGCCCTGCCCGCCGGCCGCCATCCGCTGGCGCCGCTGCGGATGGGGCGCTGGCGGCTCTGGGCCGATGGCGCGCCGACGGAAATCTGGCCGGAGAATGCCGAGGCAGAAATCCTGGCTCAGCCCGGCTTGCGGGCCGAGACCACCAGGTAGTCGGAGGCGGCGTAGGGGTCGATATCGGCGAAGCGCAGGCCGAGGCGGATCATCGGGTGCATCCGCTGCTTGGCCAGCGGGTCGCGCGCCATGGCCTTGATGTGGCGGCGGAAGCCGGGGAAGACCTGCTCGCGGATCGAGCGCAGAACAGGGGCCTCGAAGCCGACCTCCTGCAGCAATTCGCGATAGCGGGTGGCGCCATAGACATTGGCCGGCGGCACCTGGCCGGCCCAGCGGTCGAAATTGCCGCGCAGCCCGCCGGTGTCGACGCGGCCGTCGCGCTCCAGCGGCACCAGGTCGATGATGCCGAGGCGGCCGCCCGGGCGCAGCAGGCGCAGCGCCTCGCGCAGGAAGGTCTCGCGGGTGTCGAAGTGGAAGGCGGCTTCCAGCGAGATGACGGCGTCGAAGCTGCCATCCGGCTCCGCGATGCGGGTCGCGGGGCAGAGGCGGTATTCGACGCCCGGCGCCGCGTTGGTCTGCTGCGCCGTCGCGATCTGGGTGGGGGTGACGTTGACCGCCAGGATGCGGCTGGTCTGGCGCGTGCGGGCGATATGGGCGTCCTGGTCGCCGAAACCGCAGCCGGCGTCGAGCACGCGGTCGCCGGCCTCGATGCCGGCGGCGTCGGCCAGCACATCGACCAGGGCCTGGGCCGCCTGGCGGTAATCGGTGGTGCCTGCCCAATACCCGCAATTGAGGTAGGTGCAGTCTTCCGCCATGCGGTTGCTGGTGCCCATGAATTCGTAGAAGAGGTCGGCGCGGTTGCGGTTGGGCGCGCGCATCAGCTGCCAGAGCAGGCTGAGACCGCCGATCGGCCGGGTGGTCGCGTCCATCCGCTTTGCCTTTCTGACAAAAATAGATGAGGGGTCCGGGGAGAATACCTTCTCCCCGGCCTTGCTCACTTCATGATCGAAACATGTGCCGCGACGACTTTCCAGCCTTCCGGAAAGCGGACCCATGTCTGGCTTTGCCGCCCGCGCTCGCCGGATTTGAGCAGGACGTATTCGGTGTTGGCGACCGCGAAGTCGCGCCCGAAGGTATTGATCACGGTGTTCTCCAGCCGCCGGGCGCGGGCCGCATGCTCAGTCGGGGTGCGCCCGGCGCGGAAGGCGGCGATGGCGTCGTGGCCGTAGAGGTTCTCGCCCACCCCGTAGCGGAGCGTCTTCTCATGGCGCCAGAAGCTGTCGTCGAGGGTGGGGACGTCGTTCTCCTCCAGCCCGCGGTCGTAGCGTTCGAAGGCGGCGCGGACCTCGGCGACGATCTCGGGGATGTTCAGCTCGGGCATCAGGTGTGGTCCTTCAGAGGGCGCGGGCGATGGCGACCAGGCGGGCATCCTGGCCGCGGGCGGCAATGAGCGACAGGCCGGCCGGCTTGCCGTCGACGGTCGCCAAGGGAAGGCTGACCTGCGGCACCCCGGTCAGGCCGGCGAAGGAGCAGAGCAGGCCGATGCGCTCCGAATGGCGGTCGAGCTCGGAGAGCGGCAGGCCGAGCGGCGGCGCGGTGAAGGGCGTGGTCGGGATGGCGAGGATGGCGCCGCCGTCGAGCAGCAGCCGGGCGCGGGCGCGGGCGCGCTCGCGGACCGAGTTGGCCAGCGCCACCTGCGCCTCGGTCAGCGAGGCCGCGAGGGCCATGTTGCGGGCGATGTTGAAGGCGAAGCGCGGGTTGGTGGCGTCGATCCAAGGCTTGAAGGTCTGCCAGCCCTCGGCGCGCTGGATGACGTTGCGCTGGGCGCCCCAGACCGCCAGCTCCCCCGGCTCGCCCAGGGTTATTCTTTCGAGGCCCTTCCCCAGCAGGGCCGCGATGCGCTCGACGGCGGGCAGCAACGCCTGCTGCACCGGCTCGTCGGCCAAAGCGAAGGTGTCGGTGGCCAGCAGCAGCGGCGCCGGGGCGACGGCATCGGGGATGGCCTCGCCCAGCATCACCGCGGCGACGCGGGCGAAGGTGGCGGCATCGCGGGCGAACCAGCCGGTGGTGTCGAAGCTGGGCGCCTGGGCGCACATGCCGTCGACCGGGATACGCCCATGCGTCGGGCGGATGCCGTAGAGGCCACACAGGCTGGACGGCACCCGCACCGAGCCGCCGCTGTCGGTGCCGAGCGCCGTGTCGCAATCCCCCGCCGCGACCGCGGAGGCCGATCCGCTGGAGGAGCCGCCCGGCAGGCAGCCCGGCGCCGCGGGGTTCCGGGGCGTGCCGTAGAACTGGTTGAAGCCGAGGATGCCGAGGGAGACCTCGCAGGTCACCGTCTTGCCGGCGAGCGAGGCGCCGGCCTCGAGCAGCGTCCGCACCGCCCAGGCATGGCGCTCCGGCACCGGGTGGCTGGCGGCCCAGTCCGGGTTGCCCGCCCCGGTCGGGTGGCCGGCGACGTCGAACAGGTCCTTGGCGGCGAAGCGGAGCCCCGCCAGCGGCCCCGCGCCGGCGCCCGGCAGGGTGAGCCGCGGCCCGGGGATGAAGGCATCGTCGCGCATGCTGGGGACCTCGCCGCTGCTGGAAGCGCCAGCTTGCCGGGCAGTCCGCCCCCGGGTCCAGGGGGGGATCGCCGGTTTCCCTCGCGCTTGCACATTGCGACTAATTCTCAATTACCGTATCAGGAGGCCGTCATCCCGCCTCCAGCCCCTGGTTCCGCAGCCCCGCCATGGCCCCGATCCGCAGCGCCCCCTCCGGCACCGCCGAGCTCTATGCCCAGCATCAGGGCTGGCTGGTCAGCTGGCTGCGCGGCCGGCTGCGCGGGCGGCCGCAGGGCGCCGATCGTGCCGCCGACCTGGTGCAGGACCTGTTCTGCAAGCTGCTGGAACGGCCGCCGGCGGCGATCGAGAAGCCGCGCGCCTTCCTGGCCGCCAGCGCCATCCGCCTGCTGATCGACCAGCAGCGCCGGCTGGCGGTGGAGCAGGCCTATCTGCGCGCGCTCGCCGTGATCCGCGAGCAGGAGATGGAGGCGAGCCCCGCCCAGCATTGCGAGGCGGTGGAGGCGCTGACCGCCATCGCCGCCATGCTGCAGGGCCTGGCCGAGCGGCCGCGCCGCGCCTTCCTGATGAGCCGGCTGGACGGGCTGAGCCATGCCGAGATCGCCGCCGAGCTGGGCGTCTCGGCCAGCATGGTGAAGCAGTATGTCGCCGCCGCCCTGCTGCATTGCTACGCCGCGGTGCATGGCGTCCCGGCGGGCGACGGCGCATGAGCGAACCCAGCGCCGAGATGGTGCGGGTGGCGGCCGGCTGGCACGCGCTGCTGGACGACGACGCCGCCACCGCGGCCGATGCGGCGCGCTGCCGCGCCTGGCGCGCCGAGCATCCGGGCCATGCCGAGGCGTTTCGCCGGCTGGCGGCGCTGCTCGGCCGGGTCGATGGCTTCGCCGCCGATGCCCCGGCGCGGCAGGCGCTGCAGGCGGGGCTGGCCGCCGGCGCACAGGGCAGCGCGCCACGGCGGCGGATGGCACGCGCCGCCGGCGGCGCGGTCGCCGTGCTGGCCCTGCTGGCGACGGCCGGGCTGCCGGACTGGACCAGCCTGCTGGCCAGCCATCGCAGCGGCACCGCGGTGACCCGGCTGGTGCTGGCCGATGGCTCGGCCGTGGCGCTGGATGCCGACACCGCCTTCGACACCGATTTCGACGGCAGCGGCCGCCGCATCCGGCTGCATCGCGGCCGCATCCTGGTCGAGGTGGCACGCGACCCGTCCCGGCCGCTGACCATCGAGACGCCGCAGGGCACGCTGCGGGCTCTGGGCACCCGCTTCAGCGCCGCGCGGGAGGAGGACCGCACCGTGGTCGCCGTCGAGGAATCGGCGGTGCGCGCCTGCGCCCCCGCCGGTGCCTGCCTGGAGCTGCATCCCGGCCAGGGCGCCCGGCTGGAGGCGCGGCAGGTGCTGGGCCCCTTCCCCGTCCCGGCGCAGGACAGCGCCTGGGCGCAGGGCCAGCTGGTGGTCGAGGACCGGCCGCTGTCAGAGGTGCTGGCCACCCTGGCGCGCTATCGCCCCGGCCTGCTGCGCTACGACGCGGTGGCGCTGGCCGGGCTGTCGGTCTCCGGCGTGCTGCCGCTGGGCGACACCGACCGGGCGCTGGCCGCGCTGGCCGCCACCCTGCCGATCGAGATCAGCCGCCGCACCGGCTTCTGGGTGACGGTGGAGCGGCGCTGAGCCGGGCGGCACGCGACATTTGTGGGAAAAATGCGGGGCGGCGCTGTCCCAAGCCCCGGCCTCATCCGTCTGCGCTGATGGAACACCGCCGCTTCCGGATGCAAGCCTGATGCCCTTCAACCCCTGTCGCCTCGCCCGGCTGCGCGCCGGGCTGCTGGCCGGCGCCGCCTGGCTGGCGGTCCCGGCCCAGGCGGCGCTTGGCCAGGCGGCGCTTGGCCAGGGGGCGCTTGACCAGGCGGCGCCCGAGGTCATGGCCGCGCGCTACGACGTGGCGGCGGGGCCGCTGGGCACGGCGCTGAACGCCTTCGCCCGCCAGGCCGGCGTCACCCTGACCTTCGCCCCCGCCCAGGTGGAGGGCCGCCAGAGCCCCGGCCTGCGCGGCGCCACCAGCATCGAGCGCGGCTTCGCCAGCATCCTGGCCGGCAGCGGGCTGCGCGCGGTGTCGCCGGACGGCGCCATCTACACCCTGCGCCAGGCCGCCGCGGCGCCGGGCCAGGGCGCGGCGCTGGGCGCCGGCCACCAGGCCGCGGTGGCGCTGCCGGTGCTGCAGGTGGTCGCCACCGCCGAGGAGCAGGCGCGGCAGGCGCCCGGCGTCTCGCTGATCACCCGCGACGACATCCAGCGCGCGCCGCCGGCCAACGACATCGCCGAGATCGTGCGGACCATGCCGGGGGTGAACCTGACGGGCAATTCCTCCAGCGGGCAATATGGCAACCACCGGCAGATCGACCTGCGCGGCATGGGGCCGGAAAACACGCTGATCCTGATCGACGGCCGCGCGGTGCGCTCGCGCAACGCGGTGCGCATGGGCCGCAGCGGCGAGCGCAACACCCGCGGCGATTCCAACTGGGTGCCGGCGGATGCCATCGAGCGGATCGAGGTGATCCGTGGCCCGGCCGCCGCGCGCTACGGCTCCGGCGCCGCCGGCGGCGTGGTCAATATCGTCACCCGGCCGCCGACCGACGCGCATCACGGCGCGGTCACCCTCTACGCGCTGCAGCCGGAGGACCGGCGGGAGGGCGATGGCCGCCGGGTGACGGCGACGCTGTCCGGCCCGACCACCCTGCCCGGCCTGTCCTTCCGCCTCTATGGCAATGCCAACCACACCGATGGCGACAGCCTGGCGCTGAACCGCGCCGCCGCCGGCACCGCCCCCGGCGACACCCCGCCCGCCGGCCGCGAGGGCGTCGAGAACCGCGACGCCAGCGGCCTGCTGCGCTGGCAGGTCGATGCACGGCAGAGCCTGGAGCTGGCGCTCGGCTACAGCCGCCAGGGCAATGTCTATGCCGGCGACCGCGCCGTCAGCGAGGCCGGCAGCGCCCTGCTGACCGCGCTCGCCGAGGCGCAGGCGGAGACCAACGTCATGGTCCGCCGCTCCGCCGCGCTGACCCATCGCGGCGAGTGGGGCGAGGCCGAGAGCCGGGTGGCGCTGACCTATGAGGGCACCGTCAACAAGCGGCTGCGCGAGGGGCTGACCGGCTCCGTCGAGGGCAGCATCAACAGCCGCGACGCCCGCTCCACCGCGACGCTGGACAATCTGGGCGCCAGCGCGGAGCTCACCCTGCCGCTGGAGGCGGTGGCGCCGCAGCGGCTGACCCTCGGCGCCGAGCTCCTGCACGAGGCGCTGGACGATGCCTTCTCCACCTCGCAGACCCTCAATGGCGGGCAGATCGGCGGCATCGCCATGGCCGACCGGCCGGGCACCGCCAGCGCCACCACCGTCGCCGCCTTCGTCGAGGACAATATCCGCGCGACCCGCTGGCTGACGCTGACGCCGGGGCTGCGGCTCGGCCGCCACAGCCGCTTCGGCAGCCATTGGAGCCCCTCGCTGAACGCCGCCATCGCGCTGGCCGGGGGGCTGTCGCTGAGAGGCGGCATCGCCCGCGCCTTCAAGACGCCGAACCTGTACCAGTCCAACCCGAACTACATCTACTACAGCCGCGGCAATGGCTGCCCGGCGGAATTCCCCAGCCTCGGCGGCGGCTGCTACGTGCAGGGCAATGCCGGGCTGCGGCCGGAGACCAGCCTGAACACCGAGCTCGGCCTCGCCTATGCCCGCGACCGCTTCAGCAGCGGCCTGACCTATTTCCACAACGACTATCGCGACAAGATCATGGCCGGGATGGTGCCGGTCGGGCAGACCCCGGCCAGCGGGCGGATCCTGCGCTGGGAGAACACGCCCCGCGCCATCATCCGCGGCCTGGAGGCGCACCTGGCGCTGCCGCTGCTCGACAGCCTGAGCTGGAGCACCAACGCCACCTACATGATCCAGAGCGAGGACAAGGCGACCGGCCAGCCGCTGTCGCTGGTGCCGCGCTACACGGTCCATGCCGCGCTGGACTGGCAGGCGCGCGAGGCGCTGTCACTGCGCCTGGCGCTGACCCATTACGGCCGGCAGGAGGCGCGGACGCAGGACCTGACCGGCGCCGCCAACACCGGCGCCGCGCTGTGGCGGCGCGCGCCCTATTCGGTGGTCGATGTCAGCGGCAGCTACCAGCTGAGCCGCCACACCCGGCTGACAGCCGGCATCAGCAACCTCTTCGACCGGCAATTGTTCCGCCAGGCCAATTCCTCGGCCGCCGGCGCCAATAGCTACAACGAGCCGGGGCGCGCCTATTTCCTGGCGCTGACCGCCTCGTTCTGAATTTCCTTCCCTACAGCACAGGACAGCAAGAATGACGCGTCTTCTCCCGAGCTTCCGCCAGGCCCTGATGGTCGGCACCCTGCTGATGGCGCCGGTCGCCAGCTTCGCCCAGGCGCCCTTCGGCGCGGTGGAGCGCAGCGCCGAGCCGCAGCTGCGCTTCGCCGCCGCCGAGCCGGGCCAGCCGATCCATGCCGGCAGCGCGGTCGCGCTCAGCGGCCAGGGCTTCCGCCCGGGGCAGAAGGTGACGCTGCTCTACGGCACCCAGGCGCTGGCCGGCGGCGCGCTGACCGCCGATGCCGAGGGCAAGGTCGCCGGCCGCCTGACCATCCCGGCCGAGGCCGTCGCCGGCAACCACCCGATCGTCGTCGTCGCCGACGCCCCCTATGGCGCGACGCTGGCGACGCTGAAGGTGTCGCCCCGCGTGCCGCTGTCGGGCCAGGAGCGCTTCGAGGTGACCGAGGCCCAGGTCACCCGCGGCCTGTACCAGACCGCCTTCAGTGCCCGGAATAATTCTCTCTATGTGACCAGCGCGGTGGGGCGTCCGCCGGTGCGCGTCTCCGAGCTGCTGCGGCTGGACGCGCAGACGCTGAAGGTCACCGCCCGCGTAACGCCGGCCCTGGCCCCCGCCCCGGGGTCACGCCAGGGCCGTCAGGTGGCCGATGAGCGTGTCGAGCGTCAGCGGATAGTCCCGCAGCCGCGTGCCGGTGGCGT
>NZ_CACSJM010000115.1 GCF_902706185.1 Roseomonas sp. 18066 | reverse complement strand
CAGTTCCCTCCCCCCTTTTTCCCCCCAGGCGAGACCCGAAGCATGAGCGGCGATTTCGACACCACCCTCTTCGCGCCGCCCGGCGGCTTCAGCGTGAATATCCGCGACCTCTCCGGCGGCAATGGCGCCGAGCCGGTCGAGACCGTGCGCGGCTTCCCCTCACTGCTGCAGGCCAATGCCTTCGCCCGCCGCTATGTGCGCGACAGCCTGGAGCGCTGCCGCGCGCCGAAGCTGACGCCGGACGAGGTGCTGGCCGCCTGGTTCGCCTTCGGCGAGGATGCCGAGGTGGTCAATGGCGAGGGCCAGGGCTGGAGCAGCGGCGCCGAGATCCGCGAATTCGCCGAGAAGCGCTGCACCGACCCGGAGGAGCGCAACTGGCGCGTCCTCGACCCGCGCCGCCACGAGGATGACGCCCCGGGCGAGGACGAGGCGGAGGACGAGGCATGAAGCTGCGTTTCGCCCCGAGCCCCACCGGCTACCTGCATGTCGGCAATGCCCGCGTCGCCGTGGCCAACTGGCTGGTGGCCCGCCGCCAGGGCGGCCGCTTCGTGCTGCGCTTCGACGACACCGACACCGAGCGCAGCAAGCCCGAATTCGCCGCCGGCATCGAGGAGGACCTGCGCTGGCTCGGCCTCGACTGGGACGAAAGCTTCCGCCAGTCCGACCGGCTGGAGCGCTATGAGCTCGCCGCGGAGAAGCTGAAGAAGAGCGGCCATCTCTATCCGTGCCTGGAGACGGAGGAAGAGCTCCGCTTCAAGCGCGAGCAGCGGCAGAAGCAGGGCCGCCCGCCGGTCTATGACCGCGCCGCCCTGAAGATGACCGCCGAGCAGCTGGAGCGGGCCCTCGCCAACGGCAAGAAGCCCCACTGGCGCTTCAAGCTGGCGACCCGCACCGTCGAATGGCAGGACGGCGTGCTCGGCCGCCGCCAGGTCAAGCTGCCGCCGATCTCCGACCCGGTGCTGATCCGCGCCGACGGGTCCTTCCTCTACACCTTCACCTCGGTGGTGGACGACCTGGAGACGGGCGTCAGCCACATCATCCGCGGCGAGGACCACGTCACCAACACCGGCGTGCAGATCGACATCATGGAGGCGCTCTCGGGCCGCGTCTGCGTCAAGCACTTCGCCCATCTGCCGCTGCTGACCGACGCCGATGGCGGGCCGCTGTCGAAGCGCCTGAACTCCATGGGCCTGCGCCAGCTGCGCCGCGACGGCATCGAGCCCGCGGCGCTCGTCGGCTACCTGGCCGCCCTCGGCTCCTCCGCCGACCCGGTGGCGGCGCCTGCCGCCGAGCTGGTGCGCGACTTCGACCTCGGCCGCATCTCCAAGAGCACCGCCCGCTTCGACCCGGCCCAGCTGCTCGCCCTGAACCGCCGCTACCTGCACGGCCTCGACTTCGAGACGGTGCGCGACCGCCTGCCGGAAGGCGCTGACCAGGCCTTCTGGGACGCCATCCGCGGCAATCTGGACCTGCTGGCCGAAGCGCGCGACTGGTGGGAGGTCGCCCAGGGTCAGATCGAGGTCCCCGCCCAGCCGGACGAGGCCGAGCTCCTGCAGGCTGCGCTGGCAGAGATCCCGGCCGAGCCCTGGACCCCGGAGACCTGGAGCGCCTGGACGCGGGCCATCGGCGCCGCCACCGGCCGCAAGGGCAAGGCGCTGTTCCTGCCGCTGCGCAAAGCTTTGACCGGCGAGGAGCACGGCCCCGAGCTGAAGACCTTCCTGCCCGTCATCGGCCGCCCCCGCGCCGAGGCCCGGCTGCGCGCCAGCTTGGGCGCCTGACATGGCGGACGGCCTGATCGCCGTCATCGGCGCCGCCGGCCGCTCTGGCGCGGCGCTGTGCCGGGCGCTGGCCCAGCGCGGCATCCGCTATCGCCCGGTGGTGCGCGACCGCGCCCGCTGGGCGGCCCTCGGCCTGCCCGGCGAGCCGCGCATCGCGACGCTCGAGGACGCGCCGGCGCTGGCGGCCGCCCTCGAGGGCGCCGCCCGCATCGCCAGCTGCGCCCATGCCCGCTGGACGCCCGCCATCCTGGCCGCGGCCCCCGAAGGCGCCACCCTGGTGCTGATGGGCTCCACCCGCCGCTTCTCGCGCTGGCCCGACGCCCATGGCGACGGCGTCCGCCTGGGCGAGGCCGCGCTCCTGGCCGGCCGCCATCCCGGCGTCATGCTGCACCCGACGATGATTTACGGCGCCCAGGGCGAGAACAACGTCCAGCGCCTGGCGGCGCTCCTCAAGCGCCTGCCCATCGCCCCCCTGCCGGGCGGCGGCCGCGCTTTGGTCCAGCCGATCCACCAGGAAGACGTCACCGCCAGCCTGATGGCCGCCCTCGACCGCGACTGGCCCAGCCCCCAGGCCCTGGTCGTCGCCGGTCCCACCGCCTTGGCCTATCGCGATTTCCTGGCCGAGGTCGCCCGCGCCGCCGGCCTGCGCGCGCCCCCGATCCTGCCCGTGCCCATGGCGCCGCTGCGCCTGCTGGCCCCGATCGCCGCCCGCCTGCCGGGCATGCCGAAGATCGGCGCGGACGAAATCCGCCGGCTGACCGAGGACAAGGCCTTCGATATCGGGCCGATGCAACGAGAACTGAACGTCCATCCGCGGCCACTGCGCGAAGGGCTGGCGGCGACCTTTACGCAGTAACAGGCCGGGGGAATGAATTCCCCCGGACCCCCATCTTCTTTCTATCCGTGCTGCCGCCCAGGGCGGACAGGCGGGACGCCAGGCAACAACAACAGCGCCGCCCCGAACGGCAGCAGCCAGGCCACCCGCGCCTGATACCGGTGATGCGGCTTCGACAGCGCGCCCGTCGCCACGGCATTGCCCAACACGCCGACCAGCACCAGCAGCACGAAGCCCAGCCGCACCCGCCCCCCAGGCCGCCACAGCGCCCAGAGCAGCCCGACAAACCCCAGCACCAGCACCACCGGCTGCGGCCACAGGAACGCCGCCGCCACCCCCGGCAGCCGGTCGGCAAACTGCAGCGACCCGTCATGCCGCGCCACCTCGGCCGACGGGAAGAACTCCACCAGCCGGGGGCGCACCGAATCCCCCAGCGCCTGCCGGCTCAGCGTGTCGCCGATCCCCACGAGGAAGACCTGGCGCAGCGCATTCCCCGCCGCCGCCCAGGCCACGGCGAAAGGCTCCCGGGCCAGGGTCTCCGCGATGATCACCCGCGCCTCCGGCGCCAGCCGCACCCCGCCCAGGAAGATGTCGTTGCCCGAGGCGTCGCGGTTCACCGGGCTGTCGCGCTCCCACAGGAAGACGTCGCTGTCTTCCGGCAGCCGCCCCGCCCAGCTGCACAGATACCACCCCGACTCAGGGCAGCGCGCCGCGATGGTCCGCGCCGCCGCCCCATCCCCGATCAGCCGCGCCAGAAGAAAGGTGCTCCCATAAGGCGACAGCGAGGCCTGCCCGTGCCCGACCCAGTTGGTCCCCACCAGCAGCCCCAGCGCGATCAGCAGCGGCGCCGCCGCCCGCGCGATCGGCCGCCAGGACAGCCGCAGCAGCCCCACCATCACCACCAGCGCCAGCGCCGTCGGGATATTCGACAGATGCGCCGAGATCCCCAGCGCCATCAGCGCGATGACGTATACGAATTCGCCACGGGACAGCGCCCCATAGGCCAGCAGGAAGAACCCGAGCGGCAGCAGCCCGGAAAAGAAGTCGGGCATCAGCAGGCTGGCGACCCAGGGCAGGGCGGTCAGCGCCGCCAGCCCCGCGGTCAGCAGCAGGTGCCCGGGCCAGGTCGCCGCCCCGCGCACCTCGCGCTGCGCCAGCCACAGCAGATGCGACACGACCAGCACCTGGGCGATGGCGGGCAGCCACAGCGTCTGCTGCCAGTGGAACAGGTGCAGGAACGGCCCATAGATCCAGGGCTTGTCCCAGATCATCAGCGGCACCGTGGTCTGCGCCAGGAAGGCGCCGGTATCGCTGAACAGGATCGGATAGCCGTTCAGCAGCGCTGGCCACAGCAGCAGCAGCGCGCCGGCCAGGATGGCGGGCATGCCCCGCATCAGCCCGCCCAGCGGGCGGTGGCGGCATCGTCGCTGGCGCGCGCCTCGACCCAGCGCTCGCGGCCGTCCGAAAATTCCTCGCGCTTCCAAAAGGGGGCGCCGGTCTTCAGCCAGTCGATCAGGAAGGCGCAGGCCTCCAGCGCCGCGCTGCGGTGGCGGCTGGCGGCCAGCACCAGCACGATCGGCTCGCCCGGCAGGATGCGGCCCACCCGGTGGATCACGGTGCAGCCGGTCAGCGGCCAGCGCGCCTCAGCCTCGGCGACGATTTTTTCCAATGCCCGCTCGGTCATGCCGGGATAATGCTCCAGCACCAGCGCGCTGATCCCGTCATCGGCGCGGCACAGCCCGGTGAAGGCGGCGATGCCGCCAACATCGACGCGGCCCTCGGCCAGCAGCGCCTGTTCTGCCGCGACGTCGAAGCAGGCTTCCTGGACCAGGATCCGGGCCATGGCCTCAGCCGCCGGTGACGGGCGGGAAGAAGGCCACCTCGTCGCCGTTCCGCACCGGATGGTCGGGGGCGCAGAATTCCTGGTTCACCGCGGCGCGGATCTGCTTCGCCTGGGCGAAGGCCGCGGCATGGCCCGGGCTGCGCGCCGAGAGGAACCGGATCAGCCCGGCCACGTCGGCGACATCCGCGGGCAGGTCCAGGGCTTCCTGGCCCAGCCCGACCTTCTGCCGCACCCAGGCGAAATACAGGATCTGCATGCTGCGGCGTTCAGCGCGGCGTCGGCACCTGCCGCACCGTGCCGTCCTGGCCCAGCAGCGTCGTCGTCGCCCCCTGCGGCACCGCGATGCCCGAGGCGCCGCCCGGCGTGTTGTAGGTGCTGTAGCCGGCGCCGCCGCCGGTGGTCACCGCCGGGCCCTGCGGCGTCGGGATCACCTGGCCCTCGCGCCGCGGCGCCAGCGGCGCGACCGGGGCCATGGGCGCCGTCGGATAGGGGCGCACCGCCGGCGAGACATCGGTGCCCGGCGCCAGCAGGTCGGGCGGGGTCGAGCTGCCGCGGCGGGCCAGCGGCGGCACCGGGTCGCCGGCGCGCGGCACGATCTCCGGGCTGCCCAGCGTCGCGCGCGGCTGCTCCTCGGTCGGCCAGACATTGCCAGGGGCCGGCAGCAGCGGCGGCACCTCGGCCGGCGTGCCCAGGATGCGCTGGGCGGTCAGGCTGTCGGTCGGCACCGGCTCGCGCGGGCCGGTGAAGCTGGCGGCGGTGCAGGCGCCAAGGCCGAGCAGCAGCAGCAGCGCCGATGCCTGGCCGGTTTGCGTGAAAGCGCTCATCCGCCTCTCCATGATCCATGGGCACGCCCAGCGCGCCGTCTCGTACAAGATGCGGCCGAAGCCGCCCCGCCTCAAGGGCGCGCCCTCAGGGATGCGAGGACGGCTTCGCCGCGGCCTCGCGCTCCAGGTCGCGGGCCTCGGCATGGCGCAGCCCGGCGCGGACATAGTCCCAGCCGGTGAACAGCGTCAGCACGGCGGCCAGCCACAGCAGCGCCTCGCCGATCCAGCCGATCGGCAGGAAGCCCAGATGCAGCACCGCGGCCCCGCTGTCGCCCGCCAGCAGCACGCCGAGCGCGGTCATCTGCACCCCCGTCTTCCACTTGGCGAGGTTCGTCACCGGCAGCCCGACCTTCAGCCCGGCCAGATATTCGCGCAGGCCGGAGACCAGGATCTCCCGCAGCATGATGACGATCGCCGGCAGCAGGCCTGCCAGCGACAGCCGCGACAGCCCGGCCAGCAGCATCAGCGCCGCGGCCACCAGCAGCTTGTCGGCGATCGGGTCCAGCATCCGCCCGAAATCCGAGATCAGCTGCCGCTCGCGGGCGATCTTGCCGTCGAAATAATCGGTGATCGCCGCGGCCGAGAACAGCGCGCAGGCGGCGACATCGCCCCAGGCGGTCTGGAACGCGGCCAGCAGCACCAGCACCGGCACCGCGGCGATTCGGGAAAGCGTCAGCAGATTGGGCAGGTCGGTCGGCAATTCAGTCTCTTCCCGCTGTGCGCCCGGCAGGCTTTCCCAAATTAGTCCCGGTTGCGCCAGGGTGGAAATGCTCATGGATGCGCGCCGCCATCGAAGGACCGATCCCCGGACAGTTGCGCAGGTCCTCGGCACCCGCCTGCCGCACCCCGCGCGCCGAGCCGAAATGGTTCAGCAGCCGCCGCTTGATGGCGCTGCCGACGCCGGGGATCTCGTCCAGCTCGCTGCGCGTGATCGCCTTCGACCGCCCGGCGCGGTGGGTGGTGATGGCGAAGCGATGCGCCTCGTCGCGCAGCCGCTGCAGATAGTACAGCACCGGGTCGCGCGGCGGCAGCTGGAAGGGCTCGTGCTCGGCGCGGTGGAACCATTCGCGGCCGGCATCGCGGTCCGGTCCCTTGGCGACGGCCACCAGGTTGAGGTCGCCGAGGCCGAGCTCCGCCATCACCTCCCGCGCCGCCGACAGCTGGCCGGCGCCGCCATCGATCAGCACCAGGTCGGGCCAGCCCTCGCCGGCGCGCTCGGGGTCTTCCTTCAGGGCCCGGCCGAAGCGGCGCTCGAAAACTTCCTTCATCATGGCGAAATCGTCGCCGCCGCCGCTGGCCGCGCGCGACCCGCCGCCGGCCCGGCGCGATGTCGGCGCCGCTCCCGGCATTGCCCCGGGCACCTCGGCCGCCAGGGCGGGCGGCACCTGGATCACCGCGGTGCCCTGGATGGCGTATTTCCGATAGGCGTTCTTCATGAAGCCTTCCGGGCCGGCGACGATCATCACGCCATAGGCATGGCTGCCCTGGATATGGCTGTTGTCATAGACCTCGATGCGGCGCGGCGGCTCGGCCAGGTCGAACAGCCGGGTCACCCCGTCCAGCAGCGCCACCTGGGCGGTGCCTTCGGCCAGGCGGCGCTCCAGCGCCTCGCGGGCATTGGTGGCGGCATGCTCGATGGCGGCGCGCTTCTCGCCGCGCTGGGGCGTCGCCAGCTCGACCTTGCGGCCGGCCTTCAGGGTCAGCGCCTCGGCGATCAGGGCGGCATCGGGCAGCGCGTGCGACAGCAGCACCAGCGGCGGCGGCGGCAGGTCGTCATAGAGCTGGGTCAGGAAGGCCGACAGCACCTCCTCCGGCGCCGTGTCGTCCTTCAGATGCGACGGGAAGAAGGAGCGGTTGCCGTTGTTCCGCCCGCCCCGGAAGAAGAAGACCTGGACGCAGGACTGGCCGGCGATCTGGTGCAGGGCGACGATATCGGCATCGCCGACGCCGTCCAGGTTGATGCTGTTCTGCCCCTGCACATAGGTCAGGCCGCGGATGCGGTCGCGCAGCGAGGCGGCGCGCTCGAATTCCAGCCCTTCCGCCGCCTGCTCCATCTCCGCCGCCAGCGCCTTCTGGATGCTGGGCGTCTCGCCCGACAGGAACTTCGTGGCGTCGCGCACCAGCCCGGCATAGTCGGGGCGGCTGATCCGCTCGACGCAGGGGGCCGAGCAGCGCTTGATCTGGTGCAGCAGGCAGGGCCGGTCGCGGCTGTCGAACACCGTGTCGCGGCAGGATCGCAGCAGAAAGACCTTCTGCAGCGCGGTCAGGGTCTGGTCGACCGCCCAGGCGCTGGCGAAGGGCCCCCAGTAGCTGGCGCCCTTCCGCTTCTCGCCGCGATGCTTGGCGATCTGCGGATAGTCGTGGTCCTCGGTGATCACCAGCCAGGGATAGGACTTGTCGTCGCGCAGGACGATGTTGAAGCGCGGCCGCAGCCGCTTGATCAGATTGGCCTCCAGCAGCAGGGCCTCGGCCTCGCTGCCGGTGGTGATGATCTCCATCCGCCGGGTCAGGTGGACCATGCGGCGCAGCCGCTCCGGCAGGCGCGGGATCTGGGTGTAGGAGACCACCCGCTTCTTCAGGCTGCGCGCCTTGCCGACATAGAGGGCGTCGCCCTTGGCATCCAGCATGCGGTAGACGCCGGGGGCGAAGGGCATGGTCAGCAGCGCCGCCTCGATCACGGCGACGCCCTCCATCACCGTGCCAGCCGCCTCGGCGCCGCCCTGGGGGGGCAGGGCGTCCTCGGCGGGGTCCTCGGTGTCGGCGGGGTCCGGTGGGGTTCCGGCATTCTGCATGGCCAGGGTGAACCATGCCGGGCCGCGCCGCTCAAGGGGCGATGGCATTTGTCCACCGAAGCTGTGGATAAGTCTGTGGACGTCCAGGGGGTTAACCCTGCCAAGTGGCTGTCATCCGCGGGTAACACGAGGTTGCCCAAGCTTTGAGCAAAAACCCAAGATACTGAAAACAAACGATATGACAGAAAAAATCAGCTTTACGCTCCGTCAAGAGCAACAATGCCATTGACCGTCACGGCGCCGTCGGCAGGGGCCGCGCCCGGTGGATGAATCCGTGCCTTCCAAGCATTTGCCCCGCTGCAGCCGGCGCCAGCGCGCCGAATCGCGGCGCCGCGGCGGGCCGGCCAGACCCCGGCCCGGCCCCGGCCGGGTGCCCTCCGGCGGTCGGTTCAATGCCGTAAAAGCTTGGACGGGGCCATTCTGCCGCGGCCTTGGGCAGCGTGGCCGCCGGCGCGGCGATTTTCCCCAGACCTCGCATCCGCGTGAGTTCTCCACAGAAATCGTGGAGAAGGATGTGGACAACCCCCTGGGAAAACCGAAATCTCGCAGAGCTCTACAGCCAAGTCTGGAGACGGCGGGGCAGCCCCGCCGCCCCGCGCTGCGCTGCGTCAGCCGCGGCGCCGTTCCACCGTGACGCCGACGCCGGCCACATCGGCGATGATGTCCGGCTTCTCCACCGTCACCTGCACCACGACCACGCGGGAATCGCTCTCCAGCAGGGCGCAGGCGATGCGCTCGGCCAGGGTCTCGGCCAGCAGCACATGGCCTTCGAGGGCGATGCGGCGTGCCAGGTTCACCGCCGCCTCGTAATCGACCACCCGCTCCAGCCGGTCGGGGCCGATGCCGGTGGCCACGGCCTCGTCACGCGCCAGCAGCTCCAGGTCGATCAGCACGCGCTGCGGCGCCGCCTCCTCATGCGGATAGATGCCGAGATGGGCGGCCACCGCCAGGCGGCGGACGAAGACGCGCCGCAGGCCACGCGCGGCATCGGGGGACAGGCTCATGGGAACTCGCTCATTCGGGCAGCGTCTGCCCGCGAAGGGGCGACCATTGCAAGTGCTGCCCGCCATCGAGGGCGATCATCTGCCCGGTCATCGCCGGCAGCGCCAGGATGGCCAGGATGGCGCCCGCCACCTCCCCGGCGCTGGTGCCGCGGCCGAGCGGCGTGCTGGCCGCCTGCAGCGCGAATTGTTCCTCCGTCTGCCGCGGGCTCGGGATCGCCGGGCCGGGGCCGATGCCGTTCACCCGGATCCGCTTCGGCGCGAGGGCCAGCGCCAGGCTCTGCGTCAGCGCCCAGAGCCCGGCCTTGGAGACGGTGTAGGTGACGAAATGCGGCGTCAGCGACCAGACCCGCTGGTCCAGCATGTTGACGATGGCGCCCTCCGCCGCCGCCGGCAGCTGCGCGGCGAAGCCCTGCGACAGCAGGAAGGGGGCGCGCAGATTGGGCTCCAGGTGGTGGTCCCAGCCGTCGCGGGTGGCCGTGTCCCATTCGTCGCGCTCGAAGGTCGAGGCGTTGTTCACCAGCACGCCGAGCGGCCCCAGCGCGGCGGTGGCCGCCGGCAGCAGCCCGGCCACCTCCGCCTCCTGCTCGAGCGCCGCGCGCAGCGTCACGGCGCGGCGGCCGAGGGCGCGGATCTCGGCGGCCGTGGCCTCGGCCTCGGTGGCGCTGTCGCGGTAATGCAGGGCGATGTCGAAGCCGGCCCCGGCGAGCGCCAGCGCCGTGGCCCGGCCCAGCCGCCGGGCGCCGCCGGTGACCAGCGCCGCCCGGGGAATCAGAGGCGAAATTGCCAAGGGGATCTGCATGGCCGGCACACTTGCCGGCGATGCGGCGTCCCGTCCAGTGCCTGGCCCCGTCGGGAGCCCCCGTTCAGGAGAAGGAGGGGATCGCCGCCACCGTGGTCACCGCATGCTCGCGATGGGCGATGCGGTTCTTGCCGGCGAGCTTGGCCTCGTACATCAGCTCATCCGCCGCGGCCAGGGCATGGTCCAGGCCCGATGGCGGCGTGACGAAGCTGACCACGCCGACCGAGGCGGTGACCCCGCGCGGCTGGGCGGAAGCGCTGCCGGAAATGGCGGCGGCCAGGTCGGTGGCCAGGGCCAGGCTGGCCTCCGGCGTGGCGCCGGCCAGCAGCATGGCGAATTCGTCGCCGCCCAGCCGCGCCGCCACGTCGCCCACCCGCTGCCGCGCCGCCATGACGGCGGCGACGCCGCGCAGCACGTCGTCGCCGGCGGCATGGCCCTCCAGGTCATTGACCTTCTTGAAGCCGTCGAGATCCAGATAGACCAGCGCGAAAGGCGTGCCGCCACGGCGCTGCGCCGCGATGGCGCGGTCCAGCCCGTCCAGCAGGGCGGCGCGGTTGGCCAGGCCGGTCAGCCCGTCGGTCAGCGACAGGGTGCGGATGCGGTTCATCGCCCGCCGCAGCTCCAGCGTGGTCATCACCGTCTGCGCCAGCTGCTTCAGCACCGATTGCTGTGATTCGCTGATGTCGCGCGGCGCATAGTCGACGACGCAGAGCGCCCCCAGCGCCGCCCCCTGCGGGTTCACCAGCGGCACACCGGCATAGAAGGCGACGCCCGGCGGGCCCTTGACCAGCGGATTGTCGGAAAAGCGGTCATCCTGCCGCGCATCCGGCACCACGGTCATCTGGTCGGGCGTCAGGATGGTATGCGAACAGAAGGACAGGCCGCGCGGCAGCTCGCCCACCGGCAGGCCATGCGCGGCCATCGAAACCTGGCGATCGGCGTCGATCAGATTGACCACGGCGGCCGAGCAGCCGGTCAGCTGCGCCGCCAGGCTGGCAATATTGTCGAAGCTGAGGTCGCAGGCCTGGTCCAGCACCTCGTAGGACCGAAGCTCCGACAGCCGTGCGGCTTCCGTGGCGGGGATGGCGGCAACCGGCATGGATGGGGATTCTCCGCAGTTAATCCTGGCATGGCTTGGCCACGCATCTTCAGCATAACCAAGCGGCGCGAGAAATTCGCGCACGAAGATTGGAGCGGGCCGGGCTGGCATTGTCGCCGGGGCCGACCACATGCAGCACAATGAGCGAACGCCCCTGCATCAAGGTCTGCGACTTCGAGGACGAAACCGGCTGGTGCTTCGGCTGCGGCATGACCAAGGCCGAACGCAAAGCCTGGAAACATGTTCCGGGCTATAGGCCGGCCATCGTCAGCAATCTGCCAGCCAGGATCACGGCGATGCAAGCCGAAGGACACAGGACGGGCGAGGAAGCAAAGAGGAAGAAAAAGTAAGGCCAGGGGAATGAATTCCCCTGGACCCCTTCTTTTTTCTATTCCTTAAGCCAAGGCTGACTTGCGGACTTCCTCGCGGATTTCGGCCATCAGGAAAGCTTTCAACTCGCCGAAAGCTGGCGTGGTCTTCACCGTCCAATCGCGGGGGTAGGGCAGGGGCACTCCCACCTCGGCCTTCACCCGGCCAGGGCGCGCCGACATCACCAGCACGCGGTTGGCCAGGAAAATGGCCTCGTCGATGTCATGGGTGACGAACAGCACGGTCTTGCGCGTCTCCGGCGTGTCGGCACCCCAGACCTCCAGCAGCAGCTCCTGCATCAGCTCCCGCGTCTGGTGGTCCAGCGCACCGAAAGGTTCATCCAGCAGCAGGATCGCCGGGTCGTTCGCCAAGGCGCGCGCCAGGGCGGTACGCTGCTGCATCCCGCCCGACAACTGCCGCGGCCAGTGGTTCTCGAAGCCTTTCAGGCCGGTGCGGGCGATGTATTTCGCGGCGATGGCGCGGGCCTCGTCCGCGGGAACGCGGCGCTCGCGCAAGCCGAAGAGAATATTCTGCTCGACGGTCAGCCAGGGGAACAGGGTGTAGGACTGGAACACCATGCCGCGTTCCGGCCCGGGCCCGGTCACCTGGCGGCCGGCCAGGCGCACCGTGCCGGCGGTGCCGCGGTCGAGGCCGGCCACGATGCGCAGCAGGGTCGACTTGCCGCAGCCCGAGGGGCCGAGGATCGAGACGAATTCCCCCGGCGACACATCCAGGTCGGTCGGCTGCAAAGCGAGGGTGGGGCCGGCGGCGCCCTGGCCGGGGAAGCTGCGGGTCAGGCCGCGGATCGACAGGCCCCCCATCACAGCACCGCCCAGCGGAACAGGCGGCGGTTCATCGCCTTGAACAGGAAGTCGGTGACCAGGCCGATCAGCCCGATGACGACGATGCCGAAGATCATCTGCCCGGTGTCGAGCAGCCGCTGGCTGTCCATGATCATGTGGCCGATGCCGCTTTGCGCGCCGATGAGCTCGGCGACGATCACGTAGGTCCAGGCCCAGCCGAGCACCAGGCGCAGCGCCTCCATCACCTGCGGCGCTGCGGCGGGGATGATGACGCGCTTCAGGATGCCGCCCTGGCGGGCGCCGAGGGTATAGGCGGCCTCGACCAGGTCGCGCCGCGTGGCGCCGGCGATGACGGCGACCATGATGACGATCTGGAAGACGCTGCCGAGGAAGATCAGCGACAGCTTCTGCGCCTCGCCGACGCCGGCCCAGAGGATCAGCAGCGGGATGAAGGCCGAGGCCGGCAGGTAGCGGGCGAAGGAGATGAAGGGCTCGAAGAAGGCTTCGACACCTTTATAGGCGCCCATCATCAGCCCGAGCGGCACCGCGACCAGGCTGGCCAGGATGAAGCCGCCGAGCACGCGCCAGACGGTCATGCCGACATCGCCGGCGAAGTTGTATTCGGCGAAGAGGCTGATGCCGGCCTGCAGCGCTTTCTGCGGCGAGGCGAGGAACAGCGGCTGGACGAAGCCGGTTTCGGTGGCGAGCGCCCAGGCGCCGACGAAGAGGATGAAGAAGCTGATGCCCAGCGCGATGCGCGCGGGTGTCGATACAGGCTTGAGTGGTTCCAAGGGTGTCCGCCGCGCTCTTACTGACAGAAATAGAAGGGGGCCTGGGGGGATACTTCCCCCCAGCCTTGCTTAGATAAATTGGGTATTCAGCAGCTTGCCGAGATCCGGTGCCGCTCTGACCACCCCTGCTTCCTTCTGCACTTCCAGCGCCTTGGTCATGAAGGCCGGCAGCCCGTCGGCGACGTAGCTGCCGTTCTTCGCCGCATCGAGCCATTCGATGAAGCTGGCCGAGGCCTTGAAGGCCTCGCCGGTCTGGTTGACGCGCTTGCCCATGATCTCGAAGGATTTTTCCGGCTCGCGCTGGATCATGGCCAGGGCGTCGTACCAGCCCTTGACCACCGCCTTCACCGCCTCGGGGTTCTTGGCGATGAAGTCGGGGGTGAAGGCCAGGGTGTCGACGACGCAGGCGTGGTCGGAGGTGGTGGCGAGGATGCGGCCCTTGTCGGCGCCCATGGCGCGCACCTGGGACAGGTAGGGCTCATAGGTCGAGCAGCCGTCGAACTGGCCGGCGACGAAGGCCTGGGCGGCGGGCTGCGGCGCCAGGGTCGCGGTCTGCACGTCCTTGATCGACAGGCCGTTCTCGCGAAGCATGTAGGCGAGCACGAAATAGGGCGTGGTGCCCGGGCCGTCGACGGCGATGGTCTTGCCCTTGATATCGGCCCAGCCGCCGATGGCCGGGCGCACCGCCACGCCGTCGCCGCCGCGGGAGCGGTCGAGCACCAGCACCTGCACCAGCGGCATGGTGCTGCCCCAAAGGATCATGGTGTCGACGGTGGTGACGACGCAGTTCAGCGCGCCGGCGGCCAGCGCCAGGTTGCGCTCGCGCTGGGGGACGAACTTGGTCTCGACCTCGACGCCGGCGGCCTTGAACAGGCCGGCCTGCTCGGCCAGCGTCAGGGGGGCGAAGCCGGTCCAGCCGGACATGCCGATGGTGACCTTCGGCAGGGACTGGGCGCGGGCAAGATGCGGCATGGCGAGCGCGCCGGCGGCGGCGCCGAGAATCAGGCGGCGATGCATGGAGAACCTCTCTGTTCAGACCTGGCGGCGTCCCTTTGGCGGCAGAGTAATCTGCCTGCCGCAGGGCGGAAAGCGATTCAGCGGCAACCTTTTCTTCGCATCTTGCGGTGCAGGATGCGGGGGCGGACCAGAAGGGGACCAGCCATGCTGCAGAATGCCGCGCATTCGAAGGACCGTGACGCCAAGGCGAGCCATGCTTCCAGGCTGCTGGTCCTGGACCCGCGGGCGCCGGGCTGGGCGGAGCGCCTGATCGGCGCCGGCCCCGCCACCATGGTGCTGGTGCTGGACCAGGCGCAGGACGGGCTGGCGGAGCTGGCCGAGGTGGCCGCCGGGCTGGCGCCGCTGGCCTCCATCACCCTGTGCGGGCCGACCGATCCGGGCTGGCTGCGGCTGGGCAGCGTGCTGCTGGACGGGCCGGCCCTGGCCGCGCACCGGCTGATGCTGGGCGCCATCGGCCAATGGCTGGAGCCGGATGGCTTCCTGCAGCTGGATGGCGCGGCGGGGCAGGGGCTGGCCGGGCGCCGGCTGCTGGTCGGCCTGGCGGAAGCGACGGGGCGGGATGTCTTCGGCCAGGAAAGCCTGGAGCAGCCGCGGCTGCCGCTCAGCCCCTGGCCGATGGTGCAGCGGGGGCGGTAAGGCCCCCCGCCGCGATCAGGCGTCGACGGCTTCCATATCCAGCCGCGCCGCATTCTCCTGGATGAAGCGGAAGCGCAGCTCGGGCTTGCGGCCCATCAGCGCCTCGATCAGCTCGGAGGTGGCGGCCCGCTCCTCCGGCGGCAGGACGACGCGCAGCAGGGTGCGCTTGCGCGGGTCCATGGTGGTCTCCTTCAGCGACGCCGGCGGCATCTCGCCCAGGCCCTTGAAGCGGCTGACCTCGACCTTCTGGTTCGGCTTGAAGGCCTTCTTCAACAGCTTCTCGCGCTCGGGGTCGTCCATCGCGTAGAGCGTCTTGCCCGCCGTCGCCAGCCGGTACAGCGGCGGCTGCGCCAGGTAGACGCGGCCCTGCCGCACCAGCTCCGGCAGCTCCTTGTAGAAGAAGGTCATCAGCAGGGCGGCGATATGGGCGCCGTCGACATCGGCGTCCGTCATGATGACGACGCGGGCATAGCGCAGCCGGGCCATGTCGAATTTTTCCCCCGCGCCGCAGCCGAGAGCCTCGATCAGGTCCTTCAATTCCTGGTTCTGCCGCAGCTTGTCGGCGCTGGCCGAGGCGACGTTCAGGATCTTGCCCCGCAGCGGCAGCACCGCCTGGGTCTCGCGGTCGCGGGCCTGCTTGGCGGAGCCGCCGGCCGAATCGCCCTCGACCAGGAAAAGCTCGGTGCCCTCGGCGCTGTCGCGCGAGCAATCGGCCAGCTTGCCGGGCAGGCGCAGCCGGCGGGTCGCCGACTTGCGCGGCGTGTCCTTCAGCTCGCGCCGGCGGATGCGCTCCTCCGCCCGCTCGATGACATAGGTCATCAGGTTGTCGGCGGTGGCCGGGTCGCCGGCCAGCCAATGGTCGAAATGGTCGCGCAGGCCCTGCTCGACGAGGCGCGCGGCCTCGGGGCTGGTCAGCTTGTCCTTGGTCTGGCCCTGGAACTGCGGCTCGCGCACGAAGACCGACAGCATGCCGGCCAGCCCGCCCAGCACATCCTCGGCGGTGATATTGGCGGCGCGTTTTTCTTTCTTCAGCTCGCCATAGGCGCGCAGGCCTTTCACCAGGGCCGCGCGCAGGCCGGCCTCATGCGTGCCGCCCAGCGGCGTCGGGATGGTGTTGGCGTAGGTGTGCAGGAAGCCTTCGCCGCGCTCGATCCAGCTGATCGCCCATTCGGCGCGGCCGGCGCCCTGCGGGAAGCTGGTCTCGCCGGCCCAGGCGTTCGGGATGACCAGGTTGGCGCCCTGCACGGCGGCGGCCAGGAAGTCGGACAGGCCGCCCGGGAAATGCAGCGTCGCCTGGGACGGGGTGTCGTCCTTGACCAGCGCCGGGTCGCAGGACCAGCGGATCTCGACGCCGCGGAACAGATAGGCCTTGGACCGGCACAGCCGGAACAGCCGGGCGGCGGAGAATTGCAGCGCCGCGAAGATCTCGGGGTCGGGCTTGAAGCGGATGGTGGTGCCGCGGCGGTTCTGCACCGGCCCGGCATTCTTCAGCTTGGCCAGCGGCTTGCCGCGGGAATAGGCCTGGGTGAACAGGGTGCGGTCGCGGGCGACCTCGACCTCCAGCCGCTCGGCCAGGGCATTGACCACCGAGCTGCCGACGCCGTGCAACCCGCCCGAGGTCTCATAGGCCTTGCCGGAGAACTTGCCGCCGGAATGCAGCGTGGTGAGGATCACCTCCAGCGCCGACAGCTTGGGGAATTTTGGGTGCGGGTCGGTCGGGATGCCGCGGCCATTGTCGCGGACGGTCAGCCAGTTGTCCTTCTCCAGCGTGACCTCGATGCGGTCCGCATGGCCGGCCACGGCCTCGTCCATGGCATTGTCGATCACTTCCGCCGCCAGGTGGTGCAGGGCGTTCTCGTCGGTGCCGCCGATATACATGCCGGGGCGCCGGCGGACGGGCTCCAGCCCTTCCAGCACCTCGATATCCTTGGCCGAGTAGGAGGTCCCGGCCTGAGCCTTGGCACCGCGGCCGCCGAAAAGATCGTTCATGTCTTGTTCACACCCTCGCCCCGCAACCTAGCCAGGGCAGGGGGGTGGCCGCAACCCTGGCGATGCGCCGCCGCGGCGCCGCGCCATGCAAAAGGGCCGGGGAATCCCCGGCCCTGCTGCGTCGGAACTGTCTCGGCGAGGCGGGTGGCAGGCCCGCGCCGGACTGAAAGAAAATTACTTCTCGAGATGCGCCTCGAGCATCCACAGCTTCTTGTCCAGATCGCGCGACAGGCCGGTCAGCAGGTCGGCGGTGTCGGCGTCGCCGGCCTCGTCGGTGCTGTCGATGCCCTCGCGCACGCTCTTGGCCAGCGCCGCGAAACGGTCGGCCAGCTCCTTGACGTGCTCCAGCTGGGCGGTGGTCTTCTGCGGATAGGCCGGCAGGCGGGTCTTCTCGGCGACGATCTGCGTCGTCCCGTCCGGCGTGCCGCCGATCTGCACCAGGCGCTCGGCCACCTCGTCGGCGACCGCGAAGAGCTCGTTGTAGAAGCCCTCCAGCATCAGGTGCAGGCCGATGAAGCTCGGGCCGCGAAGCGTCCAATGCGCCATGCGGACGCTGTTGGTCAGGTCGATGGTGTCGGTCAGCGTGCCGTTCAGCACGGTGACGGAAACCTTCTTGGCATTCTCGCCGAGGTCGTTGCGGGTGGGACGAAGCGCCATGGGAAGCATCCTCCTGGTCGGGTCACGGAAACGCTGACGCTAAGGCTGGGGTTTCAGCGCCGTCTTGTCAGCCCCGCGCATCATCGTGCCGTCGCATGGGTGGCGCGCGTCACGGGGATTGGTTGATGTAGCGCGTGGCCTCGGGCCCGGTTGCAGCATGGCCGTCAGCGCCACGGTGCAGGGCTGCGGCGCGGGCGATGGCGGCATGATCGGCCGGCTGCAGCCGGTCGAGCTCGCGCAGATGCCCGGTCCAGCTTTCCACCGCCCACATCTCCACCCAGAGCTCCGGATGGGCAATATCCTCGTAGAGGCGCCAGACGAGCGCGCCGCTGCGCAGCCGGACCCGGCGCAGATCGGCCATGGCGGCCAGGAAGGCGGCGCGGTCGCCGGGGTCGATGCGGTAGCGCAGCATCTCCAGCACGCGGCCGCGGTCGAGGGCCAGCAGCGGGGCCAACTCGGCGGCCGGCGCCTCGGGCTCGGGCAGCAGCGAGGCGGCGGCCTCGGCGGCAGGGCGGCTGTCGAGCGACCAGCGCCGCATCACCACGGCGGCCACCGCGCCGGCGGCGCCGAAGGCCAGCAGCGCCGGCTGCACGCCGATCGCGGTCCCGGCCCAGCCGGCGAGCGCCGACCCGAAGGCGAGCGCGCCGAAGAAAGAAAGCTGGTAGATGCCGATGGCCCGCGCCCGCACCCAGGAGGGGGCCGCGAGCTGGGCGGCCGCCTGCATGGTGCTGGCCGCCCCGATCCAGGCGGCGCCATAGAGCAGCATGCCCACCGCCGCCGGCGCCCAATGCCCGGCGACGCCCAGCAGGATCAGGGCTGCCGAGGCCAGCAGCGAGGCCAGGGCCACGAGGTCGCTGCGGCTCATCCGGTTGCGCGCCCGCGGCAGCAGCAGCCCGGCGCCGACCGCGCCCACGCCCATCACCGCCAGCATCAGCCCGAAGGCCTCCGGCCCCAGCCCCAGCCGGCCGCGCACCAGCAGCGGCAGCAGCCCCCACATGGCGGCGCCGAAGAAGAAGAAGATGACGGCGCGCAGGATGATGATGCGCATGATCGGCGAGGCGCCGACGAAGCGCACCCCGGCCCGCATGGCGGAGAGGAAATGCTCCTTCGGCAGGCGGTTGCGCGGGGCCTCGCGCCGCCACAGCAGCAGCGCCACGATCAGGATCAGGAAGCACAGCGCGTTGAAGGCGAAGGCGGCCTCGGTGCCGGCCAGGCCGATGATGAAGCCGCCCAGCGCCGGCCCCACGGCGCGCGACAGGTTGAAGCCGATGCCGTTCAGCACGATGGCCTGGGTCAGGTCGGATCGCGGCACCAGCTCCGGCGTCGTCGCCGCCCAGGCGGGGAAGTTCATGGCACTCCCGGCGCCGATGGCGAAGGTCAGCGCCAGCAGCCCCCAGGGCCCGACCATATCCGCCGCCGTCAGCCCGCAGAGCAGCAGCCCCATGGCGCACATCCAGGCCTGCGCCACGATCAGGTAGCGGCGCCGGTCGACGATATCGGCCAGCGCCCCGGAGGGCAGCGCCAGCAGGAAGACCGGCAGCATGGAGGCCGCCTGCACCAGGCTGACCATCATGGGCGACGGCGCCAGGCTGGTCATCAGCCAGCCCGCCCCGGTGTTCTGCACCCACATGCCGGTGTTGCTGGCCAGGTTGGCCAGCCAGAGCAGCCGGAAGGCCGGGTGGCGCAGCGGCGCGAAGGCGGAAGGCGAGGATGTGGAGGAGCTCATCGGCGGCTGGCGGGTCCGCGCCGCCCGGGCAGGGGCGGGGCCGCGGGCCCAGATCCTTTCGTCATGCGGCGCCCGGGGCAGGGCGCCTGGAGGCGGCGGACCATAGCCGCCCTGCGCGACCCTGACCCGTGGCAGCGCCGCGCAAAATGGCGCATGACGAAAAAATCAGGCGAAGCCGGCCTCGCGCGCCCGCACCAGCCCGACCAGCGTCGCATTCACCGGGGCGGCGATGCCGGCCTTTGCCGCCTCGCGCGGGATCGAGCCGTTGATGGCGTCGATCTCGCTCTTGCGCTGCGCCATGTGGTCCAGCAGCAGCGAGGGCCGCGCATCCGGGATGGCTTGTCCAAACGTCGTGATGTGCTCGACCGGGTCTGCGACCGTGATCGGGATGCCGCGGGCCTTGGCCACGGTCCAGGCCTCGACCCCCGCCGCGCGGGCCACCGGCCACAGGTCGGGATCGGCCATGACGCCGCCGATGGTCTTGCCCGACAGCGCGCAGACCGCGGAATAGGTGACGTTGCAGATCAGCTTCTCCCAGGTCAGCCGGGCGATGTCGTCCTCGGCGGCGACGCGGAAGCCGGCGCCCTGCCACAGCGCCGCGATGGCGCGCAGCCGGTCGGTGGCAGGCCCCGTGAGCTCGCCGATCCGCACCTTCTCCATGCCGTTGTGATGCGCATGCCCCGGCCCCTTCAGCGAGGCGCCGAAGCCGCCGGCGATGCCCGCCACCACATGCGCGCCGGGCAGGGCGGCCGCCAGCGCCTCGCTGCTGCCCAGCCCGTTCTGGATGGTCAGCACGCTGCTCTGCGGCCCGAGCAGCGGCGGGATCGACCGCGCGGCGGCGGCGACGTCGCGCGCCTTGGTCGCCAGCACCACCAGGTCGACCGGCTGCGCGCCGGTGGTGGTGGTCGCCGCCTGCAGCCGCACCACCCGGTCGCCCGAGGCGCCCTCGACCCGCAGGCCATCGCGGTTCATGACGGTGACATGCTCGGGCCAGGCGTCGAAGGCCAGCACCTCATGCCCGGCCGCGGCGAAAAGCCCGGCATAGACCGAGCCCATCGCCCCGCAGCCCAGAATCGCGATGCGCGCCATGGCGTCTCCCTCCCGTTCGGACGCCTCGGGACGGGCGCCTCAGCCCTGCAGCCTCTCCCGCATCAGCGCGGCCACGCAAGCCTCGAAGCCGGCAAGATCGCGCCAGCGATGGGCCTCCGGCACCGCGCGCACCGCCAGCAGCCCGCCCGCGGCCTCGATGCCGCCGTCGATCATCAGGTTGTCGGTGCGGCCGAAATCCTCGAGATGCAGGCCCTCGGCATCGACCCAACCGCCCTCCGGCCGCGGCGCCACGGCATCGCCCAGCGCCGCCCGGCTGCGGGTGAGAAAGTCGCGCCCGTCATTGGTGTAGCCCGCGACCGGCCGCCCCAGCGCCCGCATGAAGCCCAGCTCATAGACGGTGCCGGCATCGGCGGACGGCCCGCGGAACGGGGTGAGATTGGCGATCAGCGCGTCGCAGGCGCGGATATGCGCCTCGTTGCGGAGATAGATCTCGAAGAAACGCTCCTGCGCCGCATCGGCCGCAGGATCGGCGATGGCATCCAAGGGGAACACGCCCACCGCCCCATGCCGCGCGCAGATGGCCTTCTTCAGGGCGGCCATCTCCAGGGCATCGGGGAGAAAGACTTCAGGGCCAGCTAGGTAGATCTTCATGGTCTTATTCTGACAAAGGCGAGAAAGACCTTCAAAGGCCAGGGGAATGAATTCCCCTGGACCCCATCTTTTTTCTATCAGATTGCCATGTCCACGTGGTGACAGTACGCGCCACTGCCCAGCATCAGCGCGACCTTTGAGCACGCGCCGTTATAAAGATTGCGCCCTGCCGTGATGCCCTGGCGACAGTGCTCGTGAAGCGCAGGTCCCCGAACGGCCGGTGATCAGAAAAAAGAAGCGACTGTCTTGGGTGTCAAGCGGTCTGCTCCTTCGCGGAGGTTGTGGTTCTCCAGGGTGTTGAGCTTTGGAGGATGGCATTGAGGATGGTGAGCAGCTTGCGGGCGATGGCGATCAGGG
>NZ_CACSJM010000114.1 GCF_902706185.1 Roseomonas sp. 18066 | reverse complement strand
GGCGGGATGCTGGTGACCGCGGGGGGCGAGACCGCCTCGACCGGCGGCGACACCACGGGCGGCGACACCACGGGGGGTGAGGCGACCGGGGGCGACATCACCGGCGGCGCGGCGACGACCGGCGGCGCCAGCCAGTCGGGGGGGACGTAGATCGCCGGGGGCGCCGCGGTGTCCTCGGCCGAGCTGGTGTTGAGCACCTGGACGTCGAGCAGGAAATTGGCCTCCTGCTTGCCGTCGGAGACCTCGATCATCACCGGGCGGGTGGTGCCGCCCTCGCGCAGCAGGTCGACGCCGTCGCGCAGCTTCAGGACATTGCCGTTGACCACCTCGAAATAGGCTTCGTCGGGCCAGAGCACGCGATAGGTCAGGTTGGCCTTGGCGGTGTCGCGGTCCTCGCCGAACAGCACGCCGATGACGCCGCCTATATCCGATTCCAGCACCGAGCCGCCGGCGGAGAAGCTGAGCTTGTGCGCCGGCGTGTCGTCCACATTGAGCAGCGAGACGCCCCAGGACTGGCCGCTGTCGACCCAGCCCGAGGCGGTCTTCACCTGCAGGCCGAAGGCGAATTTGGGCGCGGTGCTGAAGGCCTCGCTGTCGAAGGCGCCGACGGGGACGATGGTGACCAGGCTTTTGCTCGCGTCCAGCACCGCCTCGAAGCGGTTGGCATCGGTGCCGGTCAGCTTGACGTCGCTGATGCCGGTCAGCCCGGACAGCGACAGCTTCGCCACCCAGTCCCCGGGACGCGCATTCTCGTAGATGGTGTCCGGGACCTCGCCCGAAACCAGCAAGGGCATGTGCCTGGCCGCCTCTTTCCACTTCGGCAGGGGCAGGATCGGCAAGGCGGGTTGCGGGAAGCCTAAGCGGTGGTGCCGCAGGGGGTGGCCGGGTGCCTCAGCGCAGCATCAGCCGCGCCGCCAGCCCGGCCAGCAGCAGCGCGTTCACCCCGAGGAGCAGCGCGCTGGCCCGCCGCAGCCCGGGCCCGGCGCGCCGCGCCAGGAAGCGGCCGAGCAGCGCCAGCGCCACCAGCGCCGGCATGGTGCCCAGGCAGAAGGCCGCCATGGCCAGCGCCCCGCCGGCCGGGCTGCCGGTCGCCGCCGCCGCCGCCAGCGCGCCATAGAGCAGCCCGCAGGGCAGCCCCGCCAGCAGCAGGCCGAGGCCCAGGCCGCGCCAGCCCTGCGGCGCCGCCAGCAGGAAGCGCAGCAGCCGGGCCGGCGGCGCGATGCCGGGCAGCGCGGGCAGCCGTGCCGCCAGGCCGAGCCGCGCCCCGGCCTGGCCCAGCATGGCGATCGAGGCCAGCAGCAGCAGCGCCGGCGCCAGCCAGCCGCCGCCCGGCAGCCGCCCCGAGAACCCGCCGGCCAGCGCGCCGAGCATGGCGTAGCCGGCCAGCCGCCCGGCCTGGTAGGGCAGCAGGGCAGCGCCGGCCAGCCGGGCCAGCCGACCGCCCCCGGCGCCAGGGCCGGTCGCGGCCTGGGCCAGGACGAAGGGGGCGCACATGCCGGCGCAATGGGTCAGCCCGCCGGCGAGGCCTGCGAGCAGCAGGGCCAGCAGCAGGGCGGCGGCCTCGGCCGGGCCGGGCAGGGCCAGCGCATGCAGGCAGTCGGCGATCATGCCCGCCGGCTTAGCGGCTCCAGCGCCGGCGGGCCTTGCGGCAGATCAAGGCATGCGGCCGTCGATCCAGTCCTGCCGCCGCAGCCGGTACAGCACCTGGTGCCGCTTCGGATGGCCCTGCGGCAGGCGGGGATGCTCGAAGCCGCCGGCGCGGCGCATGGTCAGCCGCTCCATCAGCCCCCAGGAACGAATATTGTCCGGCACGGTGAAGGCGACGATCTCGGGAAAATTCAGCGGGCCGAAGCCATGCGCCAGGGCGATGCGGGCGGCCTCCTCGGCCAGGCCCAGGCGGTGGAAGGCCGGGTTCAGGCGCCAGCCGATCTCGACCGGCGGGTCGCCCGGGCTGTCCCAGGGGATTTCCGCCCAATTGATCCGCGCCAGGCCGCACAGCCCGACCAGCCCGGGCCGGTCGTGCAGCTGCAGCGCCCAGAAGCCGAAGCCATGCGCGGCGACATGCGCCTGGAGCCGGTCGAGGAAGGCATCCGATTCCGCGCGGCTGAGCGGCGCCGCGAAGTATCGCATGACGATCGGGTCGGCATTCATGGCGGCGAAGGCCTCGCGGTCATCGTCGCGCCAGGGCCGCAGCTGCAGCCGCGGACCCCGCAGGGAGGCAGGGGATGAGGTCATGGCCGCCCCAGGCTAACCGGCTTCCCCGCCGCGCCGAAGGGGGTATGGTGGCGGCCAAGGAGGAGATCGAAGCATGACAGCACAAACCGGCGCCTGGCCTTCGGTGGAGGCGCTCGCCGCGCGCATTCCGGATGGCGCGATGGTGGCCCTGCCGCCGGACAATTCGCTGCCGTCGGTCGCGCTGGCCAAGGCGCTGATCCGCCGCGGCGCGCGCGGGCTGCGGCTGCTGGGCGTGCCGGTCTCGGGCTTCGCCACCGATATCCTGATCGGCGCCGGCTGCGTCGCCGAGGTGCAGACCAGCGCGGTCAGCCTGGGCGAGGCCGGCTTCGCGCCGCGCTTCACCGCGGCGCTGAAGGAAGGGCGGATCCGCGTGCGCGACGCCACCTGCCCGGCGATCCACACCATGCTGCAGGCGGCGGAGAAAGGCGTGCCCTTCATGCCGCTGCGCGGGCTGATCGGCAGCGACATCCTGGCGCATCGGCCGGATTGGCGCGTCATCGACAATCCTTTCGCCGACAGCGGCGATCCGATCGTGCTGCTGCCCGCGCTGTCGCCGGATTTCGCCGTGTTCCATGCGGTGATGGCGGACCGGGACGGCAATGTCTGGCTGGGCCGGCGGCGCGAATGCGCGACGCTGGCGCATGCCTCGCGCGCGGCGCTGGTCACCGTGGAGCGCTTCTTCGACGGCAATCTGCTGGAAGACGAGCGCACCGCCCCCGGCACCATCAGCGCGACCTATATCAGCGGCGTGGCGCTGGCCGAGCGCGGCGCCCATCCGGTGGCGCTGCTCGACGAATACGGCTTCGACGCTGCCTATGTCGCGGGCTACGCCCGGGCGGCGCGGACGCAGGAAGGTTTCGACAACTGGCTCGCGGCCGAGCTGCGCGGTTCGGAGAAGGCCGCGTGATCCAGCCCGAGGAACGCCTGGCGGCCGCGCTGGCCGCGCTGATCCTGGACCCGGCCGCGCCCCCGGCACGGCATATCGCGGTGGGGGCGGCGTCCCCCATTCCGGCGGCGGCCTGCTGGCTGGTGAAGCAGCAGGGGCATCCGGTGCGGCTGTCGCTGCTGCACAAGCGCAGCGGCAATCCCTTCACCGAAGGCACGCGCGAGCTGTTCGACCTGACCGGCCAGGGGCGGATCGACCTGTTCTTCCTGGGCGGCGGGCAGATCGATGGGCAGGCCAATATCAACCTGGTCGGCACCGGCGACTGGCCGGGGCAGGGCACCCGCTTCCCGGGCAGCTTCGGCAGCGCCTTCATGTATTTCATGACGCCGCGCACCATCCTGTTCCGCGAGGAGCATTCGCCCCGCGTGCTGGTGCCGCAGGTGGACAATATCTCGGCGCCCGGCGTCTCGGCGCCCGGGGTGTTCCGCCGTGGCACGGCGCAGGCGCTGGTCACGGGCAAGGCTATCTTCACCTTCGACCCGGCGACGGCGCGTTTCACCCTGGCGACGATACATCCCGGCGAGGATGCCGCCAGCATCCGCGCCGCCACCGGCTTCGACTATGACGCGCCGGACAGCATCCCCGTCACCGCCGATCCGACGCCGGAGCAGCTGGCCCTGCTGCGCGGGCCGGTCTGCGACGAGATGCTGGAAACCTATCCCGAATTCTGTGCCCGCGTGTTTGCAAGGAAGGCTGCCGCATGACTGACGCTGTTCCCATGATCGAGGGGAAGGGCCTGGCCCGCTCTGCCGGGGCGCTGGCCGGGCTGAAGGTGATCGACCTGACGCGGGTGCTGGGCGGTCCCTATTGCACCATGATCCTGTCCGACCACGGCGCCGAGGTGATCAAGGTCGAGCCGCCGCAGGGCGACGAGGTGCGCGAATGGGGCCCCCCGTTCCAGGGCGATGCGGCGAGCTATTTCATCGGCGTCAACCGCAACAAGCAGTCGATCGCGCTGGACCTGGGCAAGCCCGCGGGGCGCGAGGTGCTGCTGCGGCTGCTGGAAGATGCCGATGTGCTGGTCGAGAACTTCAAGCCGGGCTCGATGGAGAAATGGGGCCTGGGCTATGAGGAGGTGCTGAGCCAGAAATTCCCGAAGCTGGTGCATTGCCGTGTCTCGGGCTTCGGCGCCACCGGGCCGCGCGGCGGCCTGCCGGGCTATGACGCCATCATCCAGGCGATGGTCGGGCTGATGTCGATCAACGGCACGCCGGAGACGTCGCCGGTGCGCATGGGCACGCCGATCGTCGACCTGGCGACGGGGCTGTATTCGTCGATCGGCATCCTGATGGCGCTGCAGGAGCGGGCACGCTCCGGCCAGGGCCAGTATGTCGACATGACGCTGCATGATTGCGGCATGGCGCTGCTGCACCCGCAGGCCGCGAACTTCCTGCTCAACGACAAGCGGCCGAAGGCGACGGGCAACCCGCATCCGAATATTTCCCCGTATTCGGCGTTCAAGACGGCGAGCTGCGAGATCTTCGTGGCCTGCGGCAATGACCCGGCCTTCAAGAAGTTCTGCGCTTTCCTCGGGCTGGAGGGGCTGCCGGAGGATGCGCGGTTCCGCAGCAATGGCGACCGGGTGGTGAACCGCGCCGCGCTGACCGAGATCCTGGAGGCGCGGCTGGCCTCCGAGGACGGGCATGACCTGTGCGACCGGCTGCTGGCCGCGGGGCTGCCGGCCGGTCCGGTGCTGAACGTGGACGAGGCGCTGGCCGCCCCGCACACGGCGCATCGCGAGATGGTCACGGAGCTGGGCGATTTCCGTGCGCTGGGCACGCCGATCAAGCTGTCGCGCACGCCGGGCGGCACGCGCGCCGCGCCGCCGTCGTTCAACCAGCATGGCGATGCCGTGCTGTCGCGCCACGGTTTCTCGTCGGACGAGATCGCGACGCTGAAGGCCGACGGCGTGCTGGTCGAGCGCCGCCGCTGAATTGTTGATCCCGGCGGACAGCGTCCGCCGGGCGTGTGCAGAAAGAGAAAGGGCGCAAACGTATACGTTTGCGGGGGGAATTCCTTCTCCCAGGCTTTCTGACTTTTAGAGATCGGTTCTGATGACGTCCCGCCAGTGGGTCTTGCTGCTGCTGTTGTCGCTGGCTTTCGGCGGCAGTTTTTTCTTCATGGCGGTGGTGGGCCGGGTCTGGCCGCCGCTGACGGTGGTGTTTGCCCGGGTGTTGCTGGCGTCGTGCCTGTTGTGGCTGGTGCTGGGCCTGCGCGGCGAGCGGCTGCCACCAACGGGCCCGGTGCTGCGCGCCTGCATCGTCATGGCGCTGCTGAACAACCTGATCCCGTTCAGCCTGATCGTCTGGGCGCAGCAGAGCATCCCGAGCGGCCTGGCCAGCGTGGTCAATGCGGCGACGCCGGTCTTCACCGCGGTGGTGGCGCATTGGACCACCTCGGACGAGAAGATGAGCGGCGGGCGGCTGGCCGGGGTGCTGGCGGGGCTGGCCGGCGTCGCGGTGCTGGCCGGGCCGGCGGCCTTCGGCGCGGGGGCGGAGTTCACCGCCATCCTGGCCGGGCTCGGGGCCTGCCTGTCCTATGCCTTCGCCGGGCTGTACGGGCGGCGGTTCCGGCGGCTGCAGGTGGCGCCGCTGGCCGCCGCGGCCGGGCAGACCACGGCCAGCACGCTGCTGGCGCTGCCGCTGATGCTGGCCTTCGACCAGCCCTGGCTGCTGCCGATGCCGGGGGTCGGCGTCTGGCTGGCCGTGCTGGCGCTGGGGCTGGTCTCCACCGGCATCGCCTATGCGCTGTATTTCCGGCTGCTGGCCGAGGCGGGCGCGACCAACACGGCGCTGGTGACGCAGCTGGTGCCGGTGATGGCGATCCTGCTGGGCGTGCTGTTCCTGGGCGAGAGCCTGCTGCCGCGGCATGTCGCCGGGATGGCGCTGATCGCGCTGGGCTTCTGCCTGATCGATGGCAGGGTGTTGCCCGTCAGGCGCCCTGGATCCCCTTGAGGAAGCGGTCGACGCCGGTGTTGAGGGCGTCGGTGGTCTGGCCGACCTCGCCCGAGGCGGCGCGCAGCTGGTCGGCGGTGCGGGTGGTGGTCTCGGCGGCCGATTGCACCACGCCGGTCTCGCGGGAGACGGCGGCGGCGGCCTGGGCGGTGCCGGCGATGGTGCGGGCGATTTCCTGGGTGGCGGCGCCCTGCTGCTCGACCGCGGCGGCGATGGCGGCGGCGGTCTGGTCGATCTCGGCGACGACGCCGGCGATGCTGCGGATCGCTTCCACCGCTAGGCCGGTGGCGCCCTGGATGGCGCCGACCTGCTGGCCGATCTCCTCGGTCGCCTTGGCGGTCTGGCTGGCCAAGTTCTTCACCTCCGACGCCACCACCGCGAAGCCTTTGCCGGCCTCGCCGGCGCGGGCGGCCTCGATGGTGGCGTTCAGCGCCAGAAGATTGGTCTGGCCGGCGATGTCGGCGATCAGCCGGACGACGTCGCCGATGCGGTTGGCGGTCTCGGCCAGCTCACGCACGGTGCGGTCGGTGCGCTCGGTCTCGGCGACGGCGTGGCGGGAGACCTCGGCGGCGCGGCCGACCTGGCGGGTGATCTCGCCGATCGAGGCGGTGAGCTCCTCGGTCGCCGCGGCGGCGGTCTGGGCGTTGGAGGAGACGCTTTCGGAGGCATGCGACAGGGTGGTGGTCAGGCGGGTGGCGTCCTCGGCGCTGCGGGTCATCTCGCCGGAGGTGCCGGCCAGGCGCTGGGCGGCGCCGCGCAGGGCGGAGAGGGACCGCTGGGTCTCCTCGCCGAATTCGCGGACCATGGCCTCGACCCGCAGGCCACGCTCGCGGCCCTGCTGGTCGGCGCGGGCCTGGTCGGCGGCCAGTCGCTCGGCCTCGCGCACCTTGATGCGGAACACTTCCAGCGCCTGGGCCATGGCGCCGATCTCGTCGGCGCGGTCGCGGCCGTCGACGACGACATCGAGGTTGCCGCCGGCCATGGCCCGCATGGTGGCGGTCAGCCGCAGCAGCGGCACCGAGATGCCGCGCACCAGGGACAGCGCCAGCCCGGCCACCAGCAGGGTGCCGGCGACGAGCGCCGCGACGATCATCCAGAAGGCGGTGGCGCTGACATCGCCGGAGGCCTGCGCCGCGACATGGGCGCCGTCCTGGTTGAAGCGCAGCAGCCGGGTCATGGCGGCGTCATAGGCCTCGAAGGCGAGGCGGGCGGGGCCGTCGAGCTGGCGCCGCAGCAGCGCCTGGTCCTGGCGGCGGCTGAGCGCCAGCGTCGGGCCGATCTGCGCCGCATAGCCGTCCCAGCCGATGCGCACCGCGTCGTAGAGCCGGCGTTCATCGGCGCCGCTGATCAGCGGCAGGTAGTCGGCCAGCATGCGCTCGACCGCGTCGCGCTCGCGCTGCAGGTCGCGCTCGATCGCCTGCTGGCCGGGGGCGTCGTCGGTCAGGGCGTGGCGCAGCACGTGCTGGCGCAGCTTCAGCGCCGCCTCCGACCCGCGGGACAGGTCGATCAGGCTGGGGATCCAGTTGCCGCCCATGTCCTCGGCCCCCGCCTGGACGGCGGAGAGGCGCTGCAGCGCGAAGCCGCCCAGCCCCATGAAGCAGAGCAGGATGACGGCCAGGCAGGCGATCAGGCGGGTCTTGAGCGACATGGCGCAGGGGCATACCGGCTGGTGCGCCGCGGATATTGCCGTGCCAGCGATGAACATTCGGTTTTCCGCGCGGGCAGGGTCGCCCCCGCCCGCGCGGAAATGGCGTCAGCCCAGGGCGCGGGCCAGCAGCTCGGCGGTGCGGCCATTGGCGATCGTCGCGGCGCGGCCGTCCCAGCTATGGCCGCCCATGCGGGCGAAGGCATGGTCGACGCCGGGATAGACATGCACGGCGACATCCGGCTTGCCGTCCAGGCCCTGCTGGATGGCGCTCCGCGCATCGGCCGGGACGAAGCGGTCGAGCTCGGCGATGTGCAGCAGCAGCGGGTTCGTGACGCGGTCGGCGCCGCCGACCAGCCCCTCGATGCCCACGCCATAGTAGGAGATATTGCAGTCGGCGTCGGAGTCGGTGGCCATCATGAAGGCCAGCCGGCCGCCCAGGCAGAAGCCCATGGTGCCGGTCTTTCCGTTGCAGCCGGGCATCACGCGGACCGCGGCCAGGGTGGCCTTCAGGTCCTCGACCCCCTTCGCCTGGTCGAAGCCGTTCATCAGCGCGAAGGCCTGGTCCCATTCCTCCTTGCTGCCATCGGTCAGCTGGATGCCGGGCGACTGGCGCCAGAACAGGTCCGGGCAGATGGCGATGAAGCCCATGTCGGCGACCCAGTCGGACAGCGCCCGCATGGCGTGGTTCACGCCGAAGATTTCCTGGATCATGACGACGGCGCCGAGCGGGCCCCCGGTCGGGCCCCCGGTCGGGCCCAGCTTCGGCATGGCCAGGTAGGCGGCGAAGCTGCCGCTGCCGTCGCTGGCCGGAATGGTGATCTCGGGCATTCTGCGCTCCTTCCAGAGAGGCGGGCAGGATAGCCGGAAGCGACCGGCGCGGAACCCCACCGCTTGGTTGGGGGCGGTGCAGCATGACGGATGGCCTGGCAGGGAGGCGCGTGCCATCATGCCCGCTTCCGCCGCCCGAACCGCTGCAGAGAGTGCCCGATGCCCGTCTCCCGCCCCGATTTCCGCGAAGCCATGGCGCGCCTGGGCGCGGCGGTGAACGTCATCACCAGCGACGGCCCCGGCGGCCGCGCCGGGCTGACCGCCAGCGCCGTCTGCTCGGTCACCGACGATCCGGCGACGCTGCTGGTCTGCATCAACCGCAACAGCACGCAGTATGCGGCCTTCAAGGAAAATGGCGTGCTTTGCGTCAATGTCCTGGCCGGCGGGCAGCAGGAGATTTCCAACCATTTCGCCGGCGCCACCGGCGCGGTGACCGCCGAGCAGCGCTTCGAGATCGGCGCCTGGAGCAAGCTGGAGACCGGCGCGCCCGCGCTGGACGGCGCCGCGGTGTCGCTGGACTGCGTGATCGACGAGGTGCTGGAGAAGGGGACGCATGGCGTGTTCTTCGCCGCCATCCGCGCCATCCGGCTGGGCGACAAGGCGCCGGCGCTGATCTGGTGGCAGCGCGACTATCACCACCTGCCGCACCCGGCGGCATAATTCTGTCGGTTGGGGCAGCCGCGATGGGCTGCCCCGGCCGTCCTCAGGCCTCGGCGATGATCTCGCGCACCAGCGGATAGACCTCGTTGGCCCAGCGGCGGCCGCTGAAGACGCCGTAATGGCCGGCGCCGATCTGCAGGTGGTTGCGCTTCATGGTGTGCGGCAGGTTGCTGCAGAGGTCGAGCGCCGCGGCGGTCTGGCCGATGGCGCAGATGTCGTCGCGCTCGCCCTCGACGGTCAGCAGCCGGGTGCGGCGGATCGCCTCCGGCCGCACCGGGCGGCCGCGATGCGTCATGCGGCCCATCGCCAGGTCGTGGTCCTGGAAGACGCTTTTGACGGTTTCCAGGAAGAAGTCGGCCGGCAGGTCCATGACGGCGAGATATTCGTCGTAGAAGCGGCGATGCGCGTCAGCCAGCTCGGAATCGCCGCCGACCAGGTTGCGGAACTGCTCCAGATGCGCGTTCACGTGCCGGTTCATGTTCATCGACATGAAGGCGCTGAGCTGCAGCACGCCCGGGTAGACGCGGCGCCCGCCGCCCTGCAGCCGCCAGGGCACGGTGTGGATCAGGTTCTTCTCGAACCAGTCGATCGGATGCTCCTGCGCCAGGGCGTTGACCTTGGTGGGCAGGATCCGCGTGTCGATCGGGCCGGCCATCAGCGTCATGCTGTGCGGCGTGGCCGGGTTGCGGTCCTCCGACATCAGCGCCACGGCGGCCAGCACCGGCACCGCCGGCTGGCAGACCGCCAGCACATGGCCGCCCGGGCCGATCGCCTCCTGGAAGGCGATGACATGGTCGACGAACTCGTCCAGGCCGAAGCGCCCGGCCGAGAGCGGCACGTCGCGGGCATTGATCCAGTCGGTGATGTAGACGTCGTTCTCGGGCAGCAGCACCTGCACGGTGCCGCGCAGCAGCGTGGCGAAATGGCCGGAGATCGGCGCCACCACCAGCACCTTGGGCTGCGGCAGCGCGGTGTCCTTCTTGAAGTGCAGCAGCCGGCCGAAGGGGGTGGACAGCGCCACCTCCTCGGTGACGGTCACCGCCTCATTGCCGACGAGGACGCTGGTGAAGCCGAAGGGTGGGCGCTCATGGGTGACGGCGGCGGTGCCCATCAGCTCCAGCGCGGCAGCGAATTGCCGCAGGGCGAAGGTCTCTGGCCGGCCGGTGTCGAATTGCCGGAGCACCGCGCCGGTGCCGCGGGCGAATTGCCGGAGGGGAGCCATCAGATCCTGCTGGGCCTGATAAAGCTGATACATCATCCGCGAGGAGCCTCTCCCGAAGTCGGTCGATGGGGCGCATTGCCAAGCCAAAGCAGTCGCCCAAATAATCCGGGCCCAGTCACGCCAAAGGTCTACTCACGCCAAAGGTCTACTCACGCCAAAGGTCTACTCACGCTAAAGGTCTACTCACGCCAAGGGTCTACTCACGCCACGACGTCACTCATGCCACGGCTTGCTGCCGCTTCCCCCGCCGACGGTAACGAAAATGTTCCCCGGCCGCGAGGGGCATGTTGACGGTGCATAGATGACCATTTCGTCAATCGTGGGGCGCGCCTAAGGTTGCGCCATCATCGCGTGGGAGTGTTCCGCATGGCCGAGGCCCGCCTCCTCATCAGCAGTCGAAACTACTCCTCCTGGTCGCTGCGGGGCTACCTGCTCTGTCGCATGGCCGGGCTGAGCTTCAGCGTGGAGACCGCCGCCGCCGACGACCCGCAGGCCCGGGCCGAGCTGCTGTCGCGCAGCTCCACCTTCCGGCTGCCCTGCCTGGTGCGCGGCCCGGTGAAGATCTGGGACAGCCTGGCCATCGCCGAGCAGCTGAACGAGGAATTCCCCGAGGCGCATCTGCTGCCCGAAGGGCCGGTGGCGCGCGCGCATTGCCGCTCGATCTCGGGCGAGATGCATGGCGGCTTCACCGCGCTGCGCGCCTCGCTGCCGCTGAACATGCGCGCCCGCCGCCCGGGCTTCCGCGTCTGGTCGGGGCCGGCGGCCGATATCCGCCACATCCAGGATATCTGGGAAGACGCCCTGGCGCGCTCCGGCGGGCCCTGGCTGTTCGGCGAGCGGCCCTCCATCGCCGATGCCATGTACGCCCCCGTGGCCAGCCGCTTCCTGACCTATGGCGTGACCTTGCCCGGGGTCAGCGCCGCCTATCAGGAGAGGCTGCTGGCCTGGGCGCCGATGGTCGAGTGGATGGCCGAGGCCGCGCTGGAACCGGAGGCCCTGGCCGAGGTCGAAGGCGATTTCTGAGGGGGTTTCCTGACGCCGCCGTCACGTGGATCCGGGCCACCGGCCCGGATCCGACGGATGGAAGGACCGGTCCCGGGGCGTGAGGGCTGGGCCGGCCGGTGGTTCCGGGACGGGGAGGGGCCGCCGCTGCCGGAAGCCCAGCATCCCCACGACGCTCGTTGCGATGCAACAAGAATCGGCGGGGTTCGCGCTAGACGGACTCGCCCGCCGCCCAGCCGCTGGCCCAGGCCCATTGGAAATTATAGCCGCCGAGCCAGCCGGTGACGTCCACCGCCTCGCCGATCACATGCAGCCCGGGCACCGCCTCGGCCGCCATGCTGCGGGAGGACAGCGCCGCGGTGTCGACGCCGCCCAGCATGACCTCGGCCTTGGCATAGCCTTCGCTGCCGGCGGGCGTCAGCGACCAGTGCGACAGGGTCTGGCCGACCCGGCGCAGGTCGCGGTCGGTCTGCCGCGCCATCGGCGCATCGGGCAGCCAGGCGGCCGCCAGGGCCTGGGCCAGGCGGGCCGGCAGGACCTCCCCCAGCACCGTGCGCGGCTCTGCCTTGTGGCGGGCCTGCTTGCGCTCCACGAGCAGCGCCTGGGCGTCCTGGCCGGGCAGCAGGTCGAGGGAAATCGCCTCGCCTGGCTTCCAGGCGGAGGAGACCTGCAGGATCGCCGGCCCCGACAGCCCGCGATGGGTGAACAGCACGGCTTCCGGGAAGCGGTGGCGGCCGGCGCGGGCGATGGCCGGGAAGGCGAGGCCCGAGAGCGGCCGCATCAGCTCCAGCATCGGCCCGTCGAAGGTCAGCGGCACCAGGCCCGGGCGCGGCTCCACCATCGGCAGGCCGAAGCGGCGGGCGATGTCGAGGGACAGGCCGGTCGCGCCCATCTTCGGGATCGACAGCCCGCCGGTCGCCAGCACCAGGGCCGGCGCCGTGAAAACGCCACGATCGGTGGTGATGGTATAGGCATCGGCGCGGCTGACATCGGTGATGCGGTGACCGAGCCGCAGCTCGACGCCGGCGGCGGCGCATTCGTCCAGCAGCATGGCGACGATCTGCCGCGAGGAGCCGTCGCAGAACAGCTGGCCCAGCGTCTTCTCGTGCCAGGCGATGCGGTGCTTTTCCACCAGCGCCAGGAAATCCGTGGGCGTGTAGCGCTTCAGCGCCGATTTGCAGAAATGCGGATTGGCCGAGAAAAAGCGTTCCGGCGTGGTGCCGATATTGGTGAAGTTGCAGCGCCCGCCGCCGGAGATCAAGATCTTCGAGCCGGCCTGCGGCGCATGGTCGAGCACCAGCACGCGCCGCCCGCGCTGTCCGGCGCGGATCCCCGCCATCAGCCCGGCCGCCCCGGCCCCCAGCACCACCGCGTCATAGCTTTGCATGGGCCGGCTTTACCCGAGGGGGGGGCCGGAAAGCCAGGACTGAAAGCCAGGACTGAAAGCCAGGACCGAAAGCCGGAAACTATCCCCAGAACAGGTGGACGAAGCTGGGGATAAGCCACGGCACGGCATGGGGACGGCGCTGGAGCTTTCCGCGATGTTGCCGCGCAGCACAGGGGGTGCGTGGGAAAGCCCCGAAGCGCCGTTGCGTTCCCGCACCATGCGGCGCCCCGTGATGCCCGGCCACGCACAACCCGCGCGGCGAGGGTCATAAAAAGCCTTTCAGCCGGGCCATGGCGATGGCGGCCAGGCTGGGCGCGTCGACCAGGATGTCGTCGCGGATCATCGCCTCCACCTCGGCCAGGGAAAAATGCCGGCAGACCAGGTCCTGCTCGGTGGCCTCGCGCTGGTCGGCCTGCTGGGTCAGGTGTGTCGCCATGAAGATATGCCCGCGCTGGTTGCAATAGCCGGCGCCCTGCAGGATTCCGCCGATGCGCACGAGATTCTGCGCGACCAGCCCGGTCTCCTCGCGCAGCTCGGCGGCGGCGAGCAGCGCCGGATCGGTATCCGGCGCCGTCTCCCAGGTGCCCATCGGCAGCTCCCACTGCCGCCGGCGGACCGGGTAACGATATTGTTCAACCAGCGTCAGGCCGCCATCCTGCCAGGGCAGCAGCACGACGAAATCGCTGCGCTCGACGACGCCATAGAGGCCGTCGGAGCCGTCTGCACGGCGGATTATGTCCTCCCGCACCCGCAGCCAGCGGTTCTCATAGGCGATGCGGCTGGAGACGGTTTCGATCTCTGTTGTCATCCACGCGAATCCTTACGCAACCGGTTTCAGGAAACCTCTGCCCGCGCCGTTGGTTCTCATGCCGCACGACGCGAAGCAAAGGAGAAACGCCAATGGCTGTCTATGTGGGAACGGGCGGCGACGACCGTCTTATCGGCACCAATTCCGATGACACCTTCGCTGGCGCTGCCGGCAATGATTTCATCGAGGCGCGTGGCGGCAACGACCTGATCGACCCCGGCACCGGCAATGACCGTGTCGAAGGCGGCGACGGGCGTGACACCGTGCGCGTCATGGGCGACCAGTCGCAATACGAAGTCTTCCGCTATGACAGCGAAGGCCTGGTGCGCGGCCCCGACGGCGTCGACACCCTGCTCGACGTCGAGGCGGTGCAGTTCACCGGCGTCGGCGGCACGCTCGACCTGAAGGACGTCAACGAGTTCTTCTCGTATTCCTACATCGCCTCGCATGGCGACCTGATTGCCGCCTATGGCGCCAATGCGGGGGCGGGCTGGGCCCATTTCCGTGACTATGGCGCGGTCGAGGGGCGCGACATCACCTTCGACGGCAATGCCTATCTGGCCGCCAACACCGACGTTCTGGCCGGCCTCGGCGCCAATGCGGACGAGGTCGGCGCCAAGCACTTCCTCGAATATGGCCGCGCCGAGGGGCGCAGCAACGACTTCGCCGCGCTGTCCTATATCGCCACCTATGACGACCTGCGCGAGACCTTCGGCACCGACACCGCCGCCGCCACCGCGCATTTCGTCCAGGATGGCTTCAAGGAAGGCCGCAGCGTGAGCTTCGACGGCCTCGCCTATGTGGCGTCCAATGAAAGCCTGCGCGAGCAGTTCGCCGGCGAGAGCCAGTCGGCGATCGAGAATGGCGGCGCCCGTGACTTCATCGAGGCGGGCGCGGCGGCCGGTCGGGAGACGACCTTCGATCCGCTGCAGTACCTGGCGAGCTACACCGATGTGATCGAGGCCTATGGCAAGCAGGGCAGCATCGGCCAGATCTCCGACCTCGCCTCGCTGCATTACATCAACAATGGCGCCGATGAGGGCCGCGAGGTCGACGGCTTCAACGAGCAGGCCTACCTCGCCAAGAATGGCGACCTGGCCGGCATGGGCGCCGACCAGCTGGCGCTGCATTGGATCCAGTATGGCCTGGCCGAGGGCCGCGACGGCGCCTACGACCCCGTCATCGGCTGACGACAAGGCCGGCCTGGGGCAGCGCCCCGGGCCGGTCGTCATGCGCTTCAGAACGCCCCGGTGCAGACCGGGGCGTTTTTTCGTGGCCGGCGGATGCGCGAAAACGACGCCATGGCCCGGCTGGGGGTCATCGTCGGCCGCATCTTCGGAGGAAGGGGATGGTGCCCAGAAGTGGAATCGAACCACCGACACTGCGATTTTCAGTCGCATGCTCTACCAACTGAGCTATCTGGGCCCATAGTGCAGCGCCTCGAGAGGCGCCGTCGGCAGATGGCGGGGAGATAACGGATGGCGTGGCGCCTGTCCAGCACCCTGTGCCGATTGTTTTGCAGGCGTGTTTAAGGCCCGCTTTTCAGGGCTGGCGGCTCAGGGCTGGCCCTCGGGGTCTTCTTCCTCGAGCGGTGGGCCGGGGATGGCGTAGTCGCCCTTCAGCCAGCGGCCGAGATCGACCTGCTTGCAGCGGTCGGAGCAGAAGGGGCGGTGGGCCGGATCGCTCGCCTGGCCGCAGATCGGGCAGCGCGGGCGCTTCTTCGGGGGCGGGGTGTCACTCGGCATGGACATGCTCCTGTCCGGGGGGGCAGAGGGGGTCGGGGCGCAGCGCCAGGGCGCCGGCGCGGTCGGCGAAGTCGTCCAGCGCGCCGGCGCAATCGGCCAGCGCCGCCAGCACGGCAGGCGACGCGGTCAGCGCCAGCCGGGCGCCGGGGCGGCGGGCGGCCTCGGCCAGGCCGCGGCGGAGCGCGGCCAGGCCCCGGGTCAGCGGCGATGGCGGGTCGCCCAGGATATCGTGCAGCGGCGTGTGGACCCGGCGGCGCTGCAGCTCGATCAGCCCGAGGCCGGTGAGGCCGATCAGCTTCAGCGCGGGGTCGGCGGCGACCAGCGGCGCCAGGCCGGGCAGCAGATCGCGGCGGCGGGCGATGGCCATGCCGGCCATGTCGACCAGGATGGCGCCGGCCAGGTGGCGCAGGCGGATCTGGCGCAGCGCCTCGGCCAGCGCCGCGGCGTTCAGCGCCTTGTGCGCCTGGGCGTCGCGGCCGCCGGAGATCGCCCCGGCATCGATGTCGATGGCCAGCAAAGCGGGGGTCGGGTGCAGGGTCAGCCGCCCGCCGCCGGGCAGCGCCACGGCCATGCCCGACAGTTCTTCGAAAGCTTCCTCGAGATCGTCGTCGAAGGCCGGGGTCGCCGACAGCTCGACCCGCGCGGCGCCCAGGACGCCCCGCAGCCGGGCGGCCGTCGCGGCGTGGTCGGTGACGACGACCGCCTCGGGGTTCTGCGCGGCCAGGCGAACGGCCGCCTCCGGCCCGCGGGACAGCAGGCGGATCGGTCCGACCACCGCCTCGGGCGTGGGTCGGACGGCCAGGCGCGGGCCCTTGCCGCCCTGCGCCGTGCGGGTAATGGCGACGCGCAGCCAGTCGCCTTCGCCGCGGCCCTTGCCGCCGTCGGAATCAGGGAGGAAGCCGGTCTCGCCGCCGGTCAGCGCCAGAAAAACGCCGCCCATGGCGGGGGCGCGGGCGGAGACGCGGGCGACATGCAGGTCGCCGATGCCCTCCGGCCGGTGCGGCCGCTCGACGAAGGCCTCGGCCAGAACGCCTTCCCGGCGCAGCGCGACCCGCCGCTCGCCGGGAGAAACGGAAAGAAAAATCAGGGGCGGAGCCACCCGATGCCCCGCAGCAGCTGGGCGGTCTCGTGCAGCGGCAGGCCGACCACGTTGGAATGGCTGCCCGAGAGGAAGCGCACGAAGGCCTCGGCCGATTCCTGGATGGTGTAGCCGCCGGCCTTGCCCTGCCATTCGCCACTGGCCAGGTAGGCCGCGGTCTGCGCTTCGGTCAGGCGCTGGAAGCTGACGACGCTTTCCACCACCCGGGTCAGCAGCCGGCCGTCCGGCAGGCCCAGCGCCACGCCGGTATAGACCCGGTGCCGCCGGCCGGAGAGCAGGTCGAGGCAGGCGCGCGCCTGCTCGATGGTCTCGGCCTTGGGCAGGATGCGGCGGCCGACGCCGACGACGGTGTCGGCGGCCAGCACCAGGGCGGCGGGCTCGGCGGCCATGACGGCGCGGGCCTTGGCCTGGGACAGGCGGCCGGCCAGCTGGCGCGGCTGCTCCTGCTTGCGCGGCGTCTCGTCGATGTCGGGGGGGCAGACGCGCGCGGGCACGACGCCGATCCGCTTCAGCAGATCCAGGCGGCGCGGGCTGCCGCTGGCGAGCACCAGCGGCGGGCGGCTGTCATCGGCCGGCGGAAGCACGAGGGCGGCCTCGGGGCCCGCCACGGACATTACTTGAACCGGAAGGTGATGCGGCCCTTGGTCAGGTCGTAGGGCGTCATCTCGACATTGACACGGTCGCCGGCCAGCACGCGGATGCGGTTCTTGCGCATCTTGCCGCTGGTATGGGCCAGGACCATGTGCTCGTTGTCGAGCTTCACCCGGAACATGGCGTTGGGAAGAAGTTCAACGACCTGGCCGCTGAACTCGATCATATCTTCTTTCGACATCAGACCTCTTCATTGCGGCAGGCGACGCGAGCTGCGCCGGACATCTCCGCTTAAGACGTGGGGGAACGGCCGGAGCAGGGCCTGCGCCGGGGCATTCGCGGCGAGAACATGATGGCCCGACCACGGATGGTCAAGGACAGGCCGCGCGCGTCAGCCACGGTCACGGCGCGTGGGGACGATTCCAGGCCGAAATCGTCCCGGATTCACCCTGTCGGGCTCAGCCCAGCCGCAGGCTGATGCTGCGGGCATGGGCGGAGAGGCCTTCCGCTTCCGCCAGCGCGACCGCGGCGGGACCGATCGCCTCCAGTCCCCGGCGCTCCGCGCTGATCCAGGTGGTGCGCTTCAGGAAGTCGTAGACAGAAAGGCCGGAGGCGAAGCGGGCGGTGCGGCCGGTGGGCAGCACATGGTTCGGGCCGGCCACATAGTCGCCCAGCGCCTCCGGACAATGCGCGCCCAGGAAGGCGGCGCCGGCATGGCGGATGCGGGCGAAGAGGGCCCCGGGCTCGGAGACCATGATCTCCAGGTGCTCGGGTGCCAGGCGGTCGACCAGCCGGGCGCCTTCCTCCCAGTCATGCACCACGATGATGGCGCCGTGCCGCCGCCAGCTCTCGCCGGCGATCTCGGCGCGCGGCAGCGTCAGCAGGGCGTCCTGCACCGCATGCTCGACGGCATTGGCCATCTGGTGGCTGGTGGTGATCAGGATCGACTGGGCGCTTTCGTCATGCTCGGCCTGGGCCAGCAGGTCCATGGCGATCAGCGCCGGGTTCTGGCTGGCATCGGCCAGCACCACCACCTCGGACGGGCCGGCGATGCTGTCGATGCCGACCCGGCCGAAGACCTGGCGCTTGGCCTCGGCGACATAGGCATTGCCCGGGCCGGCGACGCGGTCCACGGCGGCGATGGTGGCGGTGCCCCAGGCCAGGGCGGCGATGGCCTGGGCGCCGCCGATGCGGAAAATCTCGGTCACCCCGGCGCGGTGCGCGGCGGCAAGAACAAGATCATTCAGCACCCCGTCGGGGGTGGGGACGCACATGGCGATGCGCGGCACCCCGGCGACCCGGGCCGGGATGGCGTTCATCAGCACCGAGGACGGATAGGCCGCCTTGCCGCCCGGCACATAGAGGCCGACCGCGTCGATCGAGCCCCAGCGCAGGCCGAGCGTCAGCCCGAGCGGGTCGTCGAGCTCGACATCGCGCGGCAGCTGGGCGGCGTGGAAGCGCTCGATCCGGGTCGCGGCCAGGTCGAGGGCGTCGAGCAGCTCGGGCGCGCAGCGGGCGCGGGCGGCCTCGATCTCGGCCTCGGTGACGCGGAGTGCCGCGGCATCGGCCGGGTGCCAGCGGTCGAGGCGGCCGGTCAGCGCCAGCAGCGCCGCGTCGCCGTCGCGCTTCACCTCGGCGATGATGCCGGCGACCGCGGCGTCGACCGTCGACGTCGTCTCCCGCGCCTGGTCGAGCAGCGCCAGGAAGCCGGCCTCGAAGGCGGCGTCGGCGGTGTTGAGGCGGATCATGCGGCCACCTTGTCGAGCGCTGCGCGGAAGCGGGACAGCCAGTCGCCGATCGCCTCGGGCCGGGTCTTCAGCGCCGTGCGGTTGACGATCAGGCGGGAGCTGATCTGGGCGATGACCTCGGTCTCGACCAGGCCGTTCGCCTTGAGCGTCGAGCCGGTCTGCACCAGGTCGACGATCAGCCGGGCCAGGCCCAGCGAGGGCGCCAGCTCCATGGCGCCGTTCAGATGCACCACCTCGGCCTGGATGCCTTTGGTGGCGAAATGCCGGCGGGCGATGTTGGGATACTTGGTCGCCACCGCGATGCGGGAGCGGCGGCCGAGGGTCTCGGTCGCGGTATCGCCCACCGGCTCGGCCACCGAGACGCGGCAGCGGCCGATGCCGAGGTCGAGCGGGGCGTAGATCTCGGGGTAGTCGAATTCCATCAGCACATCGGCGCCGCAGATGCCGATCTGGGCGGCGCCGAAGGCCACGAAGGTGGCGACGTCGAAGGAGCGGACGCGCACCACGTCGAGGGCCGGGTCGTTGGTCTCGAAGCGCAGCCGGCGGCTGGAGCCGTGGAAATCGGCGGCCGGCACGATGCCGGCGGCGCCGAGCAGGGGCGCCAGCTCGTCCAGGATGCGCCCCTTGGGGAGCGCCAGGACGAGAGGCTGGTCGCCCGCGAGGGTGCCCTGGGCAGGGCTGGCGATGGGCTGGTCCATGGCGGGTTGTATCACCGGAAGGGTGTCATGGCCATGTCAGCCCGGCATACGTTCGATGTCGGCGCCGACGGCGGCCAGCTTCTGCTCGATCCGCTCATAGCCGCGGTCCAGGTGGTAGACGCGGTTGACGATGGTCTCGCCCTCGGCGGCCAGGGCCGCGATGATCAGCGAGACCGAGGCGCGCAGGTCGGTGGCCATCACCGGGGCGCCGGAGAGCTTGGCCACGCCCCGGACGATGGCCGAGGAGCCGTGCGCGTTGATCCGCGCCCCCATCCGGGTCAGCTCGGGGACATGCATGAAGCGATTTTCAAAGATGGTCTCGGTGATCATCGAGGCGCCGTCGGCCACGGCCATCAGCGCCATGAACTGGGCCTGCATGTCGGTGGCGAAGCCGGGGAAGGGCTCGGTCATCACGTCGACGCCGTGCAGGCCGTTGAGGCGGCGGCAGCGGACGCCGTCCTCCTCCTGCAGCATCTCGACGCCGGCCTCGCGCAGCGAGCGGGTGCAGGCGCCGAACAGCTCCAGCGTCATGCCCTCCAGCAGCAGCTCGCCGCCGGTGATGGCGCCGGCGCAGGCGAAGGTGCCGGCCTCGATGCGGTCGGGCAGGATGGCGTGCGTCGTGCCGTGCAGGCTGTCGACGCCCTGGACCGTCAGCCGGTCGGTGCCCTCGCCCTCGATCTTCGCGCCCATCGAGACCAGGCACTTCACCAGGTCGGTGATCTCCGGCTCGCGGGCGGCGTTGACCAGCTGGGTGGTGCCCTCGGCTAGGGTGGCTGCCATCAGCAGGTTCTCGGTGGCGCCGACCGAGACCTGGGGGAAGATGATGCGGGCGCCCTTGAGGCGGCCTTCGACGTGGGCGTTGATGTAGCCGGCCTCGAGGTCGATCACCGCGCCCATCTGCTCCAGCCCCTTCAGGTGGAGGTCGACGGGGCGGGTGCCGATGGCGCAGCCGCCGGGCAGCGAGACCCGGGCCTGGCCGAAGCGGGCCAGCAGGGGGCCGAGCACCAGGATCGAGGCGCGCATCTTGCGCACCAGGTCATAGGGTGCCTCGAACTGGGTGGCCGGCCCGTCCAGCAGGATCTGCCGGCTGGTGGTGTCATGCTCGACGCGCAGGCCGTGCTGGGCCAGCAGGTTGGCCATGGTGGCGACGTCGGCCAGCGCCGGGGCGTTGGTCAGGATGACGGCCTGCTCGGTGAGGAGCGAGGTCGCCATCAGCGGCAGGGCGGCGTTCTTGGCGCCGCCGATGGCGATGCGCCCATCGAGCCGGCGGCCACCCTGGAGGCGGATGCGATCCATCAGGCGCGGCCCTTACAGACGCGGCAGCGCGACGCCGCGCTGGCCCATATACTTGCCCTTGCGGTCGGCATAGGAGATTTCCGGCTCGCCGGCGCCCTGCAGGAACAGGAACTGGCAGATCCCCTCATTGGCGTAGATGCGGGCCGGCAGCGGGGTCGTGTTGCTGATCTCGATGGTGACCTGGCCTTCCCATTCCGGCTCCAGCGGGGTCACGTTCACGATCAGGCCGCAGCGGGCATAGGTCGACTTGCCCAGGCAGATCACCAGCACGTCGCGCGGGATGCGGAAATACTCGACCGTGTGCGCCAGCACGAAGGAGTTGGGCGGGATGATGCAGGTCTCGCCCTTGCGGGTGACGAAGCTGTCATCCGAGAACTTCTTCGGGTCGACCAGGGCGTTGTCGACATTGGTGAAGACCTTGAACTCGTCGGCGACGCGAGCGTCGTAGCCGTAGGAGGACAGGCCGAAGGAAATGACGCCTTCGCGCCGCTGGCTCTCGACGAAGGGCTCGATCATGCCGTGCTCCGTCGCCATGCGGCGGATCCAGTGGTCAGGCATGATGGGCATGGGAGGACTTCCAGGACTGCGGCGTTGGGCGGCCGGGATAGCCCAGCGGCCCCCTGCCGGCAACCGAAGCCTTCGGCTAGTTGCCCTGCGGCGCAGGCTTGGCTGGAGGGTCTTCGGCTTGGGCCTCCCCTTGGGTCTCGTCAGCGCGGCCGCGGGTCTGCGCCTTGCGGCGGCGCAGGTTCTCGCGCAGCGCCGCGGCCAGGCGGGCCTCGCGCTGCTGCGCCGCGGTGGGCGCGCGCGGCCGGGGGGTGGGGAGG